>NZ_CALAOH010000092.1 GCF_937926365.1 uncultured Azohydromonas sp. | reverse complement strand
GCACCGAGCACGCCAACGTCGCCTGGGAATACCCGCGCGGCGGGCACGGCATCCTGTTCAAATTTGGTTGAAGGAGAAACCATGCCCAAGCCTCAACGCCACGTCTTCGTCTGCAGCCAGCAGCGCCCGCCCGGCCACCCGCGCGGCTCCTGCGCCGCCAAGGGGGCCTCGCCGCTGCTGCAGGCCTTCTGGGGCGAGCTGCAGAAGCGCCAGGCCTACGACAAGGTCGCCATCACCTACTCCGGCTGCCTGGGACCGTGCGACAACGGCCCCAACGTGCTGGTGTATCCGGAAAGCGTGCTCTACAGCGGCGTGAGCACCGCCGACGTGGCGGAGATCTTCGACAGCCACCTCGAAGGCGGCAAGCCGGTGGAGAGGCTGCTGGCCGAAGCCGGCGCCTGGTGAGCCGGTAACGAGTCACGGCGACGGCAGGCTGCGACGGCGCGTCGCGCGCGCTGGCGCGGATCCTGCTAGCTCGCAGCGCAGGAATGTAGTCAGTTGGGGAGCCGAAGTATGGAAGCCAACACCCGGGGGCGCTTTGCCAGGGACCGCGTGGCCGTCGCGGTCATGGTGGACCTGGCCTTGCTTTCGCAGCGCGGGCCGGTGCCGCTGGAGCGCATCAGCCAGCGCCAGCGCGTGTCGTCGTATGGCCTGGAGCTGTTGTTCACGCAACTGCGGCGCCACAAGCTGGTGCGCTTCACCCGGGGACGCGAGGGCGGCTACGAGCCCGCGCGCCGGCCCGGCGAGATCACGGTGGCCGAGGTGGTGCAGTGCGTCAAGGAGCCGCCGGACCGGCGCAGCACTTTCTGCGCCGAGGGCCGCGTCGGCGACAACGCCGGCAAGTGCCTGACGCAGGAGCTGTGGGCCGGACTCGACGAGGTGATGCACGGCGTGCTCAGCGCCGTGACTATCCAGGACCTGATCGACCAGGCCCGCCGCCGTGATGAGGCCGCCGCGATGGCGCAAGTGGAGGCGCTGCCGCTGCGCGCCATGGCGCTGCCGCGCGGCGTGATGCCCAAGGCGCTGCCCGTGGCCCGGGGCGAGGCGCCCTTGCGCCTGCTCTCCGAAAGCCTCGCATGAACCTGGCGACGGACGACTTCACCCTGTTCGGGCTGCCCCAGCGCTTTGCGCTGGAGCGCTCGGCGGTGGACGAGCGCTGGCGTGCGCTGCAGGCCAGCATGCATCCTGACAACGTGGCCAGCGCCAGCGCCGCGGAGCAGCAGGCGGCCACGCAGTGGGCCGTGCGCATCAACGAGGCGCGCGACCGGCTGCGCAACCCGGTGCAGCGCGCCTTCATGCTGTGCGAGCTGCGCGGCGCGCCCATGGACGCGCAGTCCGGCCGCGGCGCGGTGCCCATGGCCTTCCTGGTGCGGCAGATGGGCTGGCGCGAGACGCTGGACGAGGCCCGCGACGCCACGACCGTGGAACGGCTGGATACCGAGGTGGCCGCGCACGAGCGCGAGACGCTGGAACTGCTGCGCGTGCTGCTCGACGAGCAAGGCGACACCGCCACGGCAGCGCAACAGGCCTGGGTGCTGAGCTACCTCGTGCGGCTGCGCGAGGCCATCGACGAACGGCTGCAGGCGCTGGAGGCCTGACCAACTCTTCATTGAAGGCGAAGTATTCCTTCGTCATGCCCGCGAAGGCGGGCATCCACGCCTGCCGGGACGCTGCCCGGGGTTCGTGGACACCCGCCTTCGCGGGTGTGACGAGGCTATTTCAGTGGAAAGGAACAGGAGAACCCTCCCATGGCGCATCTGCGCTTCTACGAAAAGCCCGGTTGCGGCGGCAACGCCCGGCAGCGGGCGCTGCTCGAAGCCGCCGGCCACACGCTGGAGCGGCGCGACCTGCTGGCCGAGCCCTGGACACGCAAGCGGCTGCTGCAGTTCCTCGCGCCGCTGCCGGTGGCAGCGTGGTTCAACCGCGCCGCGCCGCGCGTCAAGAGCGGCGAGATCGTGCCCGAGGCGCTCGATGCCGAAGCCGCGCTGGCCGCGCTGCTGGCCGAGCCGCTGCTGATCCGCCGCCCGCTGATGGAGCGCGAGGATGGCACGCGCCTGGTGGGCTTCGAAACCGCCGAGGTCGAGCGCTTCGTGGGCCTGGACGCCAAGCCCGGCACGCCCGCCTCGCTGGAAGGCTGTGCCGCCGCGGCGCACCCCGGGAAGAAGATGCGCTGCGCCTCCTCCTGAGTCCTGCGGCCCCTTTCGCCCCCTACGCCGTGATCGTGGCCGTGAAGGGAGGAGGGCAGGGGGCGGGACGGCGTCGCCGCCCCGAACGAGCGGATCAGGAGGCGCGCGCCGTGGAACCCGGCACCGAGCGGTGGAAGTGCAGGACCTGGGCGAGGACCTGGGGCGTGCGCACCACATCCGCCAGCGTGTACCGGTCCAGCACCGCGTAGAAGGCTTCCATGGCTTCGGCGAAGACGCCCTGGAGCCCACAGCACCCGCGGATGATGCAGTGCCCGCCGCCGGGCTCGAAGCACTCCGCGGGCACCGCGGTGCCTTCGGTGTCCCTCACGACCTGGCCGATGCGGATGTCCTTCGGCGCCCTGGACAGGGTCATCCCGCCACCCTTGCCGCGGATGGTGGCGATCCAGCCCTGCTTGCTCAGGAAGTGCACGACCTTGACGAGGTGGTGCTCGGAGATGTCGAAGACGGTGGCGATCTCGGCAATGGTCGACTTCCGCTCCCCGTTCACGGCCAGGTAGATGAGCACGCGCAGGCTGTAGTCGGTAAAGGAGGTGAGCTTCATGGGCAGGGGCCTTCGGTCATCGGCGGATTTTGAACGCGAAAAAAGGGAGGGCCGCAGCCCTCCCTTGGTTGCCATCACCGCTTGGCGGCAGCGGACGCCGGCAGCGCGGGCGCCGATGCGCGCACCCTGGTTGCCGGGCGCAACAGTCGCCAGGCGTACAGCGCCAGGTACACGCTGCCGGCGGCGAACACGATGTCGCCGGGCACGCGCAGCCACACCAGGGCTTCCATCACGCCGGAGTGGATGATCTCCGGCGAGCGGGCGTACCACAGGCCCTTGGCGATGCTGGCCCACGCCTGGTAGATGCCCGCGGGCAGCAGCGACATGAACACCATCATGGCCAGGCCCACGTTGAGGGCCCAGAAGGCGGGCTTGAGCAGGCCGTCGGCGTGCAGCGTCCGCGCGAAGAGGCCCCGCAGGCAGAACAGCAGCAGGCCGATGCCCAGCATGCCGTACACGCCGAAGAGCGCCGCGTGGCCGTGGGCCGCCGTCATGTTCAGCCCCTGCACGTAGTACAGCGCCGCCGGCGGGTTGATGGCGAAGCCCAGCAGCCCCGCGCCCACCGTGTTCCAGAAGCCGACCGCGACGAAGCACAGGATCGGCCACTGGTAGGCCTGCAGCCAGGGGACCGAACGCGCCTTGCGCCAGGTCTGCATCGCCTCCAGGCCGATGAGCGTCAGCGGAACCACCTCCAGGGCCGAGAACACCGCGCCCACGGCGATGACCGAGGTCGGCGTGCCGGTGAAGTACAGGTGGTGCAGCGTGCCCAGGATGCCGCCGAACAGGAACACGATGGTCTCCGCCACGATGGCGCGGTTGGCGCTGGCCGGGCGCACCAGGCCCAGCTTGGTGAAGATCAGCGCGATCACGGCGGTGGCGAAGACCTCGAAGAAGCCCTCCACCCACAGGTGCACCAGCCACCAGCGCCAGTACTCGATCATCGAGTAGTGCGTGTGCTGGCCCCAGGTCAGCGAGGTGGCGTAGAAGCCGCCGATGCACGTGGCCGACAGGAACACCATGGCGATCAGGCCGCGGCTCTCCGAGGGCTTGCGCAGCGCCGGCCACAGCGCGCGGCCGAGCAGGAAGACCCAGAACAGCAGGCCCACGAACAGCAGCAGCTGCCACACGCGGCCCATGCTGGTGAACTCCAGCCCCTGGTTGCCGAGCCAGAACGAGAAGTCCGCTCCCTGGCGTTGCAGCGTGCCCAGCCAGCCGGTGATCGTGGAGCCGAGCACCACGACGATCAGCGCCCAGAACAGCGCGTCCACGCCGAGCTTCTGCAGCTTCGGCTCGCGGCCCGAGAGCATCGGCGCGATGTACAGGCCCGTGGCCAGCCACGCCGTGGCGATCCAGAAGATGCCGATCTGCGTGTGGATGGTGCGGCTGCTGACGTAGGGAAGCACGTCCGCCAGCGGCAGGCCGAAGAACGACTGGCCCTCCACCGCGTAGTGGGCGGTGACGATGCCCATGGCGATCTGCAGCAGCATCAGGCCGATGACCACGAAGAAGTACTTGCGCGTGGCCAGCATCGACGCCGTGGCCTTGAAGCCGAGGAAGGGATCGGCCTTGGGCGGCGTGGCCTCCTCCTCGTGGCGGTCGCGGCCGTGCAGCCACAGCATCGCCGCGACGCCGGCCAGCAGCAGGACGATGCTGACCATCGACCACATCGCCGCCGAGGTCGTCATCGTGTTGCCCACCAGCGGCTCGTGCGGCCAGTTGCTGGTGTAGGAAAGACCGGCCTCGCCCGGGCGGTCGGTGCTGGCGGCCCAGGCCGACCAGAAGAAGAACGCGGCCAGCGCCTGGCGGTCCGCCTTCTGGGGCAGGGCGTCCTCGCTCATCGCGTACTGCTCGCGCAGCGTCGCCAGCGAGGCGTCGCTGCCGAACAGCGCCTCGTAGTGGCGCGCCGTCTCGTGGATGGCCTGCGCGCGCTCGCTGGACACGGTGACGCGGCCGCTGGCCGCGTCATAGGTGTTGTGGCGCATCTCGGTGCGCACCTTGGCATCGACGACGGCTTGCGCGTCGGCGCCGGTACCCTGCTGCGCAGCGTGGATGCGTTGCAACGCAACGGCCTCGCGATGCAGCCAGTCGGCCGACCAGTCGGGCGCGACGTAGCTGCCGTGGCCCCAGACGGTGCCCAGCTGCTGTCCGCCCGCGGCCATCCACGCCCGCTGCCCGCGCTGGATCTGCTCGCCGGTGAACAGCACCTCGCCCTCGGCGGTGGCCACCGCCTTGGGAATGGGCGGCGCCTCCAGGTAGATCTGCCACCCGAGGTACCCGAGGGCCCCGAACGACAGCACGAAAATGAGGCCGAGCCATCGCCACAGCCTGCTGTTGGTCTTCATGGCAACTCCTGTGAACGGTTGACTTGTGCGCCCGCGCTCAGGCGAGGCTGGCGGGACCGGCGCGCCTGGTGATGCGCACCCGCCAGACATCGGGACCGGTCTGCAGGTAGTCCCACGTGAACAGCCCCGGCTGCTCGGCCTGCATCTGGTAGTACAGGGGCCGGGGGTCGTGATCGTTGACGATATCCATCGTTTCGGCATCGCCCAGGCCATGGAAGGTCTGGAAGATCAGGGGATGGCGCTCGCGCGGCGCAATGGTGCGAACGTCGATGGTCGTGCCGGAGGTAGGCTGGGTCATCAGGGCTCCGTGGTCGGTGGTTAAAGGTGCATTTGAAGTGCATCTAATGTAGGCGGCGGAGCGGCCCGTTTCCTTGAACCAGTTCAAGGAACGACTTTCCTTTCGATGGCTGCCCAGGCGGCGCGGCAGGGCACGAGCCGCGGCAACTCCTTGCGTAGACCTTGGCTGGTGTGGCGCTTTTTCGGGCAAGGGATGAGAAGCCCGTTTAAGATGTATTGTCGTTACACCTTTTACCGAGGCCTACGTGAACATCGACAAGTTCAAGGACCAGCACAGCCAAATCCTCGACTTCATCGCGACGCTGCGGCGCCACGCGCACGCGGGCATCGCCGAGCACGCCGACGACATCGCCCGGCTCGTCGTGGCGATGAGTGCGGTGATCAAGATGCATCTGGCCGCGGAAGACAAGGCGCTGTACCCCGCGCTCGAGGCGGCCCACGACCGTCAGCTTGCCCGCCTTGGCCGCCAGTTCCAGGCCGAGATGGCTTCGATCGCGGGGGCCTACAACGCCTTCGCGCGCCAATGGAACACGGCAGCCCGGGTGCGCGCCGATCCGGAGGGCTTTCGAGCGCAAGCCAACCAGGTGCTGCGCACGGTGTTCGAGCGCATGCAGCGCGAGAACCGTGACTTCTACCCGGCCGTGGAGCGCAACCTCACGACGCCTGCCTAGGCCTGGGCGCGGCGTCCACCCGCGCCGTCGCTTGGCCGATGCCAAGCCGACCGCCCCGTCGCGGACCCGACGCGGCTTGTTGGGTTTGTCGCCTACCGGACAAGCGTTCGCGCTCCAAGCGATGGATCCGCCAGGGAATCGGGGTTGGCACGACTCTCGCAATGAGCGGTCCAGACCCGGGGCCGCTGCCTGCACGGCGGTTGCCCGCTCACCCACCCAAGCCGCATCGAGAGGAGTCTCACCATGGCCTACAAGATCATCGCTTCCCAGTGCTCCGGCTGCTCCGCCTGCGAGGCCGAGTGCCCGAACAACGCCATCCGCGAGAAGGGCGGCGCCTTCATCATCGACCCGGCCAAGTGCACCGAGTGCGAAGGCCACTTCGACTCGGCGCAGTGCGTGGCGGTGTGCCCGGTGGACGGCTGCATCAAGAAGGTCTGACGCAAGGAGCCCGCCATGATGGACCTGCGCGAACCGAAGTATCCCTGGGGCCTGGAAGTCCGGGCCACGGTGGATCTCTACAACGACGGCAGCCTGCCCGACATCCCCGAGGACCTGCTGCTGGTCGTCGCCGGCGGTCCAGGCGAGATCGTGCAGGTCGGGCACCACGGCGAAGCCAACGTGCCCATCTACATGGTGGACTTCGGCGTGTGCGTGCTGGGCTGTCTCGAAGAGGAGATCGAGCCCATGCGCAGCGCCAAGCCGGCACCGCAGCTGGCTGCCGCATGAGCCCCAGGCCCGCGCCACGACCGGGCAAGACCGGCATGCGCCGGCCGTTGCCCGGGCAACCGCGCGCGGGCCGCTGACCGGAGCCCTTCGCCATGAGCAGCACCGCCCCCGCCATCGTCTACCTGGACCACAACGCCACCACGCGCCCGGTGCCCGAAGCGGTGGCGGCGATGGTGCAGGCGCTGCGGCAGGACTGGGCCAACCCCTCGTCCACCCACGGTCCCGGGCAGGACGCGCGGCGGCTGCTGGCCAGCGCGCGCGGCCGTGTCGCCGCCTTCCTGGGCTGCGCCGTCGCGGAGCTGGTCTTCACCAGCGGCGCCACCGAGGCCAACCACATGGCGGTGCTGGGCGCGGTCAAGGCCAGTGGGCGCGAGCGCGTGCTGATGTCCGCCGTCGAACACCCGGGCCTGCAGGCGCTGGCGCAGCGCCTGCGCGGCGAGGGCGTGAAGGTGGACTTCATTCCCGTGGACGCGCAGGGACGCCTGAGCCTGGCGGCGGCGCGTTCGCTCATCGCCCAGGACGTGGCGCTCGTCAGCGTGATGGGCGCCAACAACGAAACCGGCGTGCTCATGCCCGTGGCCGAGGTCGCGGCGCTGGCGCGCGCGGCCGGCGCCTGGATGCACGTGGACGCCACGCAGCTGGCGGGCAAGGCGGCGCTGGGCTTCGCCGCCAGCGGGGCGGACCTGATGTCCGTCTCCGCCCACAAGCTCGGCGGCCCCAAGGGCATCGGCGCGCTGCTGGTGCGCAAGGGGCTGGCCATCCCGCCGCTGCTCTGCGGCCGCCAGGAGCGCAACCGGCGCGGCGGCACCGAGAACGTCCCCGGCATCGCTGGATTCGCCGCGGCCTGCGACCGCGCCGCCGCGACGCTGCAGGCCGACATCGAGCGCATGCGCGCGCTGCGCCAGCGCCTGGAAGACGGCTTGTCGGCGCTGCCCGGCGTGCACGTCTACGGCCGCGAGGCCGAGCGGCTGTGCAACACGCTGTGCCTGCGCTTCGGCAGCCTCGACGCCGAGCAGGTGCTGATGAAGCTGGAGCGCGCGGGCATCGTGGCCTCCTCCGGCGCGGCCTGCAGCGCCGGCGGCACGCAGCCCTCGCACGTGCTGCTGGCCATGGGCGAAAGCGAGCTCCACGCCAAGGCCGGCGTGCGGCTGTCGCTGGGCCCCGAAACCACCGCCGCGGAGATCGACGCCACGATCGCCGCGGCCACCGAACACCTCTTGCCGCTGCTGGCCCTGGCCGAAGCGCAGCCTGTTTCCTAGGAGTCCCGTGATGAAAGTGATGATGCGCAAAGACCAGAAGGGCACCCTCTCGGCCTACGTGCCGAAGAAGGACCTCGAAGAGCCCGTCGTGTCGCAGGAGAAGGAGGGCCTGTGGGGCGGCACCGTCACGCTGGCCAACGGCTGGGTGCTGTCGCTGCCGGAGATGCCCGAGGGCACCTCGCTGCCCATCACCGTCGAAGCCAAGCGGCTGTCGGGAGACTGAGCATGGACGCCGCGCTGCTCCAGGAGGCGCTGGGCGTGGCCGACGCCGCCGACACCGTGCGCCAGGCGGCCACGGCCCTGCGCGAACGCTTCGCGCCGCTGCGCGTGATCGTGGTGGACGCCATGGACATGCGCCACGAGACGCCCGCGGCCACCGGCACGCGGCGCGTGCTCTACCTCGGCGCCAGCGACGGCCACTGCTGGACCGTCACCACCGACCCGGCACAGGCCGCGGGCTTCTACCTCGTGGACAAGGCGGCCGCATGAACGCCGTACCCGACACCGATGACGGCCTCTCCGACGAGGAGGAGCTGCTGCTGTCCGACCCCGACATGAGCGAGGTCGAGGTCGAGCTGGTGACGGCGGCGCTGGGCGAGCCCCGGCTGTCGGCCGGCCGCATGGTGCAGCACTTCGAGAGCTCCTTCGCCCGCTGGGTGGGGCGCAAGCACGCGGTGGCCGTCTCCAGCGGCACCGTGGGCACGTGGCTGGCGCTGCGCGCGCTGGACATCGGCCCGGGCGACGAGGTCATCGCCTCGCCCTACAGCTGGCACCAGGTGGCGCACGCGGTGGAGCTCACCGGCGCGCGCGTGGTGTTTTCCGACATCAACTACTGGTCCGGCTGCCTGGACCCGGTGCGCGCGGCCGACAGGATCACCCCCGCCACCAAGGCCATCCTGGCCGGCAACACCAACGGCCACCCGGCCGCGTGGGACGAGTTCCGCAAGCTGGCCGACGAGCAAGGCATCTGGCTGATCGAGGACTCCACCGAAGCCCTGGGCTCGCGGCTGCAGGGCAAGCTCGTGGGCAGCTTCGGCGACCTCTCGGTGTTCGACTTCTCGCAGCCCTCGGCGCTGTGCTGCGGCGAGGGCGGCATGGTCGTCACCGACGACGACGCGCTGGCCTCCGAGCTGCGCTACCTGCGCTCGCGCTCGCTCAAGGACCGGCGCTCCATCTCGGTGGGCTCGCGCGTGCCGCTGCAGGCGCTCATGAGCGAGATCACCGCCGCGCTGGGCGCGGGGCAGCTCGGCCGCATCGACCGCATCCTGGACAAGCGCAAGGCCGTGGAGGCCAGCTACCTGCTGGAGATGCAGTCCTTCGAAGGCGTCAAGCCGCCCTACGTGGCGCCGGGCGTGGACGAGGTGCACTGGATGCTCTACGTGGTGCACCTCGGCAAGCGTTTCACCGCCAGCGCCTGCAACGACATCCTGGAAGACCTGGAAACCGAGCTGATCGAGGCGGTCATGTACTGCATGCCGCTGCACCAGCAGTTCCACTACATGCAGCAGGGCTGGAAGCGCGGCGACCTGCCGCTGACCGAGCGCATCGCCGACCGGGCGCTGGCGCTGCCGTTGCACACGCACCTGACGCCCGGGCACGTGAAGTTCATCGTCAAGACGCTCAAGGACTCGTCCATCAACGTGGGGGCGGGGGCGGCGATTTATTTGTGAGACGGCGCCAACGCCTGACGCGATGGCCTTCCTGCTCCGTCATTCCCGCGAAGGCGGGAATCCAGGCGGTCCCCAAGCCGGCCGAAGGGAACGAGGTTGGAACCACGGCACCGCTGAGGTCGTGTTGCCGGCATCGCAGCTCGCGCTCCGGCGTGGGGCCGCCTGGATCCCCGCCTGCGCGGGGATGACGAAGTAGAGAGCGGACCGCGCCAGCTCACGGGCAGTGCCCACGACTTTTCCCGTGCAGCAGCGCAGCTGCCGCACGGGCGTGACGAGACCGCTATTTCTGGAGAGACCCATGACCTACGCCACCGTCCAAGAAGTGCCCACCGCCGTCGTCGAGGGCCTGGCCGCCGGCACCCTGGCGCCCTACCTGGGCCCGGCCATGCTGTCGCTGTGCGAGGGCGCGCTGCCGCCGGCCGATCCGCTGGCGCTGGCCGCGGTGCTCACCGCCAAGGTGTCGGTGCCGGGCAAGATCAAGAACCGCCTCACCGCCGCGGCGCAGTTCATCGAGAACTTCAAGCATCGCAAGACGCTGGTCAAGGGCATGGACGAGGCCTACGCCGCCGCGCCCGCGCCCTCGGCGCTGCACCGCTGGATCGCGGCGCTGCCCGCGCCGGTGATCGTGGACTGCTGGTACGACGACACGCTGCGCCAGGCGCTGGCCGCGCGCAGCGACTGGGCCGAGGTGCAGGGCCTGTCGCAGAGCGAGCACTTCGGCACCTGGATCGGCTGGTACGACGCCCAGGGCGCCGCCAGCCCCGACCCCATCGCGGCCAGGACCCTCTACTACAAGCCCTGGGGCGGCCGCGGCCCGGCGTCGAACTACCTGGTGTCGGACAGCGACTACGTGGAGGTGCTGACCGAGATCGACATCCAGACGCCCATTCCGGCCGAGGTGCAGCAGCGCCGCGGCGCGCTGGGCTTCGTGTTCCTGGGTTGCCGCTTCAACGACCAGCTCCCGCGCGCCTTCGCGCGCCAGATCATGAAGCGCTCGCAGGGCCCGCACTTCGCGGTGATGGCCGAGGAGCCCACGCGCATGGAAGCGCGCTTCATGGAGGAGCAGGGCATCACGCGCATCGCGCTGCCGCTGGCGGCGGTGGCCGCGGCGCTGACGGGCTGCGCCACGGCCGCGGCCTGAGTGCGGCCACACCGACCGAAGCGGCGAGGCCCATGAAGCTCGAACTCGACTGGAGCGCCTACGACGCCTACGGGCAGGGCGACGCGTATGCCGCGATTCCCGCCGCCGGCGAAGGCTTCGGCAAGGCCGCGGCGCTGTGCATCGGCAGCCGCCAGTGCCAGAGGAAGGCGGCGGACAAGGGCGTGATGTGCCCGAGCTTCCGCATCACCGGCGAGGACCGGCACAGCACGCGCGCTCGCGCCGCCGTGCTGCGCGAGGCACTGGACGGCAAGCTCGGTGACGGACCTTTCCAGCAGGCGCAGTTGGCCGAGGCGATGTCGCTGTGCGTGGCCTGCAAGGGCTGCAAGCGCGAATGCCCCAACGGCGTGGACATGGCCGCGCTGCGCGCCGAGACGCTGGCGCAGCGCTGGCGCCGGCAGCCTCCGCCGTTGCGCACGCGCCTTTTCGCCAGGCTGCCGCGCTGGCTGCCGCATCTGAAGCGCCTGCGCCCGCTGCTGGCGCTGCGCGACAGGCTGCCCGGCGCCGCCTGGGCCGGCGAGCGGCTGCTGGGCATCGCCGCGCGGCGCCGGCTGCCGCGGCCGGCGGCGCGGAGCTTCCTGTCCAACCCGCCCATGCGCCTGGAGCCCGTGGAGCCGCTGCGCGAAGTGGTGCTGCTGGTGGACTGCTTCTCCAACCACCTGGAGCCCAACATCGCGCGCGCCGCGCTGGACGTGCTGCAGGCCGCACGCTACCGCGTGCACCTGCTGCAGCCCACGGACGGCGGCGCGCCGCTGTGCTGCGGGCGCACGGCCTGGTCGGCGGGGCTGATCGACGAGGCGCGCGGGCACGCGCGGCGCCTGGTGGCGGCGCTGGCGCCGCACCTGGCCGCCGGGCGCCCGGTGATCGGCCTGGAGCCCTCGTGCCTGAGCATGCTGCGCGACGAAGTGGGCATGCTGGGGCTGGAGGCCGAGCCGGTGCAGGCGCTGATGAAGCAGTCGCTGATGCTGGAGGAGTTCCTGGCGCGCGAGCTCGATGCCAAGCGCCTGGTGCTGCCCGTGAAGCCGCTGGCCGGCGCCGCGCCCACGCGCGTGCACGTGCACGGCCACTGCCACCAGAAGGCGCACGGCACGCTCAAGGCGCTGCGCAAGCTGCTGGGCAAGATGCCGGGGCTGCGGGTGGAGTGGATCGAATCGAGCTGCTGCGGCATGGCCGGCAGCTTCGGCTACGAGGCCGAGCACTACGGGCACTCGATGGCGATGGCGGAGCTGTCGCTGCTGCCGGCGGTGCGCGCGGCGGCGCCGGAGGACCTGATCCTGGCCAGCGGCACGAGCTGCCGGCAGCAGATCCGCGACGGCGCCGGGCGCGAGTCGCTGCACCTGGCGGAGCTGCTGCAGGCGGCGCTGACGGTGCCGCCCGCATCGCCGCCGACACGCGCCCCGCTGCCCAAGGGCACCCCGGCGACGCGGCCATCGCGGCAAGAGGCCGCAACCCAGGAGGGCTGAAGCCGATGTACCACCGCTCGCTCTACGACATCGTGATGGACACCGGCCGCTCCGTGCAGGAACTCACGCACGAGATGCAGGACGAGGACGAGCTCTTCGCCAGCACGCTGACGCTGCGGGCAGTGGAGGCGCAGTTGCTGATCATGGCCCACACCCTGGGCAACGTGACCCCGGCGCTGCACAGCCGGCTGATGCAGGTGGACTGGAGCGGCTGGGCCGCGCTGCACGACAAGCTGCGCCGCGGCGTGCAGCCGCGCCGCGAGGAGATCTGGTACGCCGTCAACGCGCTGGTGCCGCAGACCATGACGCTGCTGGCCGAGCTGCGGCGCAAGCAGCCGGTGTGGTTCGAGCTCGGCTACTGAGTCCGGCCGCCACCGTTGTTCGCACAACCCCCATCACAGGACGACCCCCATGAGCGCCACCGTGGAAGCCACCCCGCTTTCCGACCTGGAGTACCGCCAGAAGACCCACGCCATCCTCTCGGGCATCGAGGCGACGCTGGACGCGTGGCTGGAGGCGGACGAGATCGACATCGACACCCGCCGCAGTGGCGGGCTGCTGGAGCTGGTGTTTCCGAACCGGACCCACATCGTGCTCAACACGCAGCCGCCGCTGCGGGAGCTGTGGATGGCGGCCAGGAGCGGCGGCTTCCATTACCGCTACGTCGAAGGCCGCTGGGTGGACCGGGAGGGCCGGGAATTCTTCGCGGCGCTTTCCGAATGCGCCAGCGAGCAGGCGGGGCGGCCATTGAAGTTCTCGCCGGTTTCCTGAGTTTTCCTCGCCTCATTTCACCGGACGCCGCGCCATGGCCATCATTCCCCCGAGCACGATCGTGATCGCCGAGATGATCACGCACGATTTCGTCTGGCATGGCGCGGGCGCGACCTGCGACGAGGCGCGGGAGGCGCTCTTGTCCGCCTGGGCCACGCACCGCAAGGAAGTGCTGGAGAAATTCCCGCAGCTTGAAAAATCCCTGCCGGAGGCGGGCAAGATGCAGTCGCATTTCAGGATTCGGTATCGGGAATACGAAAGGGGAGCCGGATACCGGGGTGATGAACGGATGACATGAAGGAGCCGTTTTCGGTCCGATCCGGTTTGCTGTTTCAACCGCTCTCCCCACACCTCAAGCCGGCGCCGGCCGCAGCGCCCTGCCGCCCGCCACCGCCAGCAGCACCGCGAACACCACCACCGTCATGAGCCCGGCCGTGAGCGAGCGGTGCTGGGCGATGAAGCCGATCACCGGCGGGCCGGCCATGAAACCCAGGTAGCCCAGCGACGACACCACCGCGATGCCGTTGGCGGCCGGCACGCCCGGCAGCCGCGACGCGGCGGCGAAGAGCACCGGGATCACGTTCGCCAGCCCCAGCCCCACCAGCGCGAAGCACACCAGCGCCAGCACCGGATGCCGCCCGGCCAGCGCCACGGCCATGCCGGCGGCGGCCAGCAGCGCGCTGCCGGCCATGAGCCGATGCGCCGGCCAGCGCGCCCGGGCCGCGTCGCCCACCAGCCGCGCCAGGCCCATCGCCACCGAGAAGCTGGCATAGGCCAGGGCCGACAGCGCGGGCTCGCTGCCCAGTTCGCGCTGCATGTAGAGCACGCTCCAGTCGTACATCGCCCCTTCGGCCACCAGCCCGATCGCCGCCAGCGCGCCCAGCATCCACAGCACGCCACGCCCGCGGCCCACGCCGAAACGCCGGCTCTCCGAGGCCGCCGGGGCAGCGGCCATGTCGGGCAGCGCCGGCCGCGTCGCCCACCACACCGCCGCCACGGCCGCCACGCCGGTGAGCGCCAGGTGCAGCACCGGCGGCGCCCGCATGCTCAGCAGCGCGCTGCCGAAGGCCGCGCCCGCCATGCCGCCAAAGCTGAAGAGGGCGTGGAAACGGCTCATCAGCCGCCGGCCGCTGGCCGCCTCCAGCGCCGCGCCGCCGGCGTTCATCGCCACGTCGTACACGCTGCCGGCGGCGCCGAAGACCCACATCGTCGCCAGCAGCAGCATCCAGGAGCCGCTGGCCAGCAGCGCCATCACCGTCAGGGCGGCCACCAGGCCGGTGAGCCACGCCACCCGCTGCGGCCCCCAGCGGCCGACCCAGCGCCCGGCAAAGGCCAGCCCGCACAGCGCACCCACGCCGGCGGCCAGCATCGTCAGCGCCAGGCGCTGCTCGTCCAGGCCGTAATGCGCGCGCACCGTGGGCACGTGCACGCCCCAGGTGGCGAACAGGAAACCGCTGATGAAGAACTGCAGGCGCACGGCCCACACGGGCCGATCAAGGGGAAAGGGCATGCGTGCTCGGGATCGGAACGAAAAAGGGGCGGCCGGGCGGCGGCGCGAGGCACCCGGGTCGGCAAGCGCCGCGCCCGTGGCCGCCGCAGTGTGCGCGATGGCCCACGGGAGCCGTCGGCCACAATCCCGCCCATGGATGCCGACACTTCCACCCTGCTGCGCCGCCTGCTCGCCGAGCGGCCCGTCGCCGCGCTGGCCACGCTGCACCGCGAGGAGCCCGCCGTTTCCATGGCGCCCTTCGTGCTGCCCGCGGGCGACACGCGGCTCTACATCCACGTCAGCGGCCTGGCCACGCACACGCGCGACATGCTGGAGCATCCGCGCGTGAGCCTGCTCGTGATGGCGGAGGCCGGGGGCGAATGGCCGGCACAGGCCCTGCCGCGCGTGTCGCTGCAGGCCGATGCGCTGCCGCTGGAGCGCGAGGGCGACGCCTACGCGGCGGCACGCGCGCAATACCTGGCCCGCTTTCCGGACACGGCCCCGATCTTCGAGCTGGGCGACTTCCGCCTGTTCGCGCTGCAGCCCGTGTCGGCACGGCTGATCGCGGGCTTCGGCCGCGCCTTCAGCCTGGTGGGCGCGGAGCTGGACGCCTGGCTGCGCGCCGGCGCCTGAACGCGGAGCGCGAACCATGGGCAGGACGCTGCGCATCGAACCGCTGGGCCGCACCGTGGCGGTGGAGGAGGGCGCCACGCTGCTGGAAGCGGCGCTGGCGCAGGGCATCAGGCTGCGCAGCAGCTGCCGCAACGGCACCTGCCGCGAATGCATCGCCCAGCTCACCGAGGGCCGGGTGCGCTACCGCATCGAGTGGCCGGGACTCTCGCCCGACGAGAAGGCCGAAGGTCTTACCTTGCCTTGCGTCGCGCTGGCGGAAACCGACGTGGTGCTGCTGCAGCCGCGCCTGGAGCTCAAGGACTGATCATCCCTCGCACGAGCGCCGCCACGGCGGCGTTCAATGCGGCCGCAACTCGTCGAACGCCGCGGCCATCTCCTCGGCCGGCACTTCATTGAGCGCCGCGCTGGCGAACACGTCCTCGCCGTTGAGCCAGCGCGCCTCGCAATGCGCGTCATCGAGCGCGATGAGCAGCGCACGGTTGAGCTCGTACACGCCCCAGGACAGCCCGGCATCGCGCAGCGAGGACTGCATGGCGTTCTGCACCAGCGAGCGCACGCGGCGGTGGCCCTCGCTGTAGGGTACCTGCAGCGCCCGACCGGCAGCCGCCTCGATGCAGGCCTTGAGGTCGTGCGACGCATGCCCGCGGCAGGCCAGCGGACGCACCGAATAGATCACGCAGGCACCCTGCGCGATGAAGGGACAGCGCTGGCGCAGCGCCACGCGCTTCCGCTCCGCGAGGCCGGCGGTCCGGGCATCGGCTTCGCGCAACCCGGCCACGAGGTCCACGCCGCGCTGCAGCAGCCGCGGCGTCACGGCGCGCAGGAAGCGCGCCACCAGCAGCACTTCGGGCGCGGTGGCACCCACGCGCAGCGTGCAGCAAGTTGCACAACCGCGCCCGCAAGCCAGCGGCGGCTCGTCCTCGCACTGGATGGCAACGTTGCCCGCAAAACTGTCGAAGGCCTGGCTCAGCAGCGCATCGAGCACGACCGGCGTGCGCCCGCGCTCGGCCAGCGTGGTGTCGAAGGCACGGTGCAGCGCCTGGAAAAATTCGCGTGATGGGTGCATGGTGTAGGCAAAGGTAGTGACATGGCTGCCCCCGCAACTTGAGCCAGCTCAAGGCTGTGTTGCGCACAACTCTTGCAACAGGGACGCAGGGGAACGGCGTGCGGCCGGGGTTTGTCACGTTTGTAGCGATCGCGCTGACCGCAGCGCTCCTTGTGAAAGCTTTCATGGATCTCACGCAAAAGACGCCGATGCCGATACCGCTGAATCCCCTGTCCGAAGACGACTTGTGGCGCTGGCGTGCCTGCGCGCGCCGCTACTGGCTGCACCGCCACGCGAGCGTGCCAGCGGCGCCCGCGCGAAGCGGGCCGGGCGTGGACCGCATGGTGAGAGGCCCCGGTGTCGAGCAGGCGCTGCGCGCCTCCTACCCGGGGCTGGTCACGCTGGACGCTCCCCGGACGGACGACGAATGGCAGGCCGCCATCGACATCACCGAACGGCTGCTGGTGGACATCGAATCGCAGGACGAGGCCTGGGCCGTGGCCGGCGCCTGCGTGGCCAGCGACGAAGGGGTGCGCGTGCGCATCGACCTCGTCACCCGCGGCGCCCAAGGCTTCAAGCTGTTGCGCGTGCGCCAGGCCACCGCCGGCACCGACGCCGACATCGACGCGGTGGCGCTGTGGCTGCACGTGATGGCGCGCAACGCGCTGCGCGTGCAGAGCGCGGGGCTGCTGCTGATCGACACCAGCTTCGTCTACCCCGGGCACGGCTGCTACGCCGGCCTCTACCGCGAGGTGGACCTGGCGCCCGTGCTCGGCACGCGCCCGGTGGGCGAGTGGATCGTCGCGATGCGCCAGTGCGAGCGCGGCGAGTTGCCCGCCGTGCCACTGGGCGCGCCCTGCGGCTCGGACGCGAGCGCGGGCGGGTCGTGCGAGCAGCTCGCACCCTGCGGCTTGCCGGTCGCCGAGCCCGTGCTGGTCGATCCCGTGAACAGCCTGGACATCGTCGGGCGCGAACTGGCGGCGGAGCTGCGCGCCGAGGGCTACGTGGACTTGCGCAACGTGCCGCTGCACCGGCTCACGGCGGCCCGGCACCGCCGCGCCGCGCGGGCCGTCATGCACGGGCAGCCCGTGCTCGACCCGGGCGCGGCAGCGGCACTGCGCACGCTGCCCGGGCCACGGCGGTGGTTGCGCTTTGAAACTATCGGTTTTGCCGTCCCGCCCTGGGCCGGCACGCAGCCCTACCAGCTGCTGCCGTTCCAGTGGAGCTGCGACGTGGAAACGCCCGATGGGCGGGTCGTGCGGGCGGGCTTCCTGGCGGAGAACGACGGCGACCCGCGCCAAGCCTTTGCCGCCTCGCTGGTGGAGGCGCTGGGCAGCGAGGGGCCGGTGTTCGCCTACAACGCGGGTTTCGAGCGCAACCGCATCCGCGAGCTGGCGCAGCGTTTCGAGGACCTGGGCCCGGCCCTGTCGGCGCTGCTGCCGCGCATCGTGGACCTGTTCGCGCTGCTGCGCGACCACTACTACCACCCCGCGATGGCCGGCTCGTGGTCGCTGCGCTCGGTGTTCAGGGCGATGGTGCCCGAGGCCGGCGCGCACGAGTTCGAGGTGCGCAGCCATGGCCGCTGCTTCCACAGCCCGCTGCAGGCCTACGCGGCGTCGCTGGAGCGCGGATGGCCGCCGGCCGAGGCCGACAAGCTGCGCCAGGCGCTGCGCGACCATGGCCGCCGGCACTGCGCCGCGCTGCGGCGGATCACGGCGGTGCTGGAGCAGGCCTGAGCCATGAAGACCATCCGTCCCTACGACGACCTGCTGTGCTGCCTGGAGCAGTCGGCCGGCGAGCAGCCCGATGCCACGCACGTCACGACGCTGGCGCTGGCGGCGGCTTCCGGCCGCATCAAGCGCATGACGCCCCACGCGCGCTGGACCTTGCTGGCCACGGCACTGATGGCGCCGCGGCCTTCCTGCGCCTTCGAGGCCATGCGCCTTGCGCGGGCGCTGCCGCAGCTGCTGCCCGAGCTGGACGGGCTGTTTGGCGTGCCGCAGCTCTCGGACGGGCCGCAATGGGTGGACGTGGGCCAGCACCAGTGGCGCTTCATCGACGCGGCGGCACGCGCGAATGCGCCGCTGGCACTGCGCTTCGCGGCGCTGATGCACAAGGTCGGCAAGTCCGGCACGCCGCGCGAGATCTGGCCGCACCACCACAAGCACGAGCAGCGCGCGCATGCCGCCATCGACGCGCTCGCGCGGCGCGCCGCGGTGCCGGCGGACGCGGTGGCGCTGGCACATCTGGCCGTGGACGAGTGCGACCGCATCCACCGCGCCAGCGACATGCGCGCCGGCCCCATCGCCATGCTGCTGGAGCGGGTGCAGGCGCGCGAGCACCCGGCGCGGCTGGAGCAGTTGCTGCTGCTGTGCACCTGCGACTGGGCAGCCTTCGAGGGCCACCATGCCGACGAGTACGTCAAGGCCGACCGCATCCGCCTGGCGCTGGCGGCCAGTCGCGCGGCCCCCGTGGCCGGGCTGGACGAGGAAGCGGCGCTGCAGGCGCGCGCCGAGGCGATCGCCACGGCGCTGGGGAGCCGGGTGCGGCGGTGAAGCAGCCTGTCTGATTCCAAGTCGTGCTTGTTGATGAAGTATTCCGTTCGTCCTTCGATACCTCAGGACGAACGGACTACCTCACTCACGACGTCAACTCAAGTCGACGCATCAGAAGGCCAGCACCTGCGGCTCGTCCTCGTGCACCGACGTGATGACGGCCTCGCACAGCGCGCCGCCCGCGTCGTAGCGGTAGTCGTGCCGCATCTCGACCTCGCCATAGACCACCTTGTCGCAGCGGCACATGCGGCCCTGCGCGTCGTATTCGGCGCGGAAGTAGGTGTTGCGGTGGCGCAGCGCGGCGGTGTCGAGCTCCTGGCTCAGCTGCAGCGGCAGCTTCACGCCGCTGTAGGTCAGGAAGCAGCGGACGGTGCGTTCTTCGCTCGGAGAATCCATGCGGCGCGCCTCAGCCCTTGAGCAGCTTGGACCGTTCGGCCTGGCTGTAGTTGCTGAAGTGGCCTTCCCGGGCCGCGGCGCGGCGGTTGGACGCGATGATCGCCTTGATCTTGCCTTGCGGCGCGGTCAGCGAGACGCGCCGCTCCAGCTCGGTGGCGGCACAGTGCGGGCAGGCCGGCGTGGTGCTGGATCGCACCAGCAGCTCGAAGTCCTGGCCGCAGGCCGGGCAGTGGTAGTCGTAGATCGGCATGTGGGCCTCACGCGTTGGAAGTGAAAAGGTCGGGATGGGCGTCGAGCCACGCGCGCGCCTGCGCGGGGCTCAAACGCTGGAAGGATCGGGCGTCCATGCGTGCTCCTCGCGCCCGGCATAGGGCGCCATGCTCTGGATGCGCGGGTCGGGCAGCGCCGCGCCGATGGTGAAGTGGTAGACCGACTGCACCCGCGTGTCCTCGATGCCGAGCAGCTCGTGCAGCGTGTCGTCGAAGTAGCAACCAATGCCGGTGCCGCTGAAGCCCGCCGCCTCGGCCTCCAGGTACAGCACCTGGCCCAGCAGGCCGGCCTCGACCAGCAGCTCGCGGTAGCGCCAGGGCGCGTCGCGCAGCGGCTGGTTGAACTCGGCCAGCAGTGCGAAGGCCAGGGCCGCGTCGCTGCCCAGCGCCTGGTGGCAGTCGATGGTGCGCAGCGCGCCGGCCAGCGCCGGGTTCTCGGCCAGCCGCCACAGCGGCAGACCCTCGACCGGCCTCCAATCCATGTTCGGGCCCAGCGCCTCGCGCAGCAGCGTCCCACCCCGCGCACTGCGCGGCAGCAGGTAGGCCCCGGACGCAAGCCCTTCCACGCGGTGGGCGAAGAACACGGGGTGCACCCGCACCGCGCCGGGAAGCGCGTCCCAGGGCAGGGCGCCGGGCATCAGGGCTTGCACGATGCGCTCCAGCGCCGGCCGCGGCAGCGTCGCGCGGCGGTCGAAGCGCTGCGCGCTGCGCCGGCCGCGGATGAGCTCCACCGCGCTGCGCGGAGACGGCGGCACGGCAGCCAGCGTGGCGGGCGCGGCCGCGGGGGC
>NZ_CALAOH010000091.1 GCF_937926365.1 uncultured Azohydromonas sp. | reverse complement strand
TGGCGCCGCCTAAACCCTTGAGCGCCTGGGCGGGCGCCAGCTGCCGTGCCAGCTTCGCCGGCCACCAGCCGCCGGCCAGGGCCGCGGCCACGCCCAGCGCGCCGAAGACCAGCGCCGCGCCGGCGGAGAACTGCAGCCGCGGCGCGATGCCCGGGAAGTAGCCGCCGCCCAGGTCGCCGGCGAGCCAGCGCAGCGCCAGCGCGGCCAGCGCCGTGCCCAGCACCAGGCCGAGCACGCTGCCCAGCAGCCCGATGGCGGTGGACTCGGCCAGGACCAGCCCTCGCCGCTGCCCCGCCGACAGGCCCAGCACTCCCAGCAGCGCGAGCTGCGGCGTGCGCTGAGCGACAGACAGCGCCAGCACCGAGAACACCAGGAAGCCGCCCACGAACAGCGCCACCAGCGCCAGCACCATGAGGTTGACGCGGTAGGCGCGCGAGAGGTCCGACACGCGCTGGACCGCCGTGCGCGGCTCGGCCAGCAGCAGTCCCGGGGGCAATGTCAACGCCTCGCGCAGCGCGCGCGCATCGGCGCCGGTGGCCAGGCGGATGTCCACACGCGACAGCTTCCCGGGCGCGAAGCGCGCCTGCGCCGCCGCGATGTCCATGACCGCCAGCGGCGCGCCGCCCGCGGTCACCGTGCCGAGCACGCGCAGCGGCAGCCGTTGCAGCCCCTGCTGCAGCGTCAGCGTGCCGCCGGGCTGCAGGTTCAGCCGCTGCAGCGCGGCGGGGTTGAGGAAGACGGCGTCGGGTTCCAGGAAGGCGGTGAGCGCGGCGCCTTTCATGGGCACCGGGAACAGCGCTGCGGCCAGGGGGGTGACGCGCAGCGCGTCCACGCCCAGCAGCTTCAGGCTCACGCGCTCGCCGGCCGCGTTCAGCGCCGCGGCGTCGATCTCCAGCACCGGGCTGGCGGCTTGCACCAGGGGAGACAACGCCACGCGCTCGAACCAGGCGTCGTCCAGGTTGCCCTGGGCGGCGCTGCGCAGGCTGAGGTCGGGCTCGCCGGCGGCGGCGCGCGCGGCGTTGGAGAACTCGTCCAGCGCCGAGCGGTTGATCAACTGGACGGAGAAGGCCAGGGCCACGCCCAGCGCGACCGAGAGCACCGCCACCGCCAGCCGCCACGGGTGATGCCGCCACTCGGGCAGGACGAGCTGGCGCAGCAGAGGAAGCACGCTGCTCACGCCGGCAGCGGCTCGAAGCCGGTGGCGGTGAGGCACAGGGCGCGGTCGGCGCGCGCGGCGGCGGTCCGCGAGTGCGTGACCAGCAGGCAGATCGCCCCTTCGGCGCGGGCCTGGTCCAGCAGCAGCGTGAGCACGCGCTCGGCCGTGGCCGGGTCGAGGTTGCCGGTGGGTTCGTCGGCCAGCAGCAGCGCCGGGCGGTGCACCAGCGCGCGGGCGATGGCCACGCGCTGCAGCTGCCCGCCGGAGAGCGTGCGCGGCAGCCGGTCGTCGAAACCCTCCAGGCCCACCACGGCCAGCATGTGCTTCACGCGCGCGGGATCGGGGCGCTGGAGCAGCAACAGGGGCAAGGAGACGTTCTGGCTCACGCTCAGGTGGGGCAGCACGTGGAAGGCCTGGAACACGAAGCCCAGTTTTTCCCGCCGCCAGCGCGCGCGCTGCTCCTCGCCGAGCTGGAACACCTGTACGCCGTCGAGCGTGACGCTGCCGGCATCGGCTTCATCGAGCCCGGCGATGCAGTTGAGCAGGGTGGACTTGCCCACGCCGGACTCGCCCAGGATGGCGATGAATTCGCCGGGGTGGGCGTCCAGGTCCACCCCGGTGAAGACGGGGCTGTCGGCGTAGCGTTTTTCGAGGGAGCGGATTTGAAGCATGGGTTCGTGACGGAATTCACGGTCGGCGTGGGGCGGTTGGGCAAGAGGGGCGCCCGAGCCGGCTTTTATCAGCATGGTTATGCGGGGCTGGATGTTTCCGGAATTCCGTGACGAATTTCACGAACAAATCCAGGGCCTTCTGTGCCAACCGTCCGAAAACACACCGGGGAGGGACCGAGCCGGTCCGTCGATTCCAGGAACAGAAACGAGAACGACCTTGAAAAATTCGGCCTGGCAGGTCTGGAGTATCAAACCCATCGCACGGGTTTGAGATGGAGGCGCCTCCTTTCGAAGTGGCCTTGCTGCCCACCACCGAGTTGGTAGCTTTCTGGCGACGCCTGGGCACCTATCCCAATTTGCCGGACAAGGGATCTTTCGGCGAGCAGCCTGAATCCATAGAAATCGTCCCGTTCAGCGCCAAGTACCGGGAAGGCATCGCTTCGGTCATCCTGCCCATCCAGCAGTCCGAGCTGAACATTCCCATTTCACTGGAGGCGCAGCCGGACCTGATGGACATTCCGCGCTACTACCAGAGGGACAACGGCAATTTCTGGGTGGCGCTGGACAAGGAACGTGTGGTGGGGACGGTGGCACTGCAGGACATCGGCCAGCAACAGGGCGCGCTGCGCAAGATGTTCGTGACCCGCGCTTACCGCGGCCTGGAATTGGGTGTCTCCGGCGGGCTGCTCAAGACGCTGGTGGCTTGGTGCCGCGAGCGCGGCATGCGCTGGATTTTTCTGGGCACATCATCCAAATACCCCGCCGTGTCCCGTTTCTACGAAAAGAACGGCTTCAAGGAAATAGGCCGCCAGGAATTGCCGCCGAGCTTTCCGGCCATGGGGCTGGATGACAAGTTTTATGCGATGAAGCTGTGATACGGGTCCGATAAAGTTTTCGAACCCGTATTCCGTTCGTCCTGATGCTTCGATACCTCAGCACAGGGCACGCCCTGAGGTATCGAAGGGTCAGCACGAACGGGCTCTCAGCGTTCGAGAAATCCGTGGGATGTGTGTTGGTTAAAGCGCCGGCACTTTCTCGTGCAGCCGCTGCAGCAGCCGCGCCAGCGGGTCCGGCGCATCGCAAGCCACGCTCAGGCGCCAGGGCATGCCGCGCAGCCAGGTGATCTGGCGCTTGGCCAGTTGCCGCGTCGCGGCGCTGCCCGTCTCCTTCACGCGCTCGCGCAGCGCCGCGCCCGTCAGGCCCGCGTCCAGCGCTTCCCACACCTGGCGGTAGCCCACGCAGCGCATCGAGGGCATCTCCAACTGCAGGTCGCCCCGCGCGCGCAGGCGCTGCACTTCCTCGACCAGGCCCGCGTCCAGCATCTGGTCGAAGCGCTGGTTGATGCGCGCGTGCAGCCAGGCGCGCGAGTCGGGCTCCAGCGACAGGAACAGCCCCGCCGGCGCCTGCGCCTCGCGCTCGCGGTGGAAGGCCGAGATCGGCTGGCCGCTGACGCGCCACACCTCCAGCGCGCGCGAGATGCGCTGCGCGTCCAGCGGCGCCAGGCGCCTGGCCGTCACCGGATCGACCCGCGCCAGCTCCGCGTGCAGCGCGGCCCAGCCCCGCGCCGCCGCGTCGGCCTCGATGGCCGCGCGCACCTCGGGCACCGAGGCCGGCATCGCGTCCAGGCCGTCGATGAGCGCCTTGAAGTACAGCATCGTCCCGCCCACCAGCAGCGGCAGCGCGCCGCGTGCGCGGACGCCGGCCATGGCTTTCTCCGCGTCGGCCACGAATTGCGCGGCCGAGTAGGCCTGCGTGGGCTCGATCAGGTCGATCAGGTGGTGCGGCACCCGCGCGCGCTCGGCCGCCGTGGGCTTCGCGGTGCCGATGTCCATGCCGCGGTACACCAGCGCGGAGTCCACGCTGACGATCTCCACCGGCCGTGCCAGCCGCTCGGCCAGTGCCAGGGCCAGCGCGGTCTTGCCGCTGGCCGTGGGGCCGGCCAGGGCGATCCAGGGAGTTTCCAGGTCCATGCGCTCCGTCATGCCGTGCGCGGGCGCGGTTGCACCCCGTGGCGCTGCACCAGCGTCCAGCCCACCACGGCGGTGGCGATGCCGAACAGCCCCACCACCAGGCCCAGCGGCCGCGTGCTGCCGTCCATGGCGTGGCCCACCCACAGGCCCACCACGAAGGCCGTGGCGGCCAGCAGGAAGCCGTTGAGCGCCGAGGCCACGCCCGCGTTGCGCGGGAAGGGCCCCACCGCGCCGGTCTGTCCGCAAGGCTGGTGGATGCCGTGGCCGAAGCCGTAGAGCCACTGCGGCAGCAGCACCGCCCACACCTCCTGCACGCCGGCCAGCGCCAGCGCCGCCATCGACACGCCGCCCGCCAGGCTGAAGCACGCGCCGCGGCGCACCGCGCCGTCCAGCCCGTGGCGCAGCAGCCAGCGACGGCAGAAGAAAGTGCCCAGCAGGTACGCCACCGAGCCCGAGGCCAGCGCGATGCCGTACTGGCCCGGCGTCAAGCCCAGCACCTCGATGTAGACGAAGGAGGACAGCGCCAGGATCGCGAACAGCCCGCCGTAGGTGCTCGCCACCAGCGCCGACCAGGCGCGGAAGGTGCGGTTCGCCAGCACCTCGCGCACCGAGACCGCCAGCGGTCCCAGCCGCAGCGCGTGCGGATTGCGCTGCGCCAGCGACTCCGGCAGCCGCAGCGCCACGAAGGCCAGCGCGATGGCGCCGATGGCCGCCACCGCGCCCAGCGGCGCGCGCCAGCCCAGCGTCGCGGCCAGCGCGCCGCCCAGGATCGGCGAGCTGATGGCGATCAGGCCCAGCCCCGACATGCCCTTGGACATCACGTGCGCGCCCTCGTGCGGCTCGTACAGGTCGCGCACCATGGCGCGCGCGCACACCACCGCCGCCGCCAGTGCCGCACCCTGCAGCGTGCGCCACAGGATCAGCCACTCGATGGCCGGCGCCGCCGCGCCGCCGGCGCTGGCCAGCGTGTAGAGCGCCAGGCTCAGCAGCAGCACCGGGCGCCGCCCGAAGCGGTCGGCTACCGGGCCCCAGAACAGCTGGCCGATGCCGAAGGCCAGGATCAGCGCCGACATCGTGAGCTGGCTCTGCGCCGTGGTGGCGCCGAAGGCGCGCGTCAGGCGCGGCAGGGCGGGCAGGTACAGGTCCGTGGTGACGGGCTGCAGCCCCAGCAGCAGCGCCAGGGCCAGGGCAACGACGCCGGAAGAAACAGCCGGCCGCGAGGCGGCCGGCGGTGAAACGGGTGGAACGGGCATCGGGCGAGCGTATCAGCCGCGAGCGATACCCCCGGACGGGGGGCAAAATGCGTCGCGGTGTTAAGAATTTCCACCTGCTGCCCCGGGCAAGGCCCGGCGTTTGCTCTCCCGTCGCTTTCCTTCTCAGGTTCCCACCTTGACCACTTTCCTTGGGCAGCCGGTCGGCAGTGCCCCGCGCTGCGGTACGCCCGGCCCTTGCATGACCCACCTCGACGCTGACGCCCCCTCGGCACGCCCTCGCCCGATGCCATGGCCCGCCCAGCAGGGTGTGGTCGCGGCGTTGCTGCGCGAGCGCGCCTGGAGCGGCACGTCCCTGGGGCCGAGCGCGTCCTGGCCGCAAAGCCTGCGCACGGCCATCGACCTGTGCCTGGCCTCGCCGCTGCCGGGCCTGGTCTGGTGGGGGCCGGCGTTGTTCCAGTTCCACAACGACGCGGCGCTGGAACTGCTCGGGGCGCGGCATCCGGCCGCGCTGGGGCAGCCGGCGCGCGCTTGCTGGACGCGGGAGTGGGAGCGGCTGGGCCCGGTGGTGGAGGGGGTGCTGTCCACCGGCCAGCCCGTGATGGGCGTGCAGCCCGGGACCGAGCCGGACGAGGCTGCGCCGGGTTCCCCGCTCTGGTGCTGCAGCGCCTTGCGCGACGAAGGGGGCGTGGTGGCGGGGCTGTGCGTCACGGTGCTGCCCGGCATGCCGGCGACGTGGAGCGCGGGTGGTGGCGGCCCGGGCACCCCGGAGTCGCCGCAGACGGTTCTCGTGGAGCGTCGGCGGGGCGCCACGCTGGACGTGGTGGCCGTGCGCGCGGCACTGCGCGACAGCCAGATGCGCTTCCAGGCCGTGGCCGAGTCGGTGCCCGACCTGCTGTGGCGCAGCAGCCCCGACGGCCATGCCGACTGGTTCAACCGCCGCTGGCGCGAGTACACGGGCCAGACCGATGACGAGGCGCTGGGGGCGGGCTGGGCGCTGGCGCTGCACCCCGACGACCGGCCGGTGGCGCGCGCGCACTGGCGCCACGCCCGCAACACCGGCAAGCCCTTCGTGCACGAGTTGCGCATCCGCCGCCACGACGGCGCCCACCGCTGGCACCTGGTGCGCGTGGAGCCGCTGAGCCAGGGCGAGATGCTGCGCTGGTTCTGCGTGGCCACCGACGTGCACGAACAGCACACCGCGCGCGAACTGCTGGAGCAGCGCATGCAGCAGCGCACGCGCGAGATGCGCACGGTGCTGGACAGCGCCGCCAGCGCCATCATTGTCACCGACCTGCGCTGGCGCATCACCACCATCAACCCGGCCGCCGAGGCGCTGCTGCGCCTGCCGGTGGCGCAGGCGCTGGGGCGGCGGGTGTTGGACTTCGTCGATGCGCGCGAGCTGCGCACGCGCGGGCGGCTGCTGCCGGCGGACATCCGGCGCGTGCTGTGGCCGCGCGCGCGCACGGCCGACGCCCGGGGCCCGGCCGAGGCGGGGCAGGAGTGGACCTGCGTGCGCGCCGACGGCACGCGCGTGCCGGTGCTGCTGAGCCTGAGCGTGCTGCACGACGGACGCGGCGAGCCCAAGGGCTTCCTGGGCGTGCTGACGGACCTCTCCGAGCGCAAGTCGCTGGAGGAGCGGCTGCGCCTGCGCACCACGCAGGCCGAGGCCGCCAGCCGCGCCAAGAGCGCGTTCCTGGCGCACATGAGCCACGAGATCCGCACCCCGCTCAACGCCGTCATCGGGCTGAGCCAGCTCATGGCGCGCATGAAGCTGCCGCAGGACGCGCAGCGCTTCGTCGGCCACATCCAGCAGGCCGGCGAGCAGCTGCTGGCGCTGACCAACGACGTGCTGGACCTTTCGCGCATCGAGGCCGGCGAGATGCACCTGGAGTCCGTGCCCTTCGAGCTGGCGCCGCTGCTGCAGGCGCTGCGCGCGATGGTGGAGCCGCAGGCCGTGGCCAAGGGCCTGTCGCTGCGGCTGGAGCTGCCCGAAGGGCTGCCCGCGGTGCTGCAGGGCGACCCGCTGCGGCTCAAGCAGGTGCTGCTGAACCTGCTGGGCAACGCCGTGAAGTTCACGCTGGCGGGCCACGTGGTGCTGCGCGTGGCCCTGGCCGCGCGCGAGGCCGGCCGGGCGACGCTGCGCTTCGACGTGGTGGACACGGGCATCGGTGTGCCGGCCGACCAGCGCGCGCGCATCTTCGAGCCCTTCATGCAGGCCGACAGCTCCACCACGCGGCGCTTCGGCGGCACGGGGCTGGGCCTGTCCATCGTGCGCCGCCTGGTGGACATGATGGGCGGCACGCTGGCGCTGGACAGCACGCCGGGGCAGGGCAGCACCTTCAGCGTCACGCTCGCGCTGCCCGTGCTCGATGCGCAGGAGAGGGCTGAAAGGCCGAGGTTTCCCGGAGGTTCTGCGGATGAACGCTGAAGGTTGGCATCCATGAGTCCGCACATCCTGATCGTCGACGACCTGGTCGATGTGACGACGGTGTTCCAGTACTACTTCGAGAGCCTGGGCTACCGCGTCAGCGTGGCCGAGCATGGCGCCGCGGCGCTGGCGCTGGAGGAGGTTGATCCGGCGGACCTCGTCATCACCGACCTGAGGATGCCGGGCATGGGCGGGCGCGAGCTGGTACTGCAACTTCGCCAGCGCCGCGCCGAGCTGCCCATCATCATGATGTCGGGCTATGCGGGCGACGAGCCGCTGGTGCCCGGCAACACGAGCTTCTTCGTCAAGCCGGTCAACCTGGCGCTGCTGAACCAGCGCGTGAGCGAGATGCTCCAGGGCCGCGCCGCGTAGCCGCGGTGGCCCATCCTCCGACCCTCCGACCCTTTGACCCTTTGACCCTTTGACCCGGCGCGATGCCGGGCCATCCCCTTCGTGCCTGGCATTTTGCCCCGGTTGGTTTCTGGCGCAACGATTCGTGCCGGCGCGCCGGACCAGCCTGTCCACGCAGCTCCGCGGTCCGTGCCCGGCCTGGCGGGCACAGCCCTTGCCACTAGGGTTGTAAGCCCCGGGAGTCGCCCGTAGCCGGCACGGTTGGTTCCCGATGGTGATTCATGACCTGTTGTCTTAGAGGAGCACTACATGAACGTCATCCGCAACACTCTTGCCGCCACTGCCGTGTCGCTGCTGGCCCTGGCCGGCGCCGTACAGGCCGCAGACGAGTCCAACGTGGGCACGGGCACCGCGGCCGCCCAGGCCGAGAAGGACCGTGGCGTCCCGGGCGTGGACGTGGACGTGGGCAAGAACGCTGACGGCGCCATCGATGTGAATGTCAACAAGAACAACGCCAACGAAGCGTCGCCGGCGCGCAACGAGACCGCGCGCGGCGTGCCGGGCGTGGACGTGGACGTCGGCCGCAATGCCAATGGCGCGGTGGACGTGAACACCGACCGCGGCATGCGCGCGCCGCGCGCCGACCGCGGCTGACGCGCACTCTCGAAAGCGGACGCCGCGCGCGTCCCGCTTTCGTCATGCCCGCGAAGGCGGGCATGACGACATAGAGGGCCGGCCGCATCACCTCGCGGCCAGCGCCCTGGGAGTCAGAACTTCTCGAACTCCCCCAGGTAGCGCCACTGCCCCGGCGGCAGTTTTCCGAGCACCACGGAGCCGATGCGCACGCGCTTGAGACCCACGACCTTGAGGCCCACGGCTTCGCACATGCGGCGGATCTGGCGCTTGCGGCCCTCGCGCAGCACGAAGCGCAGCTGGTCCTCGTTCTGCCAGCTCACGTGCGCGGGCTTGAGCGGCTTGCCGTCGAGCTCCAGGCCGTGGCGCAGCAGTTCCAGGTCGCGCTCGGGCAGGCGGCCCGGGCGCATGTACTCCACGCGCACCAGGTATTCCTTCTCCACGCGCGTCTCGTCGCCGATGAGCTGCTTGGCGACGCGTCCGTCCTGCGTGAGCACCAGCAGCCCGGTGGAGTCGATGTCCAGCCGTCCCGCGGGCGCCAGGTGGCGCGCGTGGCCGGGATGGAAGCGGATGCGCGCCGGGTCCTCGCTCCAGTGGTTGTCGGCCGTGACCAGCACCGATGCGGGCTCGTAGCCGTCCTCGGCCTGGCCGCTGACGTAGCCGATGGGCTTGTTCAGCAGGATGGTCACGCGCTTGGCCTGCGATTCGCGCGCGGCGGGGTCGATGTCCACCACCTGGCCCGGCAGCAGGCGCTGGCCCAGCACGGCCATCTTGCCGTCCACCTTCACCCAGCCGGCCTCGATCCACTCGTCGGCCTCGCGGCGTGACACCAGGCCCTGTTCCGCCAGATGCTTGGACAGGCGCACGCCCTGCGCCGCCACCTCGGCTTCGGCAGCGGAGGCGTGGGCTTCGTCATCCGCCTCGACCGGTGCTGATCCTGCGTTCAGCTCGGCCTCGGGCAGCCGCTGGGGCACCGGCTGGCCGGGAGCAGGGCTGCGGCGGTCGAAGGCCGGGCGCTCCTCGCGGCGGGGGCGCTCGCCAAAGCCGGGGCGTTCGCCGCGCTGGGGGCGCTCGTCATGGCCGGCGGGGCCGCCGAAGCGGGGACGGTCGCCGAAACCGCCACGCTCCGCGCGTTGAGGCCGGTCGCCAAAGCCACCGCGCTCCTCGCGGCGTGGGCGGTCATCGCGCTCACCGGGGCCGGCGTGGCGGGGGCGGTCGCCGAAGCCGCCACGATCGTCGCGGCGGGGAGGGCGGTCACCGAAGCCGCCGCGTTCCTCGCGGCGCGGGCGGTCATCACGCCCGCCGGGGCCGGCGTGGCGGGGCCGATCACCAAAGTTGCCGCGCTCTTCATGGCGGGGCCGGTCGCCAAAGCCACCGCGCTCGTCACGGCGCGGGCGGTCGTCACGTCCGCCGGGACCGGCGTGGCGGGGACGGTCACCGAAGCTGCCGCGCTCGTCGCGGCGGGGGCGGTCGCCAAAGCCGCTGCGTTCGTCGCGGCGCGGGCCGCGTGCGGGGCCTTCGCGACGGTCCTTCGAGCCGGGACGGTCGCCGGCACTGCGTTGTTCCGCGCGCGCCGCGCGCTCGGCCTCAGTGGGCGCCGGGCCAGCCTTGCGGGCGGTGGGCCGCACATTGGCGCGCCGCGGATCGCGCGCCTTGGCGCCAGCCTTCAATCCAATCTTGGGTCTTTCACTCATCCCGGGATTGGACCATGCCGCTACCGGCGCATCGCCCGAAGCGGCTGCTGCCGGCAGGGGCGGGCGGCAGTAGTGCGCGGGTTGGGTAAGGCGCGGTGTCGTGCAGCGGCGTGGCAGCGATCGTGGATCCCGGCTTTCGCCGGGATGACGACGTTTCCTCTTCGGCCGGCATCGTCATGCGAGTCGCCGACAAAGGCGCTGTTTCCCCCGCACCACAACGCTTACTGCGCCCGCTCCTTACGGGTTCCGTCCAGGCCCGCGCCCGCGCGCCGCTTCCTATGCTGCTCCGCACCACGACGCGGGAGAGGGCCATGGACGACATGCAGCACACCGGCAGTTGGGATCACCACGCAGCGGCGGACGGCCTGGTCCGCCCGGGCACCGGCGGGGCAGGGCGGGACGGCAGCGGCAACCGGGCCGGCTGCGGTTTCGCCAGCGGGCTTTGCGCCCCCGGTGCGCCAGCTCCAACCCTCACGCGCCGTCACTTGCTGCTGGCCCTGCCGGCCTGGGCGCTGGGCGACACGGCCCGGGCCACCGCGACCGCGCCGGACCCCGCGGCGCAAGACGTTGCGCCCGCAACGCGGGCGCCAGCGTCGCACGAACCCCCGGCGCTGCTGCTGGCGCGCGAGGCCCCGGCCGACGTCGATCCCGCCGGCTATCTGGTGAGCGAGAAGTTCGACGGCGTGCGCGCGCTGTGGGACGGGCAGCGGCTGCGCTTTCGCAGCGGCGCGACGGTGCCGGCGCCGGCCGCCTTCCTGCACCGGCTGCCGCCGCGGGCGCTGGACGGCGAGCTGTGGCTGGCGCGCGGGCGCTTCAGCGAGCTCGCGGGCCTGGCCAGGCGCCAAGGCGCGAGCGAGGCGGACTGGGCCGGCATCCGTTACCAGGTCTTCGAGTTGCCGGACGCGCCGGGGCCCTTCGAGGCGCGCGCGCAGGCACTGGCCGAGCTGGTGGCGCGCCTGGAAACGCCCGCGCTGCAGGCGGTGGCGCAGGAGCGCGTGGCGGACCGCACGGCGTTGCAGCGCCGCCTGCAGCAGGTGCTGGCCTCCGGCGGCGAGGGGCTGATGCTGCATCGCGCCGATGCGCCCTACGTTACCGGCCGCAGCGAGCTGCTGCTCAAGCTCAAGCCGCAGCAGGACGCCGAAGGCATCGTCGTGGATCGGCGCTTCGGCAGCGAGGGCCGGATGCGGGGCCTGCTGGTGGCGCTGCGGCTGCGCCTGCCCGACGGGCGCGAGTTCCTGCTGGGCAGCGGCTTCAGCGACGCCCTGCGCCGCGACCCGCCGCCGCTGGGCAGCGTGGTGAGCTACCGCCACCGCGGCTGGAGCGCCACGGGACTGCCGCGCTTCGCGAGCTTCCTGAGGGTGGAACCGGGCATTTGAAGGTTTCCGCCGTTCGCCCTGAGCCTGTCGAAGGGCTCAGCCTGAACGGGCGTGTGTGGCGGCTCGGGTATCGTCCCGCCGATGAGCGACATGACCTTCTTCTGGCACGACTACGAAACCTTCGGCCGCGTGCCGCGACGCGACCGGCCGGCGCAGTTCGCCGGGGTGCGTACCGATGCCGAGCTCAACGAGATCGGCGAGCCGCTGAGCCTGTACTGCCACCCGCCGCTGGACATGCTGCCCGATCCCGAGAGCTGCCTGCTCACCGGCATCCTGCCCCAGCACTGCCAGGAACATGGCGTCGCGGAGCATGCATTCGCCGCCGCCATCGAGGCCGAGCTGTCGCAGCCGGGCACGGTGGGCGTGGGCTACAACAGCATCCGCTTCGACGACGAGGTCACGCGGCACCTGTTCTGGCGCAACCTCATCGATCCCTACGCCCGCGAGTGGCAGAACGGCTGCGGCCGCTGGGACCTGCTGGACGTGGTGCGCTGCGCCTACGCGCTGCGGCCCGAGGGCATGGAGTGGCCGCGGCATCCCGACGGGCGCGTGTCCTTCAAGCTGGAGGACCTCACCGCCGCCAACGGCCTCGCGCACGAGGCCGCCCACGACGCGCTGTCCGACGTGCGCGCCACCATCGCCCTGGCGCGGCGGCTGCGCCAGGCGCAGCCGAAGCTGTGGGACTTCTGCCTCAAGCTGCGGCGCAAGGACGCGGTGCTGGCGGAGATCGGCGTGGATAAACCCTTCCTGCACGTCTCGGGCATGTTCGGCGCCGAGCGCGGCTGCCTGGCGCTGATGTGGCCGCTGGGGCCGCATCCGTCCAACCGCAACGAGCTGCTGTGCTGGGACCTGGCCGCCGATCCGCAGGAGCTGTTCGATCTCGACGCCCAGGCCATCCGCGAGCGGCTGTTCACGCGCGCGCAGGACCTGCCCGAGGGCGTGACGCGGCTGCCGATCAAGAGCGTGCACATCAACAAGTCGCCGGTGGTCATCGGCAACCTGAAGACACTCAGCGATGCGCAGGCCGAACGTTGGGGCTTGGACAAGGCGCAGCAATGGGCGCGCGCCGAAGTCTTCAAGCAGCGGCAGCCGCTGCCGCCGCAGCTGTGGGCGCAGGTGTTCGAGCGCCCGGCCGCCGCGGGCCCGGTGGACGTGGACGAGGACCTGTACGGCGGCTTCGTCGGCAACGCCGACCGCCACAAGCTCAACGCGCTGCGCGCCGCGCCGCCGCACGAGCTGGCGCTGCGCGAGCCGCCTTTCGAGGATCCGCGCCTGTCGGAGCTGGTCTTCCGTTGGCGCGCGCGCAACTTCTCCCACACCCTCGACGAGGGCGAGCGGGCGCGCTGGGACAAGCACCGCGCGCGGCGGCTGCACGAAGGGCAGGGCGGCGTGCTGACGCTGGCGGCCTATGCCGAGCGCATCGACACCCTGAGCGAGACGGCCGACGAGCGCGGGCAGGAGATCCTGGGGGCGTTGTACGACTGGGCGGAGGAAATCGCGCCCTGATCTCCCGGCGGGCGCGCTTTCAAGGCGCGCCCACGCTCCCGTGTACCGCCGCGCGGCGGCAGGCCTCGGCGCAGCGGCGGCAGGCCTCGGCGCATTCCTGGCAGTGGTCCATGGGGTGGCGGCCGCACTCGGTGCCGCAGGCCTCGCACAGCTGCGCGCACAGGGCGCAGATGGCCTGCGCGTGCTCGCTGTCGCGCGCCATCGCGCCGGAGGCCAGGCGGCACATCGCGGCGCAGTCGATGTCCAGCGCGATGCAGCGCGCCATGGGCTTCGGTTCGGCCTCCTGCAGGCACGACACGGCGCAGTGGTCACAGGCCGCGGCGCAGGCGTCGCAGGCCTCGATGCAGACGGCATAGGGATGGTTCATGGGCTTGACTCCGGCGCCCTTGTCCTCGGGCGACGCGGGGCTGCCGGCAAGCCATGCACCCGCGGCGCGCATGCCGCTTGCTGAATTCCTGGGTACCGGCCGGGCGGCGTTTCGAGGCCGCCATCCACCCCACTACCGGACTCAAGGAGAAAGCATGAACAACCGACACATCGCCATGGCCCGACGCAACTTCCGCCTGGCCTTCCTGAGTGGCGCCGTGCTGGTGGCACTGGGCGCCACGGCCACGGCATCGAACGCCGCCCAGCGTGTGGACCGCAGCGCCGCGCAGGCGCAACTGCGCGCCGACATGCAGTACTGCAACAGCGGCCAGTCCGGACAGCCGCGCGCGCTGTGCCAGCACGAGGCCCGCCAGGCCTACAACGAGGCCCTGCGCGGCACGCTGGACGTGCCGCTGATGCCGGCCGGCACGCGCTCCACCACCGGCGTGGCCGCCGGCACGGGCAGCACCGGCTCGCAGGACATGACCACGGGTGCCGGCACGGGCATGTCCGGCAGCGGCAGCTCGCAGGGCGCCACGGGCTCGGGCATGGACCAGGGCAACCGCACCGGCACCGACAGCGGCATGAGTTCCGGCGGCATGTCGGGCAGCAGCAACTCCACCACCGGCGCCGGCACGGGCAGCGACGCCGGCAGCTCCTCCAGGACCGGCAGCGCCTCCTCGGGCAACAGCGGCTCCACCGCCGATCCGGGCCAGGCCGGTACGGCCGTGGGTCCCAACGCCGGTGCGCCGGGTGGCACGTCCTCCGGCACTTCAGGCAGCGGCATGAGCAGCGGCTCCACCACCGGCAGCGGTTCCACCATGGGCAGCGGCAGCAGCGCCGGCAGCTCCTCCAGGACCGGCAGCGCCTCCTCGGGCAACAGCGGCTCCACGGCCGATCAGGGCCAGGCCGGCACGGCCGTGGGCCCCAACGGCGGCGCGCCCGGTGGCACGGGCAGCGGTACGGGCAGCACCGGCCGCTGAGTCAGCCCTCTGGCGGCCGTGCCGATGCGGCCGCCGGCAGCCCCGCAAGGGCCGCGGCGCCAAGCGCCACGGCCCTTTTGCGCATCTGGGCCGGGGGTTGCGTTTGCATCGTCATCCCGGCGTGCGGGTCCCGGCCTTGCCCGGTGGTGATGCCGTCAGCCACGTTGCCGCAGCCATTGCACGGCGTGGCGACCCATGGACCGATCCACTCCGGAGAAACGCATGAAGAACGCTTCACTTCGACCCCGTTCCCTGGCCTTGCTGCTGTCGCTGGCCGGCGTGCTGACCGCGCCGGCGGTGCTCGCGGCGGAGGCCGTGCAGCCGTCCCAGACGTCCAAGGCCACCGCGGCGCCGGCGGCGCAGGGCGCCCTGGCGCGCGACGCGCGCGCGAGCCAGATCATCGGCCGCGAGGTGCGCGACCCCAATGGCGCCAAGCTGGGCGAGATCAACGACCTGATCGTGGACCTGGGCAGCGGCCGGCTGCAGTACGCGGTGCTGTCCTTCGGCGGCGTGGCCGGCTTGGGGGACAAGCTCTTCGCCTATCCCGTCAATGCCTTCCGTACCTCGACCGACAGCGACGACCTGGTGCTCACGGTGGACAAGAACCAGCTCGACGCGGCGCCGGGCTTCGACAAGTCCCGCTGGCCCGGGCTGGACGCGGATGCCTACTGGCGCGACGTGGACCGCCACTTTGGTGCCGCCGGCCGCAGCAGCGAGCGCTCTTCCACGGCCGCCGCCGGCGGCCAGCGCCTCATGCGCATGAGCCAGCTGCTGGACAAGGACGTCAACGACCGCCAGGGCGCCGATGCCGGCGAGATCGAGGACGTGGTGGTGAACATGGCGCAGCAGCGCGTGCACTACGTGGTGCTGGACTTCGACAAGAAATGGAGCCCGGACGACAAGCTGCTGGCGCTGCCGCTGACGGCGCTGAACGCGCCCGCCGGCAAGCGCGACGGCGACCTGGTGCTCAACGTGCCGCGCGAACAGCTCGACATGAAGCGCGGCTTCGACGAGAACGCCTGGCCCGACCTCAACGACCAGGCCTACCGGCGCGAGGTCGGCGGCTGGCTGGACCATTTCCCGGCCACCAGCCGGTCGCAGGAGCAGGGGCGCTGAGGGGCAGGGCACGCGGGGCGGGCTTCACGCCTCAGGCCCACAGCCGGTAGCTCCAGAAGCCCTCGTCCTCCTGGATGCGCCGGTACAGCTCCTCGGGGCTGAAGCCCGTGACGCGGCGCACCTCGCGGCACAGGTGCGACTGGTCGGCATAGCCGCTGGCATCGGCCAGCTCGGCCCAGTTGGGCGCGCCGCGCTCGGCCGCCTCGGCCATGCCCTTGAAAAAGGCCAGCTCCGCCCGGCCCATGCCCAGCAGCGAGCGCATCGGCAGACCGGCCCAGCGCTTCACCCGCCGCTCCACCTGGCGCAGGCTGCGGCCCGCGCCCGACAGCGCCGCATGCGCCGCCAGGGAGTGCGCCCAGTCCAGGTAGCGGTGCGCCCGCAGCGGCAGCGCCGGGCGCACGGCCTGCCAGCGGGGCTCCAGGAAGTCCTGCACGCGCGCCACGCGGGCGTCGTCGTCGGTCTCGGCCAGCACCGCCTCGCACATCGCGATCCAGTCGGCGGGCAGCGCCTCGCGCACGTCGGCGCGGCGGTTGACCCAGGCCGCCACCTCCAGGCCCGTGAGGCGGTGCAGGGCATCGGAGGTGAACAGGACCATCAGGCCGTGGCAGGGGCCGGCGTGCCAGCCCATGGACGGGCGCGTGCTCGGCCCCAGCAGCATGGCGCGCGGCTCCAGCCGCTCGCGCGGCACCGACAGGCTCTCCGGCGCACCGGGCGGCAGCAGCTCGGCCGTGCCCTCGAACTGCCAGAACAGCGTGCACAGCGGCGTGGAGGGCAGGTGGTCCATGCACTGCGCGTCGTCCAGCACCGCGGCGCGCGTGTCGCGGGCCAGCGCGGCGCGCACGCAGCTCGCCAGCGTGGGGCGCGGCAGCCACAGGCGGCTGATGGTGTCGGGCGAGAGATTGCCGGGCATGGGGGCGGAGTCTGGGAGCGGGCTGCAACTGCGGACGCCGCCCCGGGAGAGATCGATTCCGCTGTCCGTCCACCCGCCCCCTTGCGCCCCAGCGGCAGCCGCCCGCCCGGCCCGCGAGCGCGGCCGCCCAACGAAAAAGGCCCGCTTGCGCGGGCCTTTCTATTCATGCGTCAGTCGCGGCCTGTGTCAGGCCACGGCCGTGAAGGTGCTCAGGCGTTCACGCCCTGCGCCACTTCCGCGTACTCCTCGATCTGGTCGAAGTTCATGTACTTGTAGATCTGGTCGGCGTTCTTGGTGACGACGCCGATCTCGGCCAGGTATTCCTCGGGGGTCGGGATGCGGCCCAGCTTGGAGGCGACCGCCGACAGTTCCGCCGAGCCCAGGAACACGTTGGTGTTCTTGCCCAGGCGGTTGGGGAAGTTGCGGGTCGAGGTGGACATCGCGGTGGAGCCTTCCTTGATCTGCGCCTGGTTGCCCATGCACAGCGAGCAGCCCGGCATCTCCATGCGGGCACCGGCGCCGCCCAGGGTGGCGTAGTAGCCCTCCTTGGTCAGCTCGGCGGCGTCCATCTTGGTCGGCGGGGCCACCCACAGGCGCACCGGGATGTCCTTCTTGCCTTCGAGCAGCTTGCCCGCGGCACGGAAGTGGCCGATGTTGGTCATGCACGAGCCGATGAACACCTCGTCGATCTTG
>NZ_CALAOH010000090.1 GCF_937926365.1 uncultured Azohydromonas sp. | reverse complement strand
TCTTGAGGGGGTAGTGGCGAAAGCTGTGCGAGTTCGAGTCTCGCCGTCGGCACCAGACATTTCTCGACCTCTCTGCAAGGTTCTGAGTAGGCGCCTTGCAAGGCGCCCTGAACCAGAGCAGGGAACCCGCAGGCGCGCTCGGTAGGCAGCTCAACAAAGCTGCTGTGGGCGCGCTTTTTTTCTGGTCGCTTTTTTTGTCGCCACCCACCCAACCAGCTCAGCACGCACATGGACCTGCAGCAATACCTGCCCGTCATTCTGTTCATCCTGGTCGGTGTCGGGGTTGGGGTTGCTCCCCAGATCATCGGCTTCGTGCTGGGGCCGAACCGACCCGACGCGCAGAAGAACTCGCCGTACGAGTGCGGCTTCGAGGCCTTCGAGGATGCGCGCATGAAGTTTGACGTGCGCTACTACCTGGTGGCCATTCTCTTCATCCTGTTCGACCTGGAGATCGCGTTCCTCTTTCCGTGGGCGGTCTCGCTGCGCGAAATCGGCGTGTCAGGTTTCGTGGCCATGATGGTGTTCTTGACCATCCTGGTGGTTGGCTTCATCTACGAGTGGAAAAAAGGCGCCCTGGATTGGGAATGAGCCTGGAATTTCGCTCGGCAAAAGGACATTGACGGACTGACCCCATGGGCATCGAAGGCGTTCTCAAGGAAGGCTTCGTCACCACCTCGGTGGACAAGCTGATCAACTGGTCGAAGACGGGCTCGTTGTGGCCCATGACCTTCGGCCTGGCGTGCTGTGCGGTGGAGATGATGCACGCGGGTGCCGCGCGCTACGACATCGACCGCTTCGGCATGCTGTTCCGCCCCAGCCCGCGCCAGAGCGATCTCATGATCGTCGCGGGCACGCTGTGCAACAAGATGGCGCCGGCGCTGCGCAAGGTCTACGACCAGATGGCCGAGCCGCGCTGGGTCCTGTCCATGGGCACCTGCGCCAACGGCGGCGGCTACTACCACTACAGCTACTCGGTGGTGCGCGGTTGCGACCGCATCGTGCCGGTGGACGTCTACGTGCCGGGCTGCCCGCCCACGGCCGAGGCGCTGCTCTACGGCATCCTGCAGCTGCAGGCCAAGATCCGGCGCGAAAACACGATCGCGCGCTGAAGGCGCATCCCGGCGAGCTAGAACCGCATGACCACTTCTCTCGACAACCTGCAGTCGGCGCTGGATGCCGCGCTGGGCGGCCGAATCAAGGCCCTCAAGCGTGATCGCGGCGAAATCACCATCACCGTCTCGGCCGCCGACTACGCGGACGTGGTGCGCGTGCTGCGTGACGATGAGCAACTCAAGTTCGAGCAGCTCATCGACCTGTGCGGCGTGGACTACTCCACCTACAAGGACCAGCCCTGGGACGGTCCGCGCTTCTGCGTGGTGCTGCACCTGCTCTCGGTGAGCCTGAACTGGCGCCTGCGCGTGAAGGTGTTTGCGCCTGACGACGACCTGCCCGTGGTCCCCTCCGTCACCGAGGTGTGGAGCGCGGCCAACTGGTTCGAGCGCGAGGCCTTCGACCTCTACGGCATCGTCTTCGACGGCCACGAGGACCTGCGCCGCCTGCTCACCGACTACGGCTTCATCGGCCACCCGTTCCGCAAGGACTTCCCGGTCTCCGGCCACGTGGAGATGCGCTACGACCCCGAGACCAAGCGCGTCATCTACCAGCCCGTGACGATCGAGCCGCGCGAGATCACGCCGCGGATCATCCGCGAAGAGAACTACGGCGGCCTGCACTGAACAACGCGCCATGGCAGAGATCAAGAACTACACCCTGAACTTCGGCCCGCAGCACCCGGCTGCCCACGGCGTGCTGCGCCTGGTGCTGGAGCTCGACGGCGAGGTGATCCAGCGCGCCGACCCCCACATCGGTCTGCTGCACCGCGCCACCGAGAAGCTGGCCGAGACCAAGACCTACATCCAGTCGCTGCCCTACATGGACCGGCTGGACTACGTCTCGATGATGTCCAACGAGCACGCTTACTGCCTGGCGGTGGAAAAGCTGCTGGGCATCGAGGTGCCGCTGCGCGCGCAGTACATCCGCGTGATGTTCGCCGAGCTCACCCGGCTGCTGAACCACCTGCTGTGGCTGGGCTGCCACGGGCTGGACTGCGGCGCGATGAACATCCTCATCTACTGCTTCCGCGAGCGTGAGGACATCTTCGACATGTACGAGGCGGTGTCGGGCGCGCGCATGCACGCGGCCTACTTCCGTCCGGGCGGCGTCTACCGCGACCTGCCCGACAGCATGCCGCAGTACAAGCCCTCGAAGATCCGCAACGCCAAGGCGATTGCCAAGCTCAACGAGAACCGCCAGGGCTCGATGCTGGACTTCATCGAGGACTTCTGCAACCGCTTCCCCAAGAACGTCGACGACTACGAGACGCTGCTGACCGACAACCGGATCTGGAAGCAGCGCACCGTGGGCATCGGCGTGGTCAGCCCCGAGCGCGCGCTGAACCTGGGCTTCACCGGCGCCATGCTGCGCGGCTCGGGCATCGCGTGGGACCTGCGCAAGACGCAGCCCTACGACGTGTACGACCGGATGGACTTCAACGTCCCGGTGGGCACCAACGGCGACACCTACGACCGCTACCTGGTGCGCGTGCAGGAGATGCGCGAGGCCAACAAGATCATCCAGCAGTGCGTGAAGTGGCTCAAGGCCAATCCCGGCCCGGTGATCACGGACAACCACAAGGTGGCGCCGCCTCCGCGCGTGGACATGAAGTCCAACATGGAAGAGCTGATCCACCACTTCAAGCTCTTCACCGAGGGTTTCCACGTGCCCGAGGGCGAGGCCTACGCGGCGGTGGAGCATCCCAAGGGCGAGTTCGGCATCTACTTCGTCAGCGACGGCGCCAACAAGCCCTATCGCATGAAGATCCGCGCGCCCGGGTTCGTGCACCTGTCCGCGCTGGACGAGATGGCCCGCGGCCACATGATCGCTGACGCCGTGGCGGTGATCGGCACCATGGACATTGTTTTCGGCGAGATCGATCGATGAGTTCGCAATCCTTCTTCGCGCCCGCCACGCTGGAGCGTTTCGCGCGCGAGGTCGCCAAGTACCCCGCGGGGCAGCAGCAGTCGGCCGTCATGGCCTGCCTGTCCATCGTGCAGCAGGAGCAGGGCTGGGTGTCGGCCGAGGCCGAGGCGGCCATCGCCGAGTACCTCGCCATGCCGCCCATCGCGGTGCGCGAGGTCACGACCTTCTACAACATGTACAACCAGCAAAAGCTGGGCAAGTACAAGCTCAACGTCTGCACCAACCTGCCGTGCCAGCTGCGCAACGGCCAGGGTGCGCTGGAGCACCTGTGCCAGAAGCTGGGCGTGGAGGAGGGCGGCACCACCGCCGACGGCCTCATCACGGTCCAGAAGTGCGAGTGCCTGGGCGCCTGCGCCGACGCGCCGGTGATGCTGGTCAATGACCGCCAGATGCTGAGCTACATGAGCAACGAGCGCCTGGACGAGCTGGTCGACACGCTCAAGGCGCAAGGGTGAACCGCATGCTCGACCTCTCGAAATTCCAGGCGACCGGCCGCGAGACCTGCTTCCACGGCCGCCACATCCAGCCCCAGATCTATGCCGGCCTGGACGGCAGCAACTGGCGCCTCAAGGACTACGTGGCCCGCGGCGGCTACCAGGCCCTGAAGAAGGTGCTGGGCCTCGACGGCGGCGCCGGCATGACGCCGGAGCAGGTCATCGCCGAGGTCAAGGCCTCGGGCCTGCGCGGCCGCGGCGGCGCGGGCTTCCCCACCGGGCTGAAGTGGAGCTTCATGCCGCGTGCGTTCCCGGGTCCGAAGTACCTGGTGTGCAACTCCGACGAGGGCGAGCCGGGGACCTGCAAGGACCGCGACATCCTGCGCTACAACCCGCACATCGTCATCGAGGGCATGGCCATCGCCGCCTATGCGATGGGCATCGGTCGCGGCTACAACTACATCCACGGCGAGATCTTCGAGGTCTACGAGCGCTTCGAGGAGGCGCTGGCCGAGGCCCGCGCCGCCGGCTTCCTGGGCCAGAACATCCAGGGCAGCGGCTTCAGCTTCGAGCTGTTCGCGCACCACGGTTTCGGCGCCTACATCTGCGGCGAGGAAACGGCGCTGATCGAGTCGATCGAGGGCAAGAAGGGCCAGCCGCGCTTCAAGCCGCCGTTCCCGGCGAGCTTCGGCCTCTACGGCAAGCCCACCACGATCAACAACACCGAGACCTTCGGCGCGGTGCCCTGGATCATCCGCAACGGCGGCCAGGCCTACCTCGAAGTCGGCAAGCCCAACAACGGCGGCACCAAGATCTTCTCGGTGGTCGGCGACGTGAACGAGCCGGGCAACTTCGAGATCCCGATGGGCACGCCCTTCTCGACGCTGCTGGAGATGGCCGGCGGGGTGACCAAGGGCCGCAAGCTCAAGGCCGTGATCCCGGGCGGCTCCTCCGCGCCGGTGCTGCCCGCCAACATCATGATGGACTGCACGATGGACTATGACTCCATCGCCAAGGCCGGCTCCATGCTGGGCTCGGGCGCCGTCATCGTGATGGACGACAGCCGTTGCATGGTCAAGAGCCTGCTGCGTCTGTCCTACTTCTACCAGCACGAGAGCTGCGGCCAGTGCACGCCCTGCCGCGAGGGCACGGGCTGGCTGTGGCGCGTGGTGGACCGCATCGAGCACGGCAAGGGCCGCATGGACGACCTGGATCTGCTGAACTCGGTGGCCGACAACATCCAGGGCCGAACCATCTGCGCGCTGGGCGACGCTGCGGCGATGCCGGTGCGCGCGATGCTCAAGCATTTCCGCGACGAGTTCGCGTACCACGTCGAAAACAAGCGCTGCCTGGTGGGCGGGGCCTGAGACACAACTGCAAGGTGAAGCACCTCTGAACCCCCGGGCGCCCTTGGGCGCCCGCTGCGCGCCAGGGGCCTTCACCAAGAGAAGCCATGGTTGAAATCGAACTCGACGGCAAGAAGGTGAGCGTTGCCGAAGGCAGCATGGTGATGCATGCGGCCGAGGCCGCCGGCACCTACATCCCGCACTTCTGCTACCACAAGAAGCTCAGCATCGCGGCCAACTGCCGCATGTGCCTGGTGGAAGTTGAGAAGGCTCCCAAGCCGCTGCCCGCCTGCGCCACGCCCGTGACGCAGGGCATGATCGTGCGCACCAAGAGCGACAAGGCGATCAAGGCCCAGCAGTCGGTGATGGAGTTCCTCCTCATCAACCACCCGCTGGACTGCCCGATCTGCGACCAGGGCGGCGAGTGCCAGCTGCAGGACCTGGCCGTGGGCTACGGCGGCTCGTCCTCGCGCTACGCCGAGGAAAAGCGCGTGGTGTTCCACAAGGACGTGGGCCCGCTGATCTCCATGGAGGAGATGACGCGCTGCATCCACTGCACCCGTTGCGTGCGCTTCGGCCAGGAAGTGGCCGGCGTGATGGAACTGGGCATGCTGCACCGCGGCGAGCACTCCGAGATCACGACCTTCGTCGGCCAGACGGTGGACTCCGAGCTCTCGGGCAACATGATCGACCTGTGCCCGGTCGGCGCGCTCACCAGCAAGCCCTTCCGCTACAGCGCCCGCACCTGGGAGCTGTCGCGCCGCAAGAGCGTGAGCCCGCATGACAGCACCGGCGCCAACCTGATCGTCCAGGTCAAGGCCAACCAGGTCAAGCGCGTGCTGCCGCTGGAGAACGAGGCCGTCAACGAGTGCTGGCTGGCCGACCGCGACCGCTTCAGCTACGACGCGCTCAACAGCACCGCGCGCCTGACCGCCCCGATGATCAAGCAGGGCGGCGAGTGGAAGACCGTGGACTGGACCACGGCGCTGGAGTTCGTCGCCAACGGCCTCAAGCAGGTCAAGGCCCAGTTCGGTGCCCAGGGTATCGGCGCCATCGGCTCCGCGCACAGCACGGTGGAAGAGCTGCACCTGCTGGCCAAGCTGGTGCGCGGCCTGGGCAGCGACAACATCGACTACCGCACGCGCCACGCCGATTTCGGCAACGTGGACGCGCCGGGCACCGCGCGCTGGCTGGGCATGCCCATCGCCGAGCTCTCGACGCTGGACCGCGCGTTCGTGGTCGGTTCCTTCCTGCGCAAGGACCACCCGCTGTTCGCGCAGCGCCTGCGCCAGGCCGCCCGTCATGGCGCCCAGATCAGCAGCCTGCACGCGCTGAAGAACGACTGGTTGATCCCGCTGGCCCATCACATCACGGCCGCGCCGAGCGGCTGGGTGCAGGCGCTGGCCGAAGTGGCCGCCGCCGTGGCCGCCAGCGCCGGCGTGGCCGCGCCGGTCAAGGCCGAGGCGACGGACGCCGCGCGCGCCGTGGCCGAGTCGCTGCTGTCGGGCCACAACAAGGCCGTGCTGCTGGGCAATGCCGCCGCGCAGCATCCGCAGGCCTCGACGCTGCTGAAGCTGGCCGGCTGGATCGCCGAGCACACCGGCGCCAAGGTCGGCTACCTCACCGAGGCCGCCAACACCGTGGGCGCGCAAGTCGTGGGCGCGCTGCCGAAGCAGGGCGGCCTCAACGCCGGCCAGATGCTGTCGCAACCGATGAAGGCGCTGCTGCTGCTCAACACCGAGCCGGTGTGGGACGCCGCCGACGCCGCCGCGGCCACCGCCGCGCTGGAAGGCTCCGGCCTGGTGGTGGCGCTGACGGCGTTCAAGGACGCCGCGGTGCCCAACGCCGACGTGCTGCTGCCCATCGCGCCCTTCGCCGAAACCGCCGGCAGCTTCATCAATGCCGAGGGCCGCCTGCAGAGCTTCTACGGCGTGGTCAAGCCCGTGGGCGAGACGCGTCCGGCCTGGAAGGTGCTGCGCGTGCTGGGCAACCTGCTGGGCCTGGACGGCTTCAACCACGAAAGCGCCGAGGAAGTGCGTGCCGAGGCGGTGGGCGACGGCAGCGGCATCGCTGCCAAGCTGTCCAACCGCAGCAGCGCGCAACTGCCGGCCGACATCGCGACCGCCACGCCCGGCCTGTTCGAGCGCATCGCCGACGTGCCCATCTACGGCGCCGACATGCTGGTGCGCCGTTCGGGTCCGCTGCAGCTGACCGCCGATGCCCGTCCGCCGGTGGTGGGCCTGCCCACCGCGCTGTGGCAGGCACTGGGCCTGGCCGAGGGCCAGCGCGTGCGCGTGACCCAGGGCAAAGCCAGCGCCGAGCTGCCGGCCCGCGAGGACGCCACGCTGGCCCCCAACGCCGTGCGCGTGAGCGCGGCGCACCCGGATACCGCCACGCTGGGCGCCATGTTCGGCGCCATCACCGTGCAGAAGCTCTGAGGATGGCCAAGCGATGATTGATTCCCTCTACCAACTCGGCAGTACCAACCTGCCTCCCACGCTGTGGGCGGTGCTGTGGTCGCTCATCAAGATCGTGGCGGTGGTCGCACCGCTGATGGGTTGCGTCGCCTACCTGACGCTGTGGGAGCGCAAGGCCATCGGCTGGTCGCAGATCCGCCCGGGCCCGAACCGCGTGGGTCCCTTCGGCCTGCTCACTCCGATCGCCGACGCGGTCAAGCTGATGTTCAAGGAGATCATCCGCCCGACCGCCGCCAACAAGGGCCTGTTCTTCCTGGGCCCGATCATGACCATCATGCCCGCGCTGGCCGCGTGGGCCGTGGTGCCCTTCGGCCCCGACGTGGCGCTGGCCAACGTCAACGCCGGCCTGCTGTTCCTGATGGCCATCACCTCGCTGGAGGTGTACGGCGTGATCATCGCCGGCTGGGCCTCGAACTCGAAGTACGCCTTCCTGGGCGCGCTGCGCGCCTCGGCGCAGATGGTCAGCTACGAGATCGCGATGGGCTTCGCCTTCGTGGTGGTGCTGATGGTGGCCGGCAGCCTGAACATGACGGACATCGTGATGTCGCAGGACCGCGGCCGCTTCGCCGACATGGGCGTGAACTTCCTGTCCTGGAACTGGCTGCCGCTGCTGCCGATCTTCGTCGTGTACTTCATCTCCGGCCTGGCCGAGACCAACCGCCACCCCTTCGACGTGGTTGAGGGCGAATCGGAAATCGTGGCCGGTCACATGATCGAGTACTCGGGCATGAGCTTCGCCATGTTCTTCCTGGCCGAGTACGCCAACATGATCCTGGTCTCGACGCTGGCCGTGATCCTGTTCCTCGGCGGCTGGCTGCCCCCGATCGACAGCGCCATCTTCAACTGGATCCCGGGCTGGATCTGGCTGGCCGCCAAGGTCTTCGTCGTTGTGACGATGTTCCTGTGGGTGCGCGCCACGTTCCCCCGCTTCCGCTACGACCAGATCATGCGCCTGGGCTGGAAGATCTTCATTCCGGTCACGCTGGTGTGGCTGCTCGTGGTGGGTCTGTGGATCCAGTCGCCCTGGAACATCTGGAATTGAAGCCATGTCTGCCCTGAAGGATTTCTTTTCGAGTTTCCTGCTGCTGGAGCTGTTCAAGGGCATGGCCCTGACCGGGCGGCACTTCCTCTCCAAGACCATCACGGTCCAGTTCCCTGAGGAAAAGACGCCCCTGTCTCCGCGCTTCCGCGGCCTGCACGCGCTGCGCCGCTATGAGAACGGCGAGGAGCGCTGCATCGCCTGCAAGCTGTGCGAGGCGGTGTGCCCGGCCATGGCCATCACGATCGAGTCGGACGTGCGTGAGGACGGCAGCCGCCGCACCACGCGTTACGACATCGACCTGACCAAGTGCATCTTCTGCGGCTTCTGCGAGGAAAGCTGCCCGGTGGACTCCATCGTCGAGACGCACATCCTCGAGTACCACGGCGAGAAGCGCGGCGACCTGTACTACACCAAGGACATGCTGCTGGCGGTCGGTGACCGCTACGAGCGCGAGATCGCAGCCAACAAGGAGGCCGACGCCCGCTACCGCTGACGGCCCAAGGCGTGCCGCCGGCACGCATGCGCATGTCGCATGCGTGAGGGTGGCGGTGCGCGTGCCCGCGTGTCTCAAGCGTCCAACGACATGACCACGACCGCTCTGTTCTACCTCTTCGCCACGGTGCTGCTGCTGGCGTCCTTTGCCGTCATCACGGCGCGCAGCACGGTGCACTCCGCCCTGTACCTGGTGCTGGCCTTCTTCACCGCCTCGTGCGTGTGGATGCTGCTCAAGGCCGAGTTCCTCGCCATCACGCTGGTGCTCGTGTACGTGGGCGCCGTCATGGTGCTGTTCCTCTTCGTGGTGATGATGCTCGACATCAACACCGATGCCTTCCGGCATAACTTCTGGAAGCACTTTCCCATCGCCGGCCTGGTGGGCGCGCTCATCGCGCTGGAGATGGCGCTGGTGCTGACCAGCGGCTTCAACGTGCCCGAGGCCGCGCCGGCGGATCCGAAGCTGGCCGAGCTGGGCAACACGAAGCTGCTGGGCATCGAGATGTACACCCACTACCTGTATCCGCTGCAGATCGCTGCCGTGCTGCTGCTGGTGGCCATCGTGGCGGCCATCGCGCTGACGCTGCGCCGCCGCAAGGACTCGCGCTACCTCAACCCGTCGGAGCAGGTGCGCGTGAAGAAGAGCGATCGCCTGCGCATCGTGCAGATGCCGCCGGTGGTGCAGGCCAAGAACGCCGCGGAGGAGGGCAAAGCATGAATCTCGGACCCATCACGCTGGGGCACTACCTGTCGCTGGGCGCCATCCTGTTCGCGCTGTCGGTGATCGGTATCTTCCTCAACCGCCGCAACCTGATCGTGCTGCTGATGGCCATCGAGCTGATGCTGTTGGCCGTCAACCTCAACTTCGTCGCCTTCTCGCACTACCTGGGCGACATGGCGGGCCAAGTCTTCGTGTTCTTCATCCTGACCGTGGCGGCCGCCGAGTCGGCCATCGGCCTGGCGATCCTGGTGGTGCTGTTCCGCAGCCGCTCGTCGATCGAGGTGGAAGAGCTCGACACGCTCAAGGGTTGACGCGGGAAGGCCTACAACAAATGTCTGCAGAACTGTCCAAGAACCTGCTGCTGGCTGTGCCGCTGGCGCCGCTGGTCGGCTCCATCGTGGCTGGCATGGCCGGCCGTGCCGTCGGCCGCCGCGGCGCGCACGTGATCACCATCCTCGGGGTGCTGATCTCCTTCATCATCTCGGCGCTGGTGCTGCGCGACGTCGTCGCCGGCGCGCGCTTCAACGAGACCATCTACGAGTGGATGGTGCTCGGCGACCTGAAGATGGAAGTCGGCTTCCTGGTCGACGGCCTCACCGCGATGATGATGTGCGTGGTGACCTTCGTGTCGCTGATGGTGCACATCTACACCATCGGCTACATGCACGAGGACCCGGGCTACCAGCGCTTCTTCTCGTACATCTCGCTGTTCACCTTCTCGATGCTCATGCTGGTCATGAGCAACAACTTCCTGCAGCTGTTCTTCGGCTGGGAAGCGGTGGGCCTGGTGAGCTACCTGCTGATCGGCTTCTGGTACACGCGGCCCACGGCGATCTTCGCCAACATGA
>NZ_CALAOH010000089.1 GCF_937926365.1 uncultured Azohydromonas sp. | reverse complement strand
GCTGCCGCCGTAGCGGCCGAAGGGCGTGCGCAGCGCGTCGCAGATGTAGGCGTGTCGAGTCATGGTCGTCTCCAGGAATGTGTGGGGGCCCTCAGGCCCGCTTGAGGGTGACGCCGGGCGTCAGGGCCTGCAGGTCGCGCAGCGTGAGGCCGGGCGCGAGTTCGATGACGGTGCACTCACCATCGGCCAGGTCGATCACGGCCAGGTCCGTGTACAGGCGGCTCACGCAGCCCAGGCCCGTGAGCGGGTAGCTGCACTCGGGCACCAGCTTGGCCTGCCCGCCCTTGGTGAGGTACTCCATCATCACGAAGGTCTTCTTCGCGCCGATGGCCAGGTCCATCGCGCCGCCCACGGCCGGAATCGCATCGGGCGCACCGGTGTGCCAGTTGGCGAGGTCACCGGCCGCGGACACCTGGAACGCGCCCAGCACGCAGATGTCGAGGTGGCCGCCGCGCATCATCGCGAAGCTGTCGGCATGGTGGAAAAAGGCGCCGCCGGGCCGCAGCGTCACGGGCTGCTTGCCCGCGTTGATGAGGTCGAAATCTTCCTCGCCGGCCGCGGGCGCCGGGCCCATGCCGATGACGCCGTTCTCGGAATGCAGCACGACCTCCTGGTCGTCCGCGAGATGGTTCGCCACGGCGGTGGGCAATCCGATGCCGAGGTTGACGACGGCGCCGTCGGGAATGTCCCGCGCGACGCGCGCGGCCATCTGCTCGCGCGTCCAGCGCGCGATGGGCGACGTGGACAGGGTGGCTTGTGGGCTCATGATGGGCTCCTCGTTCGGTTCAGGCGGCGCGCTTGAAGCCACCGGCCGTGGTGGCGACGCGCTCGACAGGCACCACGCGCTGCACGAACACGCCCGGCGTGACGATCGTTTCGGGGTCCAGCGCTCCGAGTTCGACGACCTCGTGCACCGTGGCGATGGTGATCCGGGCCGCCATGGCCATGACGGGCCCGAAGTTGCGCGCCGTCATGCGGTAAGTCAGGTTGCCCCAGCGGTCGCCCGTCTCGGCCTTGATCAGCGCGTAGTCGGCATGGATGGGAGACTCCAGCACGTACATGCGCCCGCCGATCTCGCGCGTTTCCTTGCCCGCGGCCAGCGCCGTGCCGTAGCCCGTGGGCGTGAAGAAGCCGCCGATGCCCGCGCCCGCGGCGCGGATGCGCTCGGCCAGGTTGCCCTGCGGCACCAGCTCCAGCTCGATCTCGCCGGCGCGGTAGAGCGCGTCGAAGTGGTGGCTGTCGGCCTGGCGCGGGAAGGAGCAGACGATCTTGCGCACCCGCTTGAGCGCCAGCAGCCGCGCCAGCCCCGCGTCGCCGTTGCCGGCGTTGTTGTTGACGATGACCAACTCGCGCGCGCCGGTCTCGATCAGCGCGTCGATGAGCTCGTTGGGCTGCCCGGCGGTGCCGAAGCCGCCGATCATGACGGTGGCACCGTCGCGGATGTCCGCCAGCGCATCCAGCGGCGAGGACACGATCTTGTCAATCATGGGAAGGCTCCAGGAGAGTGGCCAAAACGTCGCCGCCAGCTTGTGCGCCGAACGTCAATATGTTCTAATTACGAACATCAGTTCTATAAACGAACATCATGGCGCGCAGACTAGGGACGCCGGACTTGCCTGTCAAGGCATGCCGGCACGTCCCGTGCGGCCTTCATGGAGCAAAGAGATGCCGACCAAGCGTGCCGAACCGGCCCCGTCCGCCGAGGGCGAGGGTGACGAACTCAAGCCCAGCGACAGCTACGTGCAGTCCTTCGCGCGCGGGCTGGAGGTGTTGCGCAGCTTTGGCGCGGGCGTGCCGGCGCAGACGCTGTCGGAGGCGGCCGAGCGCGTGGGCCTGACGCGCGCGGGGGCGCGGCGCATCCTGCTGACGCTGCAGACGCTGGGCTACGTGGAGCAGGACGGGCGGCAGTTCCGCCTGACGCCCAAGGTGATGGAGCTGGGCTTTGCCTACTTGAGCGCGCAACCGTGGTGGCACCTGGCGCAGCCGCTGATGGAAGAGCTGACGCAGCAGCTGCAGCAGTCCACCTCGGCGGCGGTGCTGGACGGCGACGAGATCGTGTACGTGCTGCGGGTGCCGATGCAGAAGATCATGTCGATCAACCTGGGCGTGGGCTCGCGGCTGCCGGCGCATGCCACCTCGATGGGCCGGGTGCTGCTGGCCGGGCTGGCCGAGGAGCAGCGCGAGGCGCGCGTGGCGGCCATGGCGCTGCAGCCGCTGACGCCGCGCACCATCACCGACCCCGAGAAGCTGCTGCGCACGCTGTCGCAGGTGCGGCGCCAGGGCTTCGCGCTGGTCAACGAGGAGCTGGAGCTGGGGCTGATGTCGCTGGCCGTGCCCATCAAGGACCGCGCCGGGCGCGCGGTGGCGGCCATCAACGTCAGCAGCCCGGCGCGGCGCCAGTCGGCCGCGGAGTTGCAAAAGCAGGCGCTGCCGGCGCTGCAGTCGGTGGCCGAGCGCATCAGCTCGATGCTGCCGCACTGATCTCCCTGCATGGGGGCGCATGGAGTCGCTCCCCGGTGGCGACGCCCTCGAAGCAGCGCGGCTGCCTCGGCCCGGTCATGGGGTTTCCACTGAAGGCCTATACCGCAAAGGTATTGCCAAGGACGTGAACGATATTGGACAGGGCCCTGCCGGGCGCCGAACATGTACCCATCCCCACGCGATACCCGGCACGCAGCCCCCGCGACCGTATCCAGGTCGCCATGGCCCGAGCCACCTGAAGGAGTACCCCCATGCTGTTCCACGTCCAGATGACCGTGCACCTGCCGCACGACATGCCCGCCGCGCAGGCCGACGAACTCAAAGCCCGCGAGAAGGCGATGGCGCAGGAGCTGCAGCGTGCCGGCACCTGGCGCCACCTGTGGCGCATCGCCGGGCGCTACGCCAACGTCAGCGTCTTCGACGTGGCCAGCCCGCAGGAGCTGCACGACACGCTCTCGCGCCTGCCCCTGTTCCCCTACATGGACATCGAGGTCCAGGCCCTGTGCCGGCACGCCTCGTCGATCCATGACGATGACCGCTGAGACGGTCCGTCACTGCCTCGAACTCCACCGGAGCCGAGGAGACGCCATGAGCAACGAATCCACCGTCCAGCAGCTGCCGGAACGCGCCAACGGCGCGCGTGACGGATTGAAGCGGAGGTTGCCCGTGATGAACCGTCTGAACCGCCGGACCGTGCTGGCCGCGCACCCGTCCAAGCCCGTGCGCTGGATCGTGCCCTTTCCGCCCGCGGGGGCGATGGACGTGATCGCGGAACGCGGCATCCGGGCGGATTGATCCGACTTCTTGATTGAAGCTGCAACGCCCGGGAGTGGACGCCCCCCTGGCGCGACCGCCCCGGCAAGAACGGCGGCGACCATCGATGGAGGAGAAGCTGAGCGCCGCCAAGGCGCCGCGCCGCGCCGCGCGCAGCCAGGGCCGCGGCCTGACGAGCGATGAATCTCACCTGGCACGCTTGATGCAAGTTACTTGTCGAGCACGCCAGGCCTTCAAGCAGGGCGTGAAGGAGTCACCGCCATGAGCACGCTGCAACTTGAACATCCGGGCTACGAGCTGCATTTCGAATCCCTGGACGGCACGGCGCGCGGATTCGCGCTGCCGTGCGACGCGCGAGGGCAGGTGGACATGGACAGCCTGGAATCCGCCGTGCTGCACCATTACCTGTTCGCGCGGGCGCTGATCGGGAAACTTTTCCGGCTTCCGGCGGTGAGGCCGCGAGGGAAAATCTTCAAGATCTGAAAACCAGCCCCTCAACGCAGTTCCTCAACGAGCCGCGCTTCGAAACAATGCGAGGTCGATCGCGTTGCCCATGGCTTCATAGCCGGCATTGTTGGGGTGCAGCGAATCCCCGCAGTCGAAGCCGGGCCGCATGCGCCGTGGATTGTTCGGGTCACGCAGCGCCGCATCGAAATCGATGACGGCATCGAACTCCCCGCTGTTGCGAATCCATTGGTTCAAGGCCGAGCGCTGGACCTCCTGGCGATTGTTGGCCTTGCCAAACGGCGTCAAGGTGGCGCCGATGATTTTCAGGCCCCTGGCTCGCGCCTGAGCGATCAACGCACGATGGCCGGCAATGAGGTTGTCGGCCGCAACACCTTTCTTGATGTCGTTGATACCGAGCAGCACGATGGCAAATTGGGCACCGGGTTGGTCCAGTACGTCGCGCTCGAACCGCTGCCGTCCGCTCGGACCGCGGCCCGCGCTCAGCAAGGCATTGCCGCCAATACCCTGATTCAGCACCGCCAGGGATTGGCCGTTGTCAGCGAGGCGGCGTGCCAGCACGTCCGTCCAGCGCCGGTTCTTATTGGCGGAGGACCAGGCGCCATTGGTGATGGAATCTCCAAACGCGACGACGGCTGCCGCCGGCGGGCTGCTTTCCACCTCCACGCCGGAGAGGAAATACCACGATGAAGAGCAGTTCTGGTAGCGCTGGCCCTCGGTGCACAGGTTGGAAAACACGCCCGGCTGCGCTGCCGCCGCGACGAAATTGCCCTGCGTGGAGACGTAATTGGTTTGCCGCGATTTCAGGTGCTGCGTCGCCGCCGGCGTGGGTTGCGGCAGGTAAATGCTCACGGCCAGGTCTTGCAGGCTCGACACGCGCAAGCTGACCGGATCGCTCACGGCCGTGGCGCCCGGCGCCAGCGTGATGCCGGCCTGGCCGTTGAAGGTCAGGGTTCGATTCGAGCCGGGTACGGCGGACGGTCCGGAAGCCCGCAGCGCAATACCGGCTTCGCCAATCACCAGCGCCTGCTTGCCGTAAGCATTGCTCAGCCGCACCCGCACCCGGTTGCCGCCCAGGCTGGCACGAACGATTTGCCGCAGCGTCTGGTGGTTGAACTGGGGGCCGTCCATTTCGCTGCGAGTCGCCGCCGGTTGCGGTGCCGAACTCCAGCTTCCTACCCAATACCCACTCGCCACACTGGCATCGAGCTGGGCCGTCTGGGAACTTGCCGGGCCTGCGAGGGAAATCAGCAGACTGGCCAGCGCAGAGGTGAAGAAACGGCGGGCAACGCGATATTCCATTGGAGCGTCCAGGGAGAAGCCAACAGGGAAGCCCGTCGCCCCGAGGCGCGAGCGCGAGACTGGGACGTCATCGGCAATTTCGGGACCGCGGCGGCGCCAGGGACTTCACCAACACATCCAGGGTGCCGTGCCGGACCGGATGCGGCGTGGCGCGCCAGCCTGCCCCCTCATCCCTGACGGCCGACGATCGACGTCTCCGTGGAGGGCCTTTTCGTCGCCGTGGCGATATGGGCACGCATTTCAAAGGCGACGCTGCCGGCCGGCTCCAGGTAAGGAGCCAAAACCCGCTCTGACTCGTACAGGATCCGGCTGATCTGGTTTTCGTCCAAATCCACCCCCATGACCGGCAGCCAGCCGCGAAGATCGGCCTCGACCATCGTGCGAATGCTCGGAAACTGGGCCATTTCGGTTTCGGTCCGGATCGCGACCGAATCCGCCCCCGCCATCGTCAGCAGCTCGGAAAAACGCGCCGGGTCGCCCAGAACGAAAGGTGCGCGCAAGGCATCGGCCGCTTGCTGGCCGGCAAGCCGTTCCAGCAGCGCTACCAGAGCGGCATAGGCTGGAATATGTTCCAGCGCATCCCACACGACCACGAACAATTGGCCCCGGGGTACGAGCACCCGGAGCATTTCGCGCAAGGCCTGGAGACGGTCCGCGAAGAACATCAGGCCGAACTGGCTCACCACGGTGTCGAAAGCCGCATCCGCAAAGGGAATGGATTCGGCCACGCCTTGCTCCCAATGAATACCGGGCGCGAGCTCCGCCGCCACGGCCAGCATGCCGGGATGAGGATCCAGCCCGGCGACCGAAGCGCCCGGGCCGGTGCGCCTGTGAATCTCTCGGGCCAATATCCCCGTGCCGCAGGCCACGTCCAGGACACGAAGCCCCGGCTTGGCCTGAACGGCGTCGGCCACCTGGGGGGCCCATGGGTGGAACAACGCTGGCACGAATACCAGCTCATAGGCCCAGGCGGCGTCCAATTGGGCTTGCGATGCGGACTGGGCCATGGACTTCTCCCCGCAACCGGCCCATCCACACGCCACGCACACGCATTTGGCCGGCCCCGTCGTCTATTCCAAGCGGCATTGGCGACAGGTAGATATCAATTAATTATCAACCCTGGCGCAATGACTTCAAGGAACATTGATGCAATTTACGTTGCAAGGGACACCAAAATGGCATCCGAACAATGCAAATACCTCCCAAAACTTACATTGACAATATGACAAAAGTGCGCACTTGCTTTTGATCATTTAATCATGCGGGTAAACCCAGGTTTTCAGCCACCGGCCCGCCGCAACCTCGGTCCGCCTCGTCCAGCGCCAATTCCACCCGCGGCCGGCCGTCCACGCCGGGCTCGATGCGCACCGCGCCCTGGAACACCGCCTCCAGGGCGCGCTGCAGCGCCGCCTCGCCCGGCGCACCCGCGGCCACCACGCGGCCCTGGGCCATCACCACCACCTGGTCGGCACGCAGCGCGATGGGCAGGTCGTGCAGCACGCTCACCACCGCGCGCGGCTGCGCCGGGTCGCGCGCCAGCCGCGCGAACAGCCGCGCCAGCGCCACCTGGTGCGGCGCGTCCAGGTGCGTGGTGGGCTCGTCCAGCAGCAGCAGCGGGGCCTCGGTGGCCAGCGCACGCGCCAGCAGCACGCGCTGGCGCTCGCCGCCCGAGAGCTCGCGCAGCCGCCGCTGCGCCCAGCCGCTGCATTCGGTGAGTGCCATGGCCTGCGCCACGGCCTGCGCATCCGCCGGCCCCGGCGTGCCCAGCAGGCCCAGCCGCGCGATGCGGCCCAGCGCCACCGTCTCGCGCACCGTCAGCTCGCCCGTCACCTCGCCCTGCTGCGCCAGCCAGGCCAGCTCGCGCGCCCGCTCCGAAGCCGCCAGCCGGTGCACCGGCCGGCCGTGCAGCCGCACCTCGCCGGCCGCCGGCGCCTGCAACCCGGCCAGCGTGCGCAGCAGCGTCGATTTGCCCGCGCCGTTGGGGCCGACGATGGCGGTCCAGCCTGGGCCGAGCGCCAGGTCCACACCGCGCAACGCCTCGCGCCGGCCCAGTTGAACCACCACGCCGCGCGCCTGCAGCGCCGGCGCAGCCTTGTCCTGGATCGCACCGCTCATGACATCCCCTGCCGGCGCAGCAACAGGAACAGGTACAGCCCGCCCACCACGGCCGTGACCACGCCCACCGGCAGCTCCTGCGGTGCGATCAGCGCGCGCGAGAGCACGTCCGCCCCCAGTAGCAGCACCCCGCCCATGGCGGCGCTGGCGCCCAGCAGCCAGGCGTGCGCGCCGGGCGCGTTGCGGCGCACCAGGTGCGGCGCCACCAGGCCCACGAAAGCCACCAGCCCCGCCTGCGACACCGCCAGCGCCGTGCCCAGGCTCAGCAGCCCCACCAGCACCAGGCGCACCCGCGCCAGGTCCAGCCCCAGGCTGGCGGCGCTGTCCTCGCCCAGCGTGAGCGCGTCCAGCGCCCGCGCCAGGCGCAGGGCCAGCCACAGCACCAGCGCCAGGCCGCCAGCCATCAGCAGCAGCGCGGACCAGCCGATGAAGCTGGTGCTGCCCAGCATGAAGGCCTGCTTGCCGCGCAGCGCGTCGGGGCTGAGCACGGTGAGCAGGTCGCTGGCCGCGCCCAGCAGCACCGCCACCACCACGCCCGACAGCAGCAGCCGCGTGGTGTGCAGCGCCCCGCGCGCCAGCGACAGCGTGAGCACCACGCCGGCCAGCGCGCCGCCGAAGGCCGCGGCCACCAGTCCCACGCGCTCCAGCCAGGCCACGGTGGCCAGGCTCAGCACCACGCCACCCAGGGACGCGCCGGCGAGCACGCCCACCACGCCCAGGCCCGCGCCGGCGGCGGCGCCCAGCAGGTAGGGATCGGCCAGCGGGTTGCGGAACAGACCCTGCGCGATGGCGCCGCCCAGCCCCAGCAGCGCGCCCACCAGCGCCGCGCCCAGCGTGCGCGGGGCGCGGATCTCGCCCAGGATCAGCCCCGCCTGCTCGCCACGCAGCTCTTCCAGCAGCCCGGCGGGCGAGAAGCCGTTGGAGCCGGTGGCCAGCCCCGCGGCCAGGCCCAGCGCGCCCAGCAGCGCCAGCGCCCAGGCCAGGCGGCGCCGACGCCGCGCGTCGGGGTCCGGGGCGCCCAGCGCCAGGTCGTTTCCTGCCTCGCAGACGGCCATCGCTCAGCTCCCGCCCAGCCGCGCCAGGCAGCCGGCCAGCACGCCGGCGGCCTCGCCCAGGCGCGGCCCCGGGCGCACCAGCATGTCGTACTGCGCCGTCTCGAAGCCGCAGCGGCGCTCGTTGCGGATCGCCGCCAGGGCGCTCCAGCCCGGACGCTCGCCCATGCCCGCCTGCTCGCGCCTGGGGCCCAGGATCAGATCCGGTTGCGCGCGCACCACGAACTCCGGGTTCAGCTTCGGGAACGGGCCCATGGTCGTCGGCACGATGTTGGCCATGCCCAGCCGCGCCAGCGTCTGGCCGATGAAGGAACTGGCGCCGGCCGCGTAGGGCCCCCCGCCGATCTCGAAGTACACGCGCTGTCCGCGCACGGAGGCGGGCACGCGGCGCGCGGCGGCCTCCATCTCCTGCTCGATGCGCGCCCACACGCGCCGCGCCTCGGCCGGCGTGCCCAGCAGGCGTGCCAGCTGCTCCAGCGTGCGCCGCACGTCGGCATGGGTTTCGGGCTTGAGCCGTACCACGCGCAGGCCCAGGGCTTCGAGCCGGTCCAGCGAGCGCGCCGTGGACGAGCCCAGCACCACGTCGGGCCTGAGCGCGGCGATGGCCTCGATCTGGGCGTCTTCCATCCCGCCCAGGCGCGGCAGCTTCGCCAGCTCCGCCGGCCAGTTGGAGTAGCGGTCCACGCCCACCAGCCGCGCGCCGCCGCCCAGCGCCCACACGCCCTCGGTGAGCGAGGGCAGCAGCGAGACGATGCGCCGCGGCGGCGCCGCGAACCGGTGCTCCTGGCCGCGGTCGTCGCGCAGGACCAGGGGTTCACCGGCGGCGGGCAGCGCGACCAGCGTGGCGGCCAGTGCAAGGGCGGACAGCAGGGTGCGGCGAGGCCATCTGCAATTCATCGTTCGCCTTTCACCGTCATCTCGCACCCCGCCACCATCAGCGTCACGCGCCCGCACAGTGCCGCCACGCGCTGGTGCAGCAGGCCCAGCGCATCCAGGAAGGCGCGCGTCTCGCGCCCCAGCGGCATCACGCCCAGGCCAATCTCGTTGGACACCAGCACCACCGGCGAGGCGCACTCGCGCAGCGCCCGCAGCAGCGCCTGCTCGTGCGCGCGCCAACCCGCCTCGTCCAGCGCCACGCCGCCGAGCGGCATCAGGCACTGGGTGAGCCACAGCGTCAGGCAGTCCACCACCAGCAGCCGCGATGGTTGCGCAAGCTCCCGTATCGCGGCCGGCAGCTCCACCGGCGCCTCCACCGTGGCGAGCGCGCCCACGCGCTCGGCGCGGTCCAGGCGGTGGCGACGGATGCGCTCGGCCATCTCCGCGTCGGCCGGCAGCGCGGTGGCGATCAACGTCGCGCTGCGCGCCGGTTCGGCCGTCAACCAGGCCTTGGCGCGCAGCTCCGCCGTGCGCGACTTGCCGCTCTTGGCGCCGCCAAGGATCAGCTCATGGGACATCGGATTTATGCCAGGGGCTCCGAACCAAACAGCCGCGCCGCCAGCACCGGCGACGACGGGAACCAGGGATGGAACCAGCTCGCGCGCAGGCTGCCGCGCACGTACACCGGCTCGCCGGCACCGGCCGCTGCGCCGCGCGCGGGCTCGGTCTGGAAGGCCGGCGCCAGCGCCGTCTCGAAGCGCGACCAGTGGAAGCTGTGGCCGCGCAGCTCCTCGCCGCCCAAAGTGAACCGGTGCGGACCCAGCGCCGCCAGCCGCCGGCCCAGCACGGCCGTGCCGGGCAGCAGGCCCCACAGCGCATGGGCCTGGCCCTGCTTGTCCACCAGGGTTTCGGCCAGGGCCATCATCCCGCCGCACTCGGCCCACAGCGGGCGCCCGGCAGCGACGTGGGCCGCGATCTGCCCGCGCAGGTCCATGCGCGCGGCCAGCGCCGCGGCGTGCAGCTCGGGATAGCCGCCGGGCAGCCACAGCGCGTCGCACGCGGGCAGCGCATCGCCGGCCAGCGGCGAGAAGAACGCCAGCTCCGCCCCCATCGCGCGCAGCAGCGCCACGTTGGCGGGATAGACGAAGGCGAAGGCGGCGTCGCGCGCCACGGCGATGCGCCGGCCTGCCAGCAGCGGCGGCACGCTTGCGGCGGCATCAACGGCCGGCGCCTGCCAGCGCGGCCAGTCCTGCAGGGCGCGCCGCCCCAGCGGCGTGGTTGCCAGCGCATCGGCCGCGCGGTCCAGGCGCTCCAGGGCATCGGGCAGCTCGCCCGCCTGCTGCAGGCCCAGGTGGCGCTCGGGCAGCGACAGGCCCGCGTCGCGCGCGAGGTGGCCCAGCCAGCCCGCCTCGGGGTCCAGCGCCTCCCGCAGCATGTCCGCGTGGCGCGCGCTGCCCACGCGGTTGGCCAGCACGCCGGCCCACGGCAAACCAGGGCGCCAGGTGCGCAGGCCATGCGCCACGGCGCCGAAGGTGCCGGCCATAGCGCCGGCGTCGATCACGGCCAGCACCGGAATGCTGAAACGCCGCGCCAGGTCGGCGGCGCTGGGCTGGCCGTCGAAGAGGCCCATGACGCCTTCGACGATCAGCAGCTCCGCCTCGCGCGCGGCCGTGGCCAGACGCATGGCGCAGTCGGCCTCGCCGTTGATCCACAGGTCCAGTGAGTCCACCGGCGCGCCGGTGGCCAGCGCGAGCCACTGCGGATCGAGGAAGTCGGGGCCGCACTTGAAGGCGCGCACGCGCGCACCGGCGCGGGCATGCAGCCGCGCCAGCGCCGCCGCCACGGTGGTCTTGCCCTGGCCCGAGGCTGGGGCGGCGATCAGGATGGCTACCGTCATGTCCGGGCTCCCGTTACAGCGCGGCGTAGCGCAGCGTCAGCAGCAGCTCGCGCCCGGGCTGGTTGAAGCCGTTGGCGGTTTCGTACCGCCGGTCGGCCACGTTGTTGAGCTTGAAACCCAGCCGCCAATCCCGCGCCATGCGCCACTCGGCATGCAGGTCCAGCACCGCGTAGCCCGCCAGGCGGGTCTTGTTGGCCTCGTCGTCATAGCGGTGGCCGGCGCCCAGCAGCGCGCCGCCGATGGTCCAGGCGCCCAGGCGGCGCTGCGCCGACAGGCGCAGCAACTGCCTGGCGCGCCGCCGCAGCACCTTGTCGAAATGGGCCGTGCCGACGCTTTCATTGCGCGGGTCGAGCTGGTCGGCCGAGGCCGCGAAGCTCCAATCGTCCAGCTGCAGGTCATAGGACACGCTCACGCCGTCGATGCGCGTGCGCGGGACGTTGGTCGGTGCCGGGCCACTGGCGATGTGGCCGCGGATGCGGTTGTCGTAGTAGGCCGCGCGCAGCTGGTGCGGGCCGTCGGCCCAGCGCAGGTTGATCTCGCGGTGCCGGCCTTCCTCGGCCTGCAGGTTCGGGTTGCCGAAGCCGGGGTAGTAGAGCTGGTTGAAGCTGGGCGCCACGAAGCTGGAGCCGGCCGAGGCACCCACGCGCAGCGTCGGCAGCACGTCGTAGCCGTAGCCCACGCTGCCGGTCGTCTGGCCGCCGAACTGCGAGTTGCGGTCGCGCCGCACCGCCACCTGCCAGTGGTGCGCATCGGCCGCGCCGTCGAGGCCCAGCGCCACGGCGTTGATGCGGCGCTCGGACTGCGTGAACGGCTGCCCCGGACGGCTGACCTGCTGGCGCGTGTGCTCGGCCAGGACGAGCACCATGCCCAGCGGCGTAGCCACGCTGTTCTCCCAGCTGAGCTGCTCCTGCACCGTGGCGATGGTGCCCACGTTGGCGGCCTTGGCGCTGGCCACGGTGTCGTACTCGTTGGTGGAGCGGGCCGCGCGCAGCGTGGTGCGCCACGCCCCCGCCACCGGGCCGCTGGCCTGCAGCGACAGCACTTGCGTCAGCAACTTCGCGCGCGAGTCCGCGCCGGCACCGTCGTCGAAGCGGTTGCGGCCTTCGCTGCGCAGCGCGCCCGCTTCCGCGCGCCATCCGCCGCCCAGCGCGAGGCCCAGCCGCACGTCGGCGCTGTCCTGGTCGAAGCCGTCACGGTCGGGGTCGAAGTTGCTGGCCGCCTTGGGGTTCGTGGCCGAAAAGCCCGCGTAGCGCAGCGTGCGCAGGTTCACGCTGCCGTCGAAGGCGCCTTCGCCGAAGCGCAGCCCGGCCCCGAGCTGGCGCCAGCCGTGCGAGCCCACGCCGGCCACGGCGCTGGGCGCCAGGCCCTGCGCGCCGCGGCGGGTGAAGACCTGCACCACGCCGCCGACCGCGTCGCTGCCGTACAGCGCCGACAGCGGCCCGCGCACGATCTCGATGCGCTCGATGGCGTCCAGCGGCAGGTTGTCCCAATCCGGCGTGCCCGTGGTGGCCGAGCCGTAGCGCACGCCGTCGATGAGCAGCAGCGTGTGGCGGCCTTCCAGGCCGCGCGTGTAGACGGTCGAGGTCTTGCCCAGGCCGCCATTGGCGGAGAACTGCATGCCCGGCTGCGACGCCAGCACTTCGGGCAGCGTGCGGCTGCCGGCAGCCTCGATCTGGGCGCGCTCGATCACCGTGACCTCGGCCAGCGCATCCGCCACGCGGGTGGGCGTGCGCGTGGCGCTGACCACCACGGCCTCCAGGGGCTGCGCGGCAGCCAGGGCCACGAGCTGGTCCTGCGCCATCACGGCAGCAGGCGCCAGGGACAGCACGCCGGCGGCGTGCGCGAGGGAACGAGCCGGGCGGCTCTTGCGGGAAAGGGACATGGAGGCGTCACCAGGAACACATCGCGCGCCGCCGCTTCCCCGCAGCCGCGCACCTCACGACATCACGCGCCTGCGCGCGCAACGTCACCTCGTTGGCCGGTATCCGGGCTGGCGGAGACGACCCATGTGCCCTTCCCAGGCATGCGACGCGCACCAGAGGCGGCGCCCAAGGCCCAGTGGATTCGACACGAGTTGAGGAAAGTGAATTCCTCGTCCGCTTACCGTTGCGGGGGCAGCTCAGGTTGCGGGCGTGGCGGCGCTTGCCGCGAGCCCATCCTGATTCCCGTTGAACTGTCCGGCCAGGCGGCCGGGACGAGCACCAACGGCGCGCATCATAGCCGCACAGCGCCGGGACCGGCCACCATCTTTGGCCCGCCTGGAACTACAGATGCATGCGCAACCTTGTGTGGAATGCCGCGCCAGGCCGCTAGAATCCGTCCCCGTTGGTGCTCGGACCGGTGTTCCGCCGGTCCGGTTAAACGGGAATCAGGAAGAGCAGCCGCGCCGCGGCACTCCTGCCTGAGCTGCCCCCGCAACGGTCAACGGCCGGGGTTTCATTCGAAGCCTCATCCGGGTTCTCGCCCACTGGAAGCCAGGCGCTTCCGGGAAGGGTTCCCCGGACGCGCCGCCAGCCCGGATACCGGCCAACGGGGAGCCGCGTGCGCGCGGCATGGTGCACGGTGGCCGCGGGGAGGCTGCTGCCGGCGTTCAGTGCATGTCGTCCCATGACTCTTTCCCAGGCTTCGCGGCCCCTGCGCCGCGCCCATCGGCCCCTGCCGGCATAGGCCCGCGCCTGCCTCCGTCATCCCCGCCTGCGCGGCAATGACGAGATCGTCATCGATACAGCGCAGCTCACGGGCAAGACGCCAGGAACGGTCTGCGGAACAGCCATGCGCCACCACCGTGGCCTCATCCCATGAACACCCCCTTCACGCCTGACGACCGCGAGTCTCTCTACCGCGTCATCGCCGCCCGCCGCGACATGCGCCACTTCATCCCGGGCACGGTGGAGCCGGCCATCCTGCGCCGCCTGCTGCAGGCCGCGCACCAGGGCCCGTCCGTCGGGCTGATGCAGCCCTGGCGCTTCATCCGCATCACCGAGCCCGCCCTGCGCCGCGACATCGCCGCGCTGGTGGACGCCGAGCGCCAGGCCACGGCCGAAGCCCTGGGCGAGCGTGGCGCCGAGTTCATGCGCCTGAAGGTCGAGGGCGTGCGCGAGTGCGCGGAGCTGCTGGTGGCGGTGCTGGCCCCCGACGACGGCACGGTGTTCGGCCGGCGCACGCTGCCGCAGGAGATGGCGCTGTGCTCGCTGGCCTGCGCCATCGAGAACCTCTGGCTGGCCGCGCGCGCGGAGAACCTGGGCCTGGGCTGGGTCTCGCTGTTCGAGCCCGAAGGCCTCGGCGCGCTGCTGCACCTGCCGCCGGGCGCGCGGCCCATGGCGCTGCTGTGCCTGGGGCCCGTGGCCCGCTTCTATGACGAACCGATGCTGCAGGCCGAGGGCTGGCGCCAGGCCCGGCCGCTGGACGAGCTCATCCACACCGACCGCTGGCCGCAAGACCGCTGAACACCCCTGAGGAGAAGGACCCCCGCATGGACATCGAAACGCCCCCCACCGCCGCCCGCTACGAGCGCCCCGACGGCGAACGCCGCGGCCTGGTCATGGTCCACACCGGCCACGGCAAGGGCAAGAGCACCGCCGCCTTCGGCCTGGCGCTGCGCGCGCATGGGCGCGGCAAGCGCGTGCACGTGTTCCAGTTCATGAAGGTGCCCAGCGCCCGCTTCGGCGAGCACCGCGTCTTCGAACAGCTGGGCATCCCCATCGAGGGCCTGGGCGACGGCTTCAGCTGGAAGAGCCGCGACCTGGACCATTCGGCCGAGCTGGCGCGCCAGGGCTGGGCAAAGGCGGAAGCCATGATCCGCGCCGGCGAGCACTTCATGGTGGTGCTCGACGAAATCATGTACCCGCTGCGCTACGGCTGGCTGGCGCTGGAAGACGTGCTGCGGGCGCTGCGCGAGCGGCCCGCGCACGTGACGGTGGTGCTCACCGGGCGCGGCGCGCCGCAGGAGCTGATCGACCTGGCCGACACGGTGACGGAGATGGCGCTGGTGAAGCACCACTTCAAGGCCGGCGTGCCGGCGCAGCGGGGCATCGAGGACTGATGGCGACCGTCGCTCTGGCCTGCGCAGTGGCGCTGGCGCTGGACCGCGCCTTCGGCGAGCCGCCGGCGCGGCTGCATCCCGTCGTGGGCATGGGGCACTACCTGGGCGCGCTGGGACCGCGGCTGCTGCGGCTGCCGCCCCAGGCCGCCTTCGCCGGCGGTGCGCTGGCCTGGCTGGCCGGCGTGAACGGGGTGGTGCTGCTGGCCTGGCTGCTGCAACGCACGCTGCTCGAAACACTGCCCTGGTGGGGCGCGGCGCTGCTGCTGGGCCTGCTGCTCAAGCCGCTGCTGTCCTGGCGCATGTTGCGCGACGAGGTGACGGCCGTGGAGTCGGCGCTGGAGCGATCGCTGGACGAGGGCCGGCGCCAGCTGCAGCGGCTGGTGAGCCGCGACACGACCCGGCTGCAGGCGCACGAGGTGCGCGAGGCGGCCATCGAGACGCTGGCGGAGAACCTGAACGACTCCGTCGTGGCGCCCCTGTTCTGGTTCACCGTGGCGGGTCTGCCGGGCGCGGCGCTGTACCGCTTCGCCAACACGGCCGACGCCATGTGGGGCTACCGCGGGCGCTGGGAATGGGCCGGCAAGTGGGCCGCGCGCGCCGACGATGCGCTGTCGTGGCTGCCGGCGCGGCTGACCGCGCTGCTGCTGTGCCTGGCCGCCGGCCGCCGGCCCGCGGGCCTGGCGGGCGAGG
>NZ_CALAOH010000088.1 GCF_937926365.1 uncultured Azohydromonas sp. | reverse complement strand
CCCAGCAGATCAATCTGCCGGAAAGTCTACCCCTCTACTTGGCAGAGTAGTGTTAAAGAATCCCGTCACACCCGCGGGGCCTGTCCCCGCGCAGGTGGGGAGCGGGTGTCCACGAACGGCGGGCGGCATCCCGGCCAGCGTGGATGCCCGCCTTCGCGGGCATGACGGAATGACTTCACGGGCAAACGCAAACTGGAATCAAAGCGCGAACTTTTGTGCTGCGAGGGATGACCAGCATGGGCCCCTGGCTGGAGAGCGATGCTCCGTGCCACTCGGGTGAAGTGTGTCGGGCAGGAGTTCAAGAACGATGTGCCATGCCGCTGAAGGACGGTCCTGCACACCTCCAAAGTGCGAACTTTTGTGCGAGGCCGGCGTGCGCCGCGCCCAGCTCAAAAGCGCGCGCGTTTGTGCGCAGGATGGGCATGTGCAGGTTGCCAGTAGCGCACGCAAGGTGCGAAGCGCCATGCGACATGGCGTTCAGCGTTTCCGTCCGTAGGCGCCAATGCATGCCAACAGGATGTCTGCACGGGCCGCCCTACCTGCCTTGGCACAAAAGTTCGCACTTTGGGGGCCTTGGGACCTGTGCGGCGCCATTTCGCCGGCTTGCTTCTGCCAAGCGTTCGGGGTGCTTTTCATGGTCCGCGAGCCGGGTGCGTGCACGGTGTTTGGGAAAGCGCAGGTATTGAGCTGCCAGCAAGCATATTAATAAGCCAGCAAGCATTTCGGCGGCCAAAAAATCTATGTATATCAACAACTTAGGTGAGGCAAAGTGCGAACTTTTGTGCTGGATGGAGGGCAAAGTGCGAACTTTTGTGGTGGATAACTAGGCAAAGTGCGAACTTCTGTGCGAGGCAAAGTGCGAACTTTTGTGGGCCATGGTGCGAACTTTTGTGCAAGGTGCGAATTCTTGTGCTGATCGGTCCAAGTGCCTGTCGGTCAAGGCATTTGGGTAGTTATCCACACAAAGGTGCGAACTTTTGTGCTGGCTGCCGCTGAATCGTTCTTGGGTGAGCTGGCCGTGCATCTACTCACCTGAACGCACGGCGAGCGGCCTGCAGGCCACAGGCAAAGTGATATGGGATGTTGACCGACTCGCACCTTGCTACTAGCCTGCCGCCTTCGTTCAACAGCTGACCGAGGACCATGGCCGAAATCAAGCCCGTCGGGGCGGTCGGCGGCGAGCAGTACGCGCTGCTTCTTTTCGAAGAAACCATCGGCCGCAAGGGACGCACCGCAACCATTGCCGACGCCGAGAGCGACATCGCGTTTCCGAAGAACAACGTCTTCGTGGACATCTCCGAGGTCGGCGTGCTGACGCGCCGCGGCCTCAACGTGATGCACTACCTGGCGTGCAGCGCGCCCGTGGAGCAGTTGGAGTTCGACTGCGACATCGACCTTTTCAAGTTCCTCATCAACTACGCCAGCCGCAATCACAAGCACCTCAAGGAGGCGCTGCGCGAGGCGCAGAAGACCAGCATCGTCGTGACGCGCGAGCGGCCGGAGGGCCATCACGGCGGCAACGCGGATTTCGTCTCGATCCCGCTGGTGGGCCTGGTGGGCGTGGCCAATGGTCGCGTCTACTTCAAGTTCGACCCGGCCATCCGCAAGCTGCACAAGGATCCGCGCGGCTACACGCTGCTGTCGCTGCGCACCACCTCCGCCTTCACCTCCACTTTCGCCCACAGCCTGTACGAGAAGCTCAAGTCCGTGGCCTTCCGCGGCTCGCCCACCGAATGGCTGACGCTGGAGGAAGCGCGTGCCTGGATGGGCGCGCAGAGCTCCAAGTACATGGACGAGTTCAAGCAGTTCCGCCGCTTCGGGCTCGCGGTGGCGCTGGCGCAGATCAACGAGTTCTCCGATCTGTTCGTCGAGTACGAAACCAAGAACGTGCCGGGCTCCAAGAAGGTGTCGCACATCCGCTTCATCTTCAGGGAGCAGCAGGGCTCGATGGTGGCGCAGGTGATGCACCAGACCGAGGCCCGCAAGACCATCTACGACACCTTGCGGGGCGAGTTCGGCATCGGTGCGGTGGACATCCAGGCGATCACGGCGAACTCGGACAAGTACACGCCCGAGCGGCTGCAGGGTGCCATCGACTTCGTCCGGCATCGCATGGCCACCGCCGGCGGCAAGAAGATCCGCTACCCGGGACGGCTACTGATGAAGGCGCTGGAGGAAGGGTGGACGGTGCCTTCGGCAGAGCTGGAGGACACCACGGTCAAACCGGCGGCCCTCGCCCCAGCCTCCGCTCCCGCTCCGGCACGGGCCAAGGCAGCCAGGCCCCCGCGTGGCGCGGAACGCCAGGAGTCCGAGGCTCAGCGCCACGAGTACGAGCTCGCCGGCGAGGAGGGTTTCAAGCAGTATTCGCGCGCCGCCAGCGAGCAGCGCGAGGGCCTTTGGGCCTCCTTCACCCGGACGGCCCACTTCCGCGTGCTGGCCTCCCAACTGCAGCTCGACAAGCACAGGGTCCCCTACGAACAGCTGGTGATCAACGACCGGCTGCGCCATGCGCTGGGCAAGCATGTGCTTGACGTGCAGAAGAAGGCGGCCAGGAAGGTGGCGGCCGTGCGCGCGCAGGGCGAGCTGCCGCTGAAGTAGAGACGGCGCGGCGCGCTGCGGCTAGCTGCGTCGTCACCGATGCGGATCTGGCTCAGGGACTGGCCATCATGGATGACCAGGTGAATGCGCGGATCGAGGGCGGCGCCTCAGGGCTGCTGCGCGAGCGCCTCGGAGACCACGCCGACGAGCGCGTCGATCTGCGCCGTGTCGCTGATGAAGGGCGGCGCCAGCTGGATCGTGTCGCCGCCAAAGCGCACGTAGAAGCCCTTGTCCCAGCAGCGCATCGCGATCTCGAAGGGCCGGCGTGCCAGCTCGCCCGGCAGCGGCGCGATGGTCAGGCCGGCGGCGAGCCCGTAGTTGCGGATGTCCAGCACGTGACGCGAGCCGCGCAGGCCGTGCACCGCCGATTCGAAGTACGGCGCCAGGTTGCGGACGCGGCCCGGCATGTCTTCGTTGCGCAGCACATCCAGCGTGGCCAGCGCGGCCGCGCAAGCCACCGGGTGCGCCGAGTAGGTGTAGCCGTGGGGGAACTCGATGTTGTATTCGGCCCCCGCGGCATCCATGAACGCCTGGTAGATCTCGCCCCGGGCCACCACGCCGCCCATCGGTATGACGCCGTTGGTCACCTGCTTGGCGAAATTGAGGATGTCCGGCGTCACGCCGAAAGCCTCCGATGCCGTCCACGCCCCGGTGCGGCCGAAGGCCGTGATCACCTCGTCGAAGATCAGCAGGATGTCGTGCCGGGTGCAGATCTCGCGCAGCCGCTGCAGGTAGCCCTCGGGCGGCACGATGACGCCTGCCGAGCCCGAGAAGGGCTCCACGATGACGGCGGCGATGTTGGACGCGTCGTGCAGCGCGATCAGCTCCAGCAACTCGTCGGCAAGCTCGCGGCCCGTCTTGGGCAGGCCGCGGCTGAAGGCGTTGCTCGCCAGCAGCGTGTGCGGCAGGTGGTCGGCAGCCAGGCCCTCGCCATAGAGCTTGCGGTTGCCGCCGATGCCGCCCACGCTGATGCCGCCGAAGTTCACGCCGTGATAGCCCTTGGCGCGGCCGATGAGGCGCGTCTTCGAGGGCTGGCCCTTGAGCCGCCAGTAGGCGCGCGCCATCTTCAGCGAGGTGTCGGCGGCTTCGGATCCTGAGCCGACGAAGAAGACATGGTCCAGCCCGGCGGGCATCAGCCCGGCAATGCGCTCGGCCAGCTCGAAGGCCAGCGGCTGGCCGAACTGGAACGGCGGCGCGTAGTCCAGCCTGGCGACCTGGCGCGAGACGGCCTCGGCGATCTCGGGACGGCCGTGGCCCAGGCCACAGGTCCACAGGCCCGAGAGGCCGTCGAAGATCTGGCGTCCATGGGCGTCGCGGTAATGGCAGCCTTGCGCCTCGACCAGGATGCGAGGGTCCTTCTTGAACTGGCGGTTGCCGCTGAAGGGCATCCAGTGGGCTTCGAGCTGCGCCGCGGTGGGCAGAAGCGGAGAACGGGGCAGGTCGCTGAGGTCCATGGCAAGGCTGCTGTCGTGTTGAGCCATGGCCATTCTGGACAGCGCTTCTGTTTTAATAAATTACGTTCTATCGCCGTTTACTTGCAGTTGATTGAAACTTCATGGTCAAGAAAGCCCTGCTTGGACAGGTGAGCGACACGGAGATCCGGCTGCTGCGCATCTTCAAGGCCGTGGTCGAGTGCGGCGGCCTGGCCGCGGCCGAGTTGGAGCTCAACATTGGCCGCTCCACGGTGAGCCGCCACGTCAAGGACCTGGAGGAGCGGCTGGGCCTGCTGCTGTGCCGCCGGGGCCGGGCGGGCTTCGCGCTCACCGCTGACGGGCAGCGTGTCTACGAAGGCGCGCTGCGCCTGCTGGAGGCCCTGGACTCCTTCCGTACCGACGTGCGCGACCTGCATGCGGAACTGGTCGGTACGCTCTCCCTGGGACTGTTCGACAAGACCGTCACCAACCCGCAAGCCCGCATCGGGCAGGCCATTCGCGACTTCCGGCGCCTGGCGCCCGCGGTGCTGCTGGACGTCAAGGGCGGCACGCTCAACGAGATCGAGTCCGGCGTCATGGACGGGCGGCTGCAAGTCGGCATCGTGCCGGACCACCGCAGGTCGGACAGCCTGGCGTATATCGAGCTGTTCGGGGAGACGATGTACCTCTACTGCGGCCGGCAGCATCCGCTGTTCGGTACGCGCCACCAGGACCTGGGCTGGAAGGAACTCCAGGACCACGACTACGTGGGCCTCGCCTTCCACTCGCCCAACATGGAGGCAACCCACCGTTTCAGGCTGCGGCGGCAGGCCACCGTCAGCGACCAGGAGGCCGTCCTCACGCTGATCCTGTCAGGCTGCTACATCGGCTTCCTGCCGGACCACTACGCGGCCTCCTTCGTGCGTGAAGGCCTGATCGAGCGCGTGGAGCATCCCGAGTGCATGTACCAGCTCCAGTTCGTGGCGGTCCTGCGCCGCTCGCCTCGGCCGTCACGGCTGTCCACGACATTCGTGGAAGCGCTGCGTCGTGCGCATGAATGAGTGAGCAATGACCATGGGCTGCGGTGACGTCAGCGTATCGGGGCGCGGGACGGTGCGGCGGTGGCCGCACCGGCGTCGATCACGCCGGGGATCTCGGTGGTCGGCCGTCCGAACCGCCCCTTGAGGTCGTCCACGCCGGACTGCGGCCTGGCCAGCCCGGTCAGCTCGGCCCGGTCCGCGCGCTTGGCCTTGCTGTCCAGGCCCATGCGGCTGTCGCGCTGCTCCACCAATCCTGGCACGGCCTCGCCGTCGCGGCTGAAGGACCAGGCCAGCATCGAAGGCCCCAGCGGGAGCTGGTCGCCGGCCTTGCCGAACGAGCCCGTGTCCCAGACATGCCAGGTCTTGCCGTAGCTGTTGAGCTTGGACTTCATCAGCGCCTTCTCCGCCACCTCCGGGATGCCGGGGGCGACGAGCTGGCCGGAAAGGATCTCGCCGTTGTGCGGGTGCCAGTACTTGCGCTCCGCCTCGGGCAAGGTCGCGAACAGCTTCTCCGAGATGATGTACTCGATGCCGTTGAGGCGCGCCTGGGCGGTGTTCCCATCGAAGAGCGTGCACTGCGCGAAGTCCTCGTTGACCTGGTGGCAGTAGTGGTGCGCTTCCATCTGGTGCGACGGATCGTCCCTCATCGGATGGAACCCGACGAGATAGATGTCCATGGGCCGCAGCGGCGCCTGGCCCTGCAGCAAGCGTGCGCCGGCTTCCAGCACCCTGGTCTTGCCTGACTTGTCGTCGCCCGGCGGCGTGCTGGCCGGGGGCACTTGGGCGCAAGCGGCACAAGAGGCCGCGGCAGCGATGACCACCGCTACGCGCAGAGGCCGGGGGCCTGCCGCGCCGGCATCCGCCCGCGGCCGGTTGGACGTTGAATGGCTGCATCGTTCCATGTCGCTTCCTTGTTCACGCGCAGGCCCGCAGCGTGGACGCCGGCTCGGCGAAGGCCAGGAGCAGGGCGAACAGCAGCAGGGCACACCTGGTAGCCGGCTCTATGGCAATCGGCAGGCCGGCACGCGGAAGCTGCTGTCCAGGCGTTCATGGGCGCAGTTGACGAAGGGACGGTACGGTTGCAGTATCAACTTCCAGGAGGCGGGGAGCGGAGGCGGCCTTGTCCAGGCGACTCCTTCGCCGGACGACCAACGTCATTGCCACGGCAGCAGCAGGACGCCCACGCCGAGCGTGGTCTGCCGGTGGTTGTAGTCGATCAGGGTTTCGCCATGGCCGTGCGTGAGCTGCAGATAGCCATTGAGCCGCGGCACCACGGGAAACGCCCAATCGAGCTGCAGCAGGCCGCGGCCACTCTGGCCGAATCGCCCCAGCGCCGAGAGCACATGGCTACCGCGCATGTACACGAGCCGCACGTCGCCGGAGCCCATGTAGCGGTCGATGTCCGGGTTGTCATCGTTGCTGCCCTCGCGCAGCCGCTTCCACGGCCGCACCAGCAGCGAGTAGTCGCCGCGCTCCAGCCCGAACAGCGCGTAGGCGCGATTCCAACTGCGCGACAGCGGCTGGCCGCGTCCGTTGGACTGGTGCGCCAGCCCCAGGTTCAGCAGCCGCCAGCGCCAGCCCAGCACCTCCACACCGGTGCGCCAGGAAAAGATCAGCTCCGGCTCGTGGTCGGTCTCGCGTACCGGTGACGAGATGGACCTGTTGTAGAGCTGCCAGCTCGACTGCTGCGTGTAGCCGAACCACAGGTCGCCGTTATCACCGATCAGGTTCTCGGCCACCTTGAGCTTGAGGCTCAACTGGAACTTGGCCTCGGTGTGGTCCAGCCCCAGTGGCTCGGACACCGAGTGACCCGGCGCCGGGCTGGAGGGCCGGGAGTTCGGGCGGGTGGAGTAGCGCAGGGGCAGCACGTAGCTCGCCTGGTGTGGCCGCAGCTCGAAGGTTCCCCTCGAACTTTCGGGATCAAGGTCCCACAGCCGGGCGAGCCAGCTGCCGGGCCTCGTCGGCGCCTCCTCGGGGCGGGCTGCGGCAGCGGGCTCGGTGACGGCTGGAACAGGCGCTGGGGCCTGTGCCGCTGGCCCGAAGCGCGCGTCGTAGCAGGCCAGGCGCTGCGCGTCGTCGGCGATGGTGCGGCACGCGGCGGCCGCGTCATCGGCCGCCGCGGCCTGGCCGTATCCGCACAGCAGGACGCACCCCAGCAGCACCCGGCCCGAGGCGGGTCTTGCGACGGTTTGCGCTGGCATCGTCACGCGCTCACCCTCCATTCAGAAGTCCATCACGGCATCCGGCAGCGCCGGTCCAGGTACGGCCGGACGCAGTCGCCATCGGCTGCGCTGCCATGGGCATTCTGGGTGCCAGGCCGGCTTGCGCCAGCGGACGCGAAGGCGGGTGTCCACGGACTCCGGGCGGCATCCCGGTCAGCAGGCGCCTACGCGGGCATGACGGGATGACTTCACCGGCAATTGCAAACTGGAATCAGGATTCAGCGGCCAGGTTTTCGGCGGCGGTCGGCTCAACCGGCGCAGCGGCATTCCGAGGCTCGGCCACGGCATTGGCCGCCTTCTTGCGCGCGGCCTTCCTTGCCGGAGCTTTCTTGGTGGCTGCCTTCGTTGCGGCACCACCCTTCGCTGCCGGCGTCTTGGCTTCGGACGTCTCGGCCGCTTCAGCCGGTGCAGCCTTGGCGGCCACCTTCTTCGTCGCCGCCTTCTTGGCGGTGGCTTTCTTGGCGGCCGGCGTGGCCGCTTTCGCGCCGCGCGGCGCACGACCTTCTTCCATGCCGAAACGCCGCGCCGCCTTGGCGTCCTGCGTGACGAGGCTGGCAACCTTGCCCGTCACGGGGGCCTCCAGCGACACGCTGCCGGCGTCTTCCATCTTCGCCAGCGTCTGCGCCAGCTTGTTCACCGCGCGCGCGAGCTGCTTGATCGTCTTTGCGCCGATGGCCAGCGCGGCCAAGTCGATCTTCACGCGGAAGGTCGCCGCTGCTGCCGGCGGGGTTGCTTTGGCGGCCGTCTTCTTGGCGGCGGGCGCCGCCTTGTTCGCTGCGGACTTGCGAACGGCTTTCTTGGAGGCCACGATCTTCTTGCTCGGCATGATTACTTCCTCAACGCAAAATGTTTTCAGCGGGCATTATTGCCGTTGAGCATGGACATACCTTTTGCTCACCGCCCCGAAGACGCGCGTATTCGAGCCGCCAGCAGTCGTTTTCGGTTTCGTGGCCTGGGAACGGCTTGGTCAGTGACCACGGCTTCCGCAACCTCTCCAACAACCGCCACCCCATTGCCAAGGCGGAGGACTTCAGCGGCCTGAAGCTGCGCGCCCTGCAGGCGCCGCTGATGATCGACACGTTCAAGGCGCTGGGCGCCAACGCCGTCCCCATGGCGTTCACCGAGATCTACGCCGCCCTGGAAAGCCGCGCCGTGGACGGGCAGGACAGCCCGATCGTGGCCTTTGCAACCAACCGCTTCGACGAGGTCCAGAAGCACCTGTCCACCGCGCGCCACGTCTACAACCCGCTGGTGGTGCTGGCGAGCAAGAAAGCCTGGGGCAGCCTCTCGGCCGACGAGCGCAAGCTGATCACGGACGCCGCGGCCGAGGCGCGCGTCGAGCAGCGGCGGGTCTCGCGCGAGATGGAAGCCAAGGCGCTGGCCGAAGTGAGGAAGAAAGGCGTGGTGGTCACCGAGGTGTCGATACAGGAGCGCGCCCGCATGCGCGACATGGTCAAGCCCGTGGCCGACCAGTACGTCAAGGACATCGGCGAGGACGCCGTCAGCGCGTTCCACGCCGAAATCGAGAAGGTGCGCGCCGCGCGCCGAGCCCAGGGCAGACCGGCCTGGATGGGCGCTCGAACCCGTCCCACGGCAGCGCCGCGCCTGCCATCACGTTGAACCGGAGTCCAGCACCTGTATAGGGAATTCCCTAGGAGTTTGATTCTTCTCAAACAGATTGTCGATCAGTACACTGAATGACATTCCGTGTACTGATTGAAGCTGTCCCGCCCGGGACGGCGATGGTGGGCGGTCATCCTGGGCGCGCCGCTTCTGGGCCAGCCGCCCCCCTGTGAGGAGCAAGTTCGTGTTGGACATCCACAAGGCGCTGGAAGAGGGCGCCATGAGCCGGTTCCAGTGGATGGCGGTCGCCATCTGCGTGATGCTGGTGATGCTTGATGGCTTTGACGTGCTGGTGATGGCCTTCACCGCCTCCAGCGTCGCCGCCGAATGGAAGCTCAGCGGCGCCCAGCTCGGCACGCTGTTCAGCGCCGGCCTGTTCGGCATGGCCGCGGGCTCGCTGTTCGTGGCCCCGCTGGCCGACCGCATCGGGCGCCAGAGGGTCATTTTGCTGTGCCTGCTCGACATCGCCGCGGGCATGCTGTTGTCGGCGCTGGCGCAGGACGCCACGCAGCTGGCGCTGCTGCGCGCGCTCACCGGCGTGGGCATCGGCGGCATGCTCGCCAGCGTCAGCGTCATCACGGCCGAGTTCTCCTCGCTGAAGTGGCGCAGCACCTGCGTGGGGCTGCAGGCCACGGGCTATCCCATCGGCGCCACCATCGGCGGGCTCATCGCCGCGTGGCTGCTGGAGCAGTACGGCTGGCGCTCGGTGTTCGTCTTCGGCGGCCTGACCACCGCGGTCATGATCCCCGCGGTGCTGTGGCGTCTGCCCGAGTCCGTGGACTTCCTCGTCGCCCGCCGCCCGCAGCGCGCGCTGGACAAGCTCAACCGGCTGCTGCGCCAGATGGGCCGCGCGGAGCTGTCGCAGCTGCCCGTGCGCGCGGCCGGCCAAGTGAACCAGGGCAATGCCGTGGCTGGCCTGTTCAAGAACGGCCTGGCCCGGCCGACGCTGCTGATCTGGGGCGCCTTCTTCCTGCTGATGTTCAGCTTCTACTTCGCGCTGAGCTGGACGCCCAAGCTGCTGGTCGCCGCGGGCCTGTCAGCCAAGCAGGGCGTCACCGGCGGCGTGCTGCTGAACCTGGGCGGCATCGTCGGCGGCAGCCTGTTCGGTGTGCTGGCGGTGCGCATGAAGCTGGCCCGCCTCACGGCGCTGAGCTTGCTGCTGACTGCCGCGTGCATGGCCGCCTTCGGCCTGGTGTCGGGTTCCCTGGGCCTGGCCTTCGCGGCGGCCTTCGGCATCGGGCTGTTCATCTTCGCCTCGATGGCGGGCCTCTACGCCTTCGCGCCGGCCACCTACCCGGCGGCGGTGCGCACCACCGGCATGGGCTACGCCATCGGCATCGGCCGCCTGGGCGCGATCCTGGCCCCGCTGAGCGCCGGCGTGCTGCTCGACGGCGGCTGGCAGGCCCCCGCGCTCTATTACGCCTACGCGCTGCCGCTGCTGGCCGCCCTGTGCGCGGTGCTGGCCACCGGCCAGCGCGCGGCGCCCCCGGCACTCTCCCGTCTGTCCTCCGCGCACTGACGCTCGGCCGCGCAGCCGATTCCTGCGCCAACCACTTCCACTGAAGGACTGAGCATGTTCCTGAAAAACACCTGGTACGTGGCCGCCCGGCCCGAGGAAATCGACGGCAAGCCGCTGGGCCGCAAGGTCTGCAACGAGGCCATCGTGTTCTACCGCCAGGCCGACGGCTCGCCCGCGGCCGTCGAGGACTTCTGCCCGCACCGCGGCGCGCCGCTGTCGCTGGGCTACGTGAGCGACGGCAAGCTGGTGTGCGGCTACCACGGGCTGGAGATGGGCTGCGAGGGCAAGGCCATCGCCATGCCGGGCCAGCGCGTGCGCGGTTTCCCGTGCATCAAGAGCTACGCCGTGGTCGAGCGCCACGGCTTCATCTGGGTGTGGCCGGGCGAGAAGGACAAGGCCGATCCGGCGCTGATCCCCGAGCTGCACTGGGCCAACAACCCCGAGTGGGCCTACGGCGGCGGGCTGTACCACGTCAAGGCCGACTACCGGCTCATGATCGACAACCTGATGGACCTCACGCACGAGACCTACGTGCACTCCACCTCCATCGGCCAGAAGGAGATCGACGAGACGCCGTGCACCACGAAGGTGGAAGGCGACCACGTCACCACCAGCCGCTTCATGGACAACGTGCCGGAGGCGCCCCCGTTCTGGAAGCTGGCGCTGCGCGGCCATGGGCTGCCGGACAACCAGCCGGTGGACCGCTGGCAGATCTGCCACTTCACGCCGCCCACGCACGTGATGATCGAGGTGGGCGTGGCGCTGCAGGGCCATGGCGGCTATGACGCGCCGGCGGACAAGAAGGTCTACGCCATCGTGGTGGACTTCATCACGCCCGAGACCGAGACCTCGCACCACTACTTCTGGGGCATGGCGCGCAACTTCAAGGCGCAGGACCCGGCGCTGACGGTCGCGATCCGCGAGGGGCAGGGCAAGGTGTTCGCCGAGGACATGGAGATGCTGGAGCGCCAGCAGCTCAACCTCAGCGCCTGGCCCGATCGCAAGCTGCTGATGCTCAACATCGACGCCGGCGGTGTGCAGTCGCGCCGCGTCATCGACCGGCTGCTGGCCGCGGAGAAGGCCCCGCAAGCGCAGCCAGCCCCGCCGGCGCAGGCCGCCGTGGCGGAGGCGGCGCAATGAGCAGCGCCGCCGCCACCCTGAGCGTGCGCGTGGCACGCAAGACCGACGAGGCCAAGGACATCTGCAGCCTGGAGCTGGTGAGCGCGGACGGCTCGGCGCTGCCGGGCTTCTCCGCCGGCTCGCACGTGGACGTGCACCTGCCCGGCGGCGTGGTGCGGCAGTACTCGCTGTGCAACGACCCGGCCGAGACGCACCGCTACCTCGTCGCCGTGCTGCGCGACCCGGCCTCGCGCGGCGGCTCCGTGGCCGTGCACGACGCCGTGAAGGAGGGCGACACGCTCACCATCAGCGCGCCGAAGAACCACTTTGCCCTGGCGCACGAGGCTCGCAAGAGCCTGCTGCTGGCCGGTGGCATCGGCGTCACGCCGATCCTGTGCATGGCCGAGCGGCTGGCCGTCATGGGCGCGGACTTCGAGATGCACTACGCCGCGCGCTCGCGCGAGCGCATGGCCTTCGTCGATCGCATCCAGGGCGCGCCCTTCGCCGGCCGGGTGCGGCTCCACTTCGACGACGGCGCCGCGGCGCAACAGCTGGACCTGAACGCCGTGCTGGCCCAGCCCGAGGCCGGTACGCACCTCTACGTCTGCGGCCCCAAGGGCTTCATGGACGCGGTGCTGGCCACGGCCCGCGCGCAGGGCTGGGGCGAGGAGCAGCTGCACTGGGAGTTCTTCGCCGGCGCGGACGCCGCGCCGCGCGCGGACGACGGCAGTTTCGAGGTGCAGCTCGCGAGCTCGGGGCGCGTCATCACCATCGCCCCGGACAAGACCGTGACGCAGGCCCTGTCGGAAGCGGGCGTGGAGATCATGGTCTCGTGCGAGCAGGGCGTGTGCGGCACCTGCCTCACGCGCGTGCTGCAGGGCGAGGTGGACCACCGCGACGCCTACCTCACGGCCGAGGAGCAGGCGGCCAACGACCAGTTCACGCCCTGCTGCTCACGCTCGAAGTCGCCGCGGCTGGTGCTGGACTTGTGACCGCCCCACCATGCAGAAGGCGCTGCTGGCCCGGCTCGATGCCCAGGAGCAGCGCGACTTCCTGCGCCTGATGCGCAAGTTCGTGAACCTGAGCGACGATCTCAGCCGCGTGCCGATGCGTTCCTGCCGCCAGGCAGAAGCCGCGGCCCAGGATTGAGCCGGCCGTCGAGCCCCTTGGCGGCGTCGCCTGTCAGCGCGCCCGGTGGACGTCCAAGGCAGACACGGCCGCCGCCTGGTTGCCCCAGGACTGCCGCACATAAGTTGCGACGGCAGCCACTTCGCCGTCCGACAGGACCTGCTTGAACGGCGGCATCCCGAAGGGCCTTGGATTGCCCTGGGTGGCGGGCGGGAACCCGCCGTGCAGCACGGCCTTGATCAGGTTGTTGGGCGACTCCATCGTGGCCGCCCCGTTCCCGGCCAGCGGCGGATAGGCCTTCGCCACGCCCTCGCCGCGGTCGCCGTGGCAGGCGGCGCATCGGTCCTCATAGACCTTCGCGCCCAGGCGCATGAGGTCGGCCGGGGCGGGCTCGACCAGTTCCTTCTCCACGCTGGCCTGCGGCAGCGCCTTGAGATAGACCGCCATCGCGCGCACGTCCTGCGCGCTCAGGTACTGCGTGCTGCGGTAGACCACTTCCGCCATCGGTCCCATGGCGGTGCCGCGCGGGGAGAAGCCGGTTGCCAGCAGCGCGCCGATCTCCTCGGTGCTCCAGTCGCCGACGCCGGCCTCGTGTCCCGCCGTCAGCGAGGGCGCATACCAGTGCTGCATGGGGATCAGGCCGCCGCCCAGCTCGTCGTCGCCGTTGGTGGCGCCCAGCCAGTTGCGGCTGGAGTGGCACGCGACGCAGTGGCCCAGCCCCTGCACCAGGTAGCTGCCCCGGTTCCACTCCGCGGTCTGGCCCGGGTCCGGCTGGAACGCCTGCGCGCGGAAGAACAGGGCCCGCCACACCGCCAGCGAGGCCTGCAGGTTGTAGGGAAACCTCAGCTCGTGCGGCCGATTGGGCTGGTGCACGGGCGGCAGGCTCTGCAGGAAGGCATGGAGGGCCGCCGAGTCCTCGCGCGTGACCTTCGTGTAGCTCGGGTACGGAAAGGCCGGGTACAGCAGCCGCCCGTCCCTGGAGCGGCCGTGGTGCAGGGCGCGCCAGAACTCGGCCTCGGTCCATGCGCCCAGGCCGGTCTCGGGGTCGGGGGTGAGGTTGGGCGCGTACACGACGCCGAAGGGCGTCTCGATGCCGCGTCCGCCGGCGTACTCCGCGCCGCCCCGGGCCGTGTGGCAGCCCATGCAGTTGCCCGCCCGCGCCAGGTAAGCCCCCCGGGCGATGGCCGCGGCATCGACGGCGCCGCCGGAGCGCTGCGCCGCGATGGGCGCTTCGCCGCGCACGTTGAGCCACCACACCAGCGCCGCCAAGGCCGCCAGGACGGCCACCAGGACCAGCCCGCTCCGCTTCGCTTTTGCCACCGTGATCCTCATTGCAGGCCGCTCCCGCACTCCAGGGGCAGCGGCAGCTTCGCTTGCCGTGCCGGCTTGCTGTCGGCCGGCGGCGTCTGCGAAGACAGCCAAGCCGCCACGGCGCTGACGTCCTGCGGGCTCAGCCGCTTGGCGATGCTGGCCATGCAGTCCGGTTCGGCGGCGCGGCGCTGGCCGGTTCTCCAGGCGCCCAGCTGTCCTATGACGTAGTCGCGCGGCAGCCCCACCAGGCCCGGCATGGCGGGCTCCACACCGGTCATCTTCTGGCCATGGCAGGCGACGCAGGCCGGGATGCCGCGGCCCGGATCGCCCCGCTGCACCAGCGCCGCGCCCAGTTGCAGCTGCAAGCGCGCAGCGCCGATGGTCTGTGCCGGCGGATAGGGCAGGTCCAGCGTCGAGAAGTGCTGCGCGATCTCCCGCAGGTAGTCGTCCGAGAGGTGCTCCACCAGGTAGGCCATCGTGGCGTTGTGGCGGCGTCCCTCGCGGAAGTTCAGCAACTGGTTGTAGAGGTAACCGGCCGGCTTGCCGGCAATGCGCGGAAAGTAGCCCTCGTTGGTGGCGCGCCCCTCCTTGCCGTGGCAGACCGTGCAGGCCTGCATGCGCTGCGCCATGGTGTCGGGGGCTTGCCCGCCGGCGCCCTGGGGGGCGGCGGGCCCCGACCACAGGGCACCGAGCACGGCGGCGAGGAAGAGACGGGCTCCGTGGGCCCTGGGCTTGTGAAAAGGCCGGTGCTGGTTTGCAGTCATGGCAGGGCTTGAAAAGGCTCAGGCCGTGAGTTGGGCCGAGGCCAGTTGGCCGATGGTGCGGATGGCGTCGTCGAACCTCGCGTCGCCGGCCTGGCCGTAGTTCAGCCGCAGGCAGTGCGCAAAGCGCCGGTCGGCGGAGAAGAGGTGGCCGGGCGCCAGGCTGATGTTCTGGGACGAGGCCAGGCGGTGCAGTTTCAAAGCATCGACCTGCTCGGGCAGCTCCACCCACAGCAAGTAGCCGCCTTCCGGGCGGGTCACGCGCGTGCCCTTGGGAAAGTGCTTCGCGATGCCGCGCAGGGCCCGCGTCTGGCTGTCGGCCAGCGTCTGGCGCAACTGGCGCAGGTGGCGGTCGTAGCCGCCATGCTGCAGGTAGTCGGAGAGCGCCTCCTGCGTCGGCACGGCCGTGGCCAGCGAGGTCATCAGCTTGAGCCGCTGCACCTTCTGGGCGAAGCGTCCCGCCGCGGTCCAGCCCACCCGGTAACCCGGCGCCAGGCACTTGGAAAAGGAGTTGCAGTGCATCACCAGGCCCTGGCGATCGAAGGCTTTACAAGGCGGCGGCCGGCGCAGCCCGTGGTACAGCTCGCCGTAGACGTCGTCCTCGATCAGCGGCACCTCGTGCCGGGCCAGCAGCTCCACCAGCGCGCGCTTGTTCTCCTCGGGCATGAGGCTGCCCAGCGGGTTCTGGAAGTTGGGCATGAACCAGCAGGCGCGTACCGGGTGCTGCTGCAGCACCTGCGCCAGCGAGTCGAGCTCGATGCCGTGGCGCGGGTGCGTGGCCACCTCCACCGCCTTGAGCTGCAGCCGCTCCAGCGCCTGCAGCGCGGCGTAGAAGGTGGGCGACTCCACCGCCACCACGTCGCCCGGGCGCGTGACGGCCTGCAGGCACAGGTTGAGCGCCTCCATGGCGCCGTTGGTGATGATGATCTCGCCGGCGTCGATGCCCGTGCCCTCCACCACGTAGCGCAGGCCGATCTGCCGCCGCAGCCGCTCGCTGCCCTCGGTCAACTCCTCGACGATGCGCTGCGGGGCGAGCCCACGCATGGCCGGCGAGAGGCTGCGCGCGAGCTTTTCCAGCGGGAACAGCTGCGGGCTGGGAAAGGCCGAGCCCAGCGGCACCACGTCGGGCTGCCGCGTCGAGCCCAGCACCTGGAACACCAGCTCGCTGATTTCCACGTGGCTCGATTGCGCGGCCGGCTGCGCCGTCGCGGGCTCGTTGGCGCCAAAGCTGCGCAGCGCGTTGACGTAGTAGCCCGAGCGGGGCCGGGCCTGGATCAGGCCGCGCGCCTCCAGCAGGTAGTAGGCCTCGAACACCGTGGAGGGGCTGATCTTGCGGCTGCTGCTGGCCTGCCGCACCGAGGGCAGCCGGTCGCCCGAGCGCAGTACCTGCGTGCGTATCAGCTCGGCGATCTCGTCCGCGTACTGCTCGTAGCGCTTCATGGCGCGGCTCCTGATCTGCTCCGTTCTCGATGGCGGACCACTGTACTGATCTGCCGGTCTACGCGGCAAATGGCCCCGAAAACCGGATCTGATACGGTCGTTTGAGGCGGTTTTTGAGCCTTACCAAATCAGTTTTGTCCGGGCACAGTCCGGCGTCTCAAGCCCACGGCGCGGCCTTCTGCCCCATCGAAAGGCGCCGCGCAGGAACCCGCCCGGACCCATGCACGACACCCTCTCCGCCGTCACGGCACTGTCCCTTCCTTGCCGCCAGTGGCTGTGGGAGCACGCCCCCAGCCTGGACCGCACGACCCGGCACGCCACGGCGCTGCTGCCCTTGCTGGCCAAGGCCGGCCTGCTGCAGGAGAGCATCGGGCTCGACGAGGCCGTGGATGCGTTGGCCGAGGTGTGCTCGGAGTCGCTGGCGGCGGGCTTCGTCCTGTACTCCCAGCGCGGCTTCATCGAGGTGCTGCGGCTGAGCCAGAACGTGGCGTTGCGCGAGCACCTGCTGCCCGCGGTGGAGGAGGGCCGGCTGGCCGGTGCCACCGGCCTGTCCGGCGCCTTCGCGCATCTGGCCCACGGCACGCCGCTGCCGGTGCAGGGCATCGAGACGCCGCGCGGCTGGAAGCTCAGCGGCCGGCTGTCCTGGGTCGCCAACCTGCAGCACGACGGCTATGCCGTGGCCGTGCCAGTGGCCTTCCAGGGACTGAAGCAATTCGCCGTCGTCTCGCTTGGCAGCGAGGAGAGCGGCCTCACGCGCACCCCCGACCTGGGCACCGCCGGCCTGCGCAGCATCCGCGCGGCGGCGCTGCGGCTAGACCAGGTGCACTTCCGCGAGGACGAGCTGCTGCACGCCAACGGCGCGCTGTTGATGCGGGAGCTGCTGCCGCAGCGGCTGGCCCTGCAATGCGGCATGGCCCTCGGCGTGGCGCGCGCCGCCTCGGCCGCGGCCGAGGCCCACGGCGGCGCAGGGGTTGCCGCGCGCCGTGCCGCCCTGGAGCGGCTGGACGCGGTCCTCATGGAAAACCGCGCGGCCTTGCGCGATGGCTTGCAGGCGGGCCGCTTCCTCCAGGACACCGCGGCGCTGCTCAAGCTGCGCTCGCGCTTCCTCGAACTGGCCCAGTCGGCCGTGCAGGCCGAGCAGCAGGCCGTGGGCAGCGAGGCCGTGCTCGCCGGTGAAGACAGCGGTTGCGCACGCCGTACCGGCGAAATCCAGTTCCTGTCCCTTCTGCGTCCGATCACCGGCGACGCCCGCTCCCCGTTGTCGCACGCCCGGAGCCCCGCATGAGTTCCCCGTCCCGCGTCATTCCCATCCAGCCGGCCGACGACGCCACGCGCCGCCCGGCGTCCATGTTCGAGGCCCAGCGCAAGGTCTACGCGCGCAGCGTCAAGGGTTTGTTTGCCAGCTGGCGCTGGGTGATGGTCTGGATCACGCAACTCATCTTCTACGGGCTGCCCTGGCTGAGCTGGAACGGCCGCCAGGCCGTGCTGTTCGACCTGGACGCGCGGCGCTTCTACCTGCCCGGGCTGGTGCTGTACCCGCAGGACTTCATCTACCTGAGCGCGCTGCTGGTGCTGTCGGCCTTCGCGCTGTTCTTCTTCACCGCCATCGCCGGGCGCATGTGGTGCGGCTTCGCCTGCCCGCAGACGGTCTACACGGAAATCTTCATGTGGATCGAGCGGCGCATCGAGGGCGACCGCATCGCGCGCATGAAGCTCGACCAAGCGCCGTGGAGCGCGCGCAAGCTCGTTCGCAAGGGAGCTAAGCAGGCGGCGTGGATCGCGCTGAGCCTCTGGACCGGCTTCACCTTCGTCGGCTACTTCACGCCGATCCGCGAGCTCGGCGCCTCCGCGCTCGCGCTGGGCCTGGGCCCGTGGGAGAGCTTCTGGGTCTTCTTCTACGGCCTGGCGACCTACGGCAACGCCGGCTTCCTGCGCGAGCAGGTGTGCAAGACCATGTGTCCCTACGCGCGCTTCCAGGGCTCGATGATGGACAAGGACTCGCTCATCATCGGCTACGACAGCCGACGCGGCGAGTCGCGCGGCTCGCGTGCGCGCAGCGCCGATCCGAAGGCGCTGGGCCTGGGCGACTGCATCGACTGCACGCTGTGCGTGCAGGTCTGCCCCACCGGCATCGACATCCGCAACGGGCTGCAGATGGAGTGCATCGGCTGCGCCGCCTGCATCGACGCCTGCGACAAGGTGATGGACAAGATGGGCTACGCGCGCGGGCTCATCCGCTACGCCACGGTCAACGGGCTGGAGCAGGGCCTGGGCAAGGCGCAGATGTGGCGCCGCGTGGCGCGGCCGCGGGTGCTGGTCTACGGCGCGCTGCTGCTGGCCGTGGGCGTGGCCTTCACCGCCAGCCTGGCGCTGCGCGACCCGCTGCGCGTGAACGTCGTGCGCGACCGCGGCGTGATGGCGCGCATGGTGGACGACGGCGCGGTGGAGAACGTCTACCGCGTGCTGGTGATGAACGCCACCGAGGCGCCGCAGCGCTACCGCATCGCCGCCTCGGGCCTGCCCGGCCTGGCCGTGGCCGGGGACACCGAGCTGGAGCTGGCCCCCGCTGCCGAGCGCTCCATTCCCGTGAGCGTGCGCCTGCCGGCCGAGGCCGCCGCGGCGCTGAGCGAGCGCACGCAGCACATCCGTTTCGAAGTCACCCAGGTGGCAGGCCAGGGCCGTGCGGCCTCCGTGCAGGAGGCCAGCACCTTCTTGCTGCCCCGATGAAGGCCGCATCCAGGGCCCAGGCCCCCGGCGGCCTGCGCCTGCTGAAACTGTTCGCCGCCGCCGCCCTGCTGGGCGCGTTGCAGTGGCTGGGCGACACCATCGTCGAGCACACCGGCTGGCCGGTATCGGGCTCGGTGCTGGGCCTGCTGATGCTGCTGGCGCTGCTGTGCCTGCGCGGCGGCGTGCCCGACAGCCTGGAAACCGTGACGGCCCCGCTGCTGCGCCACCTGATGCTGCTGCTGATCCCCTCGGTGGCCGCGGTGAGCCTGTACGTGGGCCTGCTGTCGCGGCATGCCGGCGTGTTCATCCTGACCGCGGTGGTCGCCACGCTGCTGACGGTGGGGGTGACGGCCTGGACGCTGCAGCGCCTGCTGCGGCGCCGGCAGCCATGATCGCCACGCTGGCCTGGCCGCTGTGCACGCTGGCGGCCTACGCGCTGGCGGTGGGGCTGTACCGGCGCAGCGGCCATCACCTGCTGTGCCTGCCGGTGCTCACCGGCACCGCGCTGGTGGTGGCGCTGCTGCTGCTCAGCGGCACGGACTACCCGGTTTATGCGCAGGCCACCCAGGCGCTGCGCTGGCTCGCCGGGCCGGCCGTGATCGCCCTGGCCGTGCCGCTGTACCGCCAGGCCGCGCTGCTGCGCCGGCTGGCGCTGCCGCTGCTGGGGGCGCTGCTGGCCGGTGGCCTCACGGCGGTGCTGGCGACGCTGGGCCTGGCCTGGGCCGTGGGCGCGCCGCGCGAGGTGGCGCTGTCGCTGGCGCCCAAGTCCGCCACCATGCCCATCGCCATGGCGGCGGCCGAGCGCGCGGGCGGCGTGCCCGCGCTGGCGGCCATGGCCGTGGTGGCCACCGGCGTGCTGGGCACGCTGCTGTGCGCGCCGCTGCTGCGGCGGCTGCGCATCGAGGACGAGCGGGTGAGCGCCTTCACGCTGGGGCTGGCGGCACACGCCATCGGCGTGGCCCGGGTGCTGCAGACGCGGCCGGAGACGGTGGCCTTCGCGGCGCTGGCGATGAGCCTCAACGGCGTGGCGACGGCGGTGGTGGTTGCGGTGGTGACGCGCTGGCTCTGAGGCGCCTGCGTGCGCTACGGCAGCTCGCCCTGCCAGCGCCTGAACGCCAGGAACTCGGCGCGGTTGCGCGGGCCGTAGGTGGCAAAGGTGGGCTGCGGGTCGTTGAGGTATTCGGTCTTGCGCCGCTGCACGGGGTCCTTGTCCAGCTTGCGGCGCAGGGCCTCGGGCTGCAGCCCGTACACCCGCGCCGCGTTGAGCCCGAAGACCTTGCGCTTGATCGCCGGTGTCAGCGCGGGGTAGCCGTAGCGGCTCTGGAACTCGGGACTGATCTGGAACGCGCGGAAGGCCTGGATCTGGTCCTGGGGGCTGCCGTACCAGACGGAATCCGTGCCCCAGAGGATGCGGTCCTCGCCGAAAACCAGCAGCAGCTTGCCCAGCAGGTGCGCCGCCTGGTCGGGGTCGCGCATGACGAAGCGCCAGGTGCTGCCGAGCTCGGCGAACACGTTGGGCGGGTTGCCCGCCTCCTGCACCGAGCGCAGCAGCACGTCCACGCCCAGGCGGGCGTCGGGATCGAAGGGGCCTTCGCGCATGCCGGGATCGAAGCCCGAGTGGTAGACGAGGAAAGCCATGTCCGGATGCCGCTTGGCCGCGGGGCCGATGTCGCGGGCGATGGAGTACTCCATGCCGCGCGCCCCGAAGGGCAGTCCCTTGTGCACGGCGATGCGCTTGACGCCCAGCTTGCGGGCACGCTCGATGAACGGCGTGCCGAAGCGGTCGTCGTCCAGGAAGAAGCCGGCCGGGCCGTCGCTCGGACCGAACTGGGTATAGGTCTTGAACGCGGCCACGGGGAAGCGGGCCGCCTGCGCGTCCATGCCGTCGAGCTCGCCGGGCAGCGTGGGCATGCAGCGGCCGTGCAGCAGCAGCCGCTCGGTGCCGTCGAGCGCCTTGGCGGCGGCACGCGTGGCGCTGGCGGCCTCGAAGTCCAGCGGGTTGGTGTCGGCCCCGCCCGGCACGTGCGAGAGCACGCCCATGGCGGTGTCGCTGTCCAGGAACACGTCCTTGAGCAGCGCGCCGCTGGAGAAGCACTCCACGTGGTCGGCCTTGCCGCAGGCGCTGTTGGGAAAGTTCCGCAGCGCGTCCGGGCCGGCGCGCCGGCGCCAGGCGCCCCGCGGGTTCACGTGGTGCAACTGCACGTCGAAGATGAACTCGTCGCCGCCGATGGCTTCCTGCGCCGCGGTCAGCTCGAAGGGCGCCTGCGCCGGGAGCACGTAGCGGCCGCCGTGCGAACCGGCGCCGGCGAACGCGCGGTCGAAGGCGGCCAGCGTGGCCGCCGCCCCCAGCAGGGACACGAGGTAGTCGCGCCTGGACACGCCGAGCCGGCGCACCGCGTCGTCGATGGCGGCTGCCGCGCTCGCGCGGGCCTGCACCGCGGTGGCGCCCAACGGCACCGGGGCGAACTCGCCATTGGAGGTGCTGTCCAGCTTGATGGGCAGGCAGCGAGGGTGGAGTGGGTAGGCCATGCAGACCTCCTGCAAGCAGGGCACGAACCTTACTCGCGCGGCGACACGGTTCAAGGAAGCAGCGCGTGGGCGCAGGGTCAAGGGGTGGCTGGCCGACCGTTGCGTCCGCTCTGGATCGACTGCCGCACGGCGTATCCTTCGCGCCTCGTCAACGGATCAAGGCGTCGCAAGGCGCGCAAGAGGAATTTCCATGGACCACGCCAAGGCAGCCAATTTCTGGCAAACCGTGCTGGATCAGGCGGACGTGCTGCGTGCGCCGCTGTCGTGCACCCCGGAGGATGCCGGATGGGACGAGGTGGTCACCCAGGTCACCACGGCCATGGAAACCCTGGACGCCGCCGTCCGCGAGGTTGACGAGCGCCTGGGCGTCGAGGCCACGCAGGCGCCGGTGCCGGACGGCGGCCTGATCCAGCTCGCCATCACCTGCGGCTGCAACGTGGACGCCATCGATGCCGTGCTGGCACTGGTTGACGCCGCTCCGGTCTTGCCTGCGAGCTTGACGGTCTGCGCCTTCAAGCCGCCGGTGCCGGCGGACGTGATTTCGAGCTTCGGCACCATGCAGTTCGCCGGCCAGGAAGTGGCGTTCGACGCCATTCGCTTCATCGCCAGGCCCAGCGAAGACGAGGCGGGCAAGTACGACATCGTGTGCTTTGCCCCCAATGAGGCGCAAACGCCCTTTGACGAGGGCGTGCCGGGCTCGATGGCCGTGCAGATGGTGCTGGGCATGGGCATCGGCGAGTTCAAGCTGATGACGCGCATCGGCCAGATCGGCGTGGTGCTGAGCGACGATCCGCCGGACGGGTCGGTGACGTCCTGGGAACTCAACGAGCTGATGGAGCGGACGTCGCTGCATTGAGCCGGTACGGCCCGCGAGATCGGCTCGTGCGCATGGCCAGGCGATGCAGACGCAACGACATCGTTGCTGGGCGGGATTGACGACAACATACCTGAGCCAGCGTTTCCCGAAGTTCCATCCCTGCCGCTGCCTCGCCTGTCTTTTCTTCCCATTGCCTTCAACAGCCGCACTGGGGAACACAGAGGCCCTTTCCCTTCGCGGGCTGGCCAGAAGGTGCCCGGGGAGGGCGAGTTGTCTTGGTATGGGAAATGAGGCCGGTATGTTGTCCATGCAAGCTATGTGGCTTGCGCCTTCCCCTCACGGAACCAGGCCGCGCGGGAAGCCCGCGCGGCCTGGCTTTTCGGGATGGCCGGTGATCAGGCTGCGCTGGCCCTGCTCACCATGGATGGCCGGTTCACGACGGCGGCCGAATCAGAACTTCAGCCACGTGCCGCGCAGTCCCTGCTGCTCGACGCCGGGCACGCTCCAGTCGCACACGCCGGTGGGGAAGATGGCGTTGAGGCGCTGGGACTGTTCGGCCGTGAAGCTCACGGCGTAGTCCGTCGCCGTCACCGGCTTGAGCGCGCACTTGACCACGTCGGACGCCAGCGGCGCGCCGGCCACGGCGCGCGGCGCCGGGGGTACCGGGTACAGCTGCGCGCATTGGCCCTGGGTCGGGTGCTGCGGCTCGGCAATGAAGGTGGGACTGGCGTCGCGCGTGTTGCAGCCCTCCTGCAGCGTCGCGGGCTTGTTGCGCACCACCTTCTCGTGCTGCGTGCCGCTGCCGGTATCGGCCTGGATGGCGGCAATCCACTTGTCCATCTCCGCCAGTGCCTTCAGCAGCAACGGGCTGCTGCTGGCGTAGTAGCCGTAGCGGAAGTCCTCCACCAGCATCACCTGGTTGCCGGCATCGCCGTTGGCCTTGACCAGTCGCTCGCGCATCGAGAAGGAGTGGTAGCGCAGGTGGATGTCACCGATGGCGTTGTCGTCGCTGTAGGCGCGGTAATCGATGATCGGCACGTCCCGCAGCCCGCCGCCCGCGCTGGTCAGCCGCCCGGTCTGGTACGCGGCGCGCGTGGCTTCGACGTCCGCCACCGTGCGCGGGCCCTGGAAGCGGGCGTCCACGTCGTAGCCGCCGATGCGCTCGTTGAGGTCGAGGAACTGGTCCGCCGTGATGGCACCGGCGTTGAGCGCCTGCAACCCGTACTGCACTCCCACGTTGTCCAGGGGCCGGCGCGCGAAGCCGGTGGCCGGATCGCGCCCCAGCACGTTGACGGTGTGGTCGTACACGCTGCAGCGCGCGCCCGTGGGGTTGGTCGTCGGGTTGTAGCGTTGGCCTTCGGGCAGCACGCTTGGGCAGTACTCGTCCGGGGCGATGCGCAGCGCGCCGCGGTACACCGTGTCGGTGTACATCGTTTCGAGCTTGAGGATGCCCGCCACCTGGCGCTGCTGCTCTTCAGTGAAGGCCCCCGGCGCGGTGTTGGTGAAGTAGTTGCCCAGCAGACGCATGTCCGTGATCGAGTAGACCGTGGCGAACATCACCTCGGGGAAGCTGCATCCGGGCAGGATGCCGTCGAGCAGCCCGGGGTAGTTGTCCGCGATCTGGTGCTGCTGGTAGGAGCCGCCGGAGCAGCCCCAGCCGATGGTGTAGCGCGGCCGGCCGTAGGCCTCGATGAAGCGCTCCTTGACCATCGCCATCGATTCGGCGGCCGTCAGGTCCTGGCAGTTGTTGCCGAACACGTTGAGCGAGGACGAGGCCATGGCATAGCCCTGGCGCAGGATCGGGTCGTCGAGCACGCCACCGGTGCTGTTGCCCTGCCTGTACCAGCCGCCGGTGCAGCCGCCGCCGAAGGTGTAGACGAGCTTGCCGTTCCAGCCCGACGGGCGCTGCGTGGGCGAGGGATCGGCCTCGGCGGCCGGGTTGTGAAGCACCGCCGTCTGGTAGATGGCGCGGTTCACGGTGCCGGTTTCCAGCCGCACGATGTAGGGCACCGTGCGGCCGTCGCTCGTGGTGGTGCTGGCCGCGTCGGCCGGCACGGCACTGGTCGAGGGCAGTGCCATGAAGCTGCCTGCATTGTTGCGGTAGACATAGTCCACGCGCGTGGTGACCGAGCAGTTGGCATCCAGCGGCACACCCAGGAACGGGCCGTCGGCGAAGATGCGGAAGGTGTCGGTTTGGCAGACGAAGGGCGTCTCGTACGGGCCGCTGAACAGTGGGCCGTTGCGCGGACTGTTGGTCAGCTGCAGCGTCGCGCGCCCGCTGGGGCTGGTCGCGCCGGCCTCCACCAGCTCGGCCACCAGTTCATTGCCGCCGTCGGCCAGGCCCGTGACCAGCGCCACGGGCTTGCCGTCCACCGGGTCGGCCGCAAACGTGGCGTTGGCAGGGGTGCCGTTGACGCTCAGCCGCACGCTGGCACCGGCGGGCACGTCACCCGTGACCTTCACCAGGGCGTCGCCGCCGCTGACCCACTGCGGGCTGGGGGAGGACTCCACGGACAGTGCGATCTCACGTCCTCCGCCATCGTCGTCGCTGCCGCCGCAGGCCGTGAGCACTGCGGCCGCGATCAGCGTGAGCCCGCCAGCGCGCCAAAGGAAAACGTGACGCGGCCTGTGTGTTGCTACCTTCATGTCGCCTACTCCGGGTTAGAACTACGCAAGACGGGAGCGGATGCCGGCTCACCCGTTTTGCGTAGAACGCTAACCTTATGGCGACGGTCGGCGAGTCAAGCTTGGTGGATGTCCGAAGGTGCGCCGCACGTTGACAGGCTGTCAGCCGCGGTGTTGTCACGCCATGCCACGGTGGCGCCAGGCAAGTGGTCCAGAACGTTACGGAACGGGAGCGCAACGCCTGCAGGCATCGTCAAGGACAGCCCAGCCTGGCCCGGGCCGCGTCGTTGCCGACTCATCTGGGCCGGTTGCGCTCCAGTTGCAGCCGTGCTGCCTGCCGCACCTCCTCGTCAGGGTCGTTGAGTGCGGCCTGCAACAGCGCCATGCCCTTGCGCTTCGAGCGTTCCCACCGCCATCAGCCTGACCGCGGAGTCGGCATCGCGGGCGTTTTCCCTTGCCAGGCTTGCCTATTTCGATCCACCGGGCGGCACCGGCGGATCGCCACGCGCGACGAGCTCGCCCGGGTCGGGCAGCGGCGTGTCGGTACGCGCGAGCTGCTCCGGGTCGAGCTGGTGCGAGAACTCCTGAACCGATTCCAGCCGCCGCTGGCGGTCCTCGCGCAGCGTGGGACCGCTCTGGATGTAGAGCGCCAGCAACTGTGCCAAGCGCACCAGCGAGTCCAGGTGCGTGCGCTCGTAGCCGTGCGTGGCATCGGTGCCGAAGCACAGCAGCGCCGTGCGCACGTCGGCGCCCGCGCTGACGGCGGCGCCCGCGTCCGAGTGATAGAAGCGGAACACGTCGCGGTGGCTCGGAATGCCATGCTCCGCGCACAGCGCCAGCAGCCGCCGCGTGAGGTGGTAGTCGTGCGGGCCGGCCGAGTCCATCAGCGGGATGGTCACGCCCTCCTCGCCCGCGCCCTGGCCCGCGGCGATGGGGCCGATGTCCACGCCGATGACCTCGCTCACATCGGCGTCGATCACCGCGCGCGCCCCGGAGCCCACCTCCTCGGTCAGCGTGAAGACGGCATGGCAGTCCATGGGCACCGGCACGCCCGACTTCACCACCGCTTCGAGCGCGCACAGCAACGCCGCCACGCCGGCCTTGTCGTCGAGGAAGCGCGAGACGATGTAGCCGTTGTCCAGCACCTCGGGCTGCGCATCGAAGGCCACGAAGTCGCCGACCTGGATGCCCAGCTTCGCCACGTCGGCGGCCGAGGCGATGCGCTCGTCCACGCGCAGCTCCAGCTGCTCCCAGCGGATGGGCTGGCTGTCAATGGCCTCGTTGAAGACGTGGCCCGAGGCCATGAGCGGCAGCACCGAGCCGCGGTAGCGCGCGCGCTCGGTAAAGACGGTCACGCGCCCGCCCTCGGCCCAGCGGCTGGACCAGGTGCCGATGGGCGCAATCGCCAGCCGGCCGTTGGGCTTCACCTCGCGCACCATCGCGCCCAGCGTGTCGAGGTGGGCCACGATGGCGCAGGCCGGGCTGTGGCGCCGGCGCTCGGGCAGGCTGCGCCGCAGCGTCGCGCGGAGGGTGCCGCGGCGCGTGAGCTCGTACGGGATGTCCAGCGCGTCCAGCCGCGTACCGGTGTAGTGCACGATCTCGTCGGTCAGCCCGGCCGGGCTGGGAATGGCCAGCAGCTCCAGCAACGTGGCGGTCAGCCGCGCGGCATCGATGGGCAGCAGGCGCGGTCCCTCGCTCATCGAGCCGTCTCCGGGAACAGCAGGTCCACGAAGCGCTCCACGGTGGGCTGCGGCTCGTGGTTGGCCAGGCCCGGTCGCTCGTTGGCCTCGATGATCACGTGCTCCGGCTGGTCCGGCGCCGGCACCAGGAAGTCCAGCCCCACCACCGGGATGCGCAGCGCGCGCGCCGCGGCCTCGGCCGCCTCGCGCAGGCGTGGGTGCAACTGCGCCGTCACGTCGTGGATGGTGCCGCCGGTGTGCAGGTTGGCCGTCTTGCGCACCTGCAGCGCCTGCCCTTCGGGCAGCACGCTGTCCCAGCCGAAGCCCTGCTGCACCAGGCAGCGCTCGGTCTCGTCATCGAGCGGGATGCGGCTTTCGCCGCTGGTGGCCGCGGCGCGGCGCGCGCTCTGGCTCTCGATGAGCTCGCGCACCGTGGAGCGGCCGTCGCCCAGCACCTCGGCCGGGCGCCGGATCGCCGCCGCCACCGTGCGGTAGCCGATGACGACGATGCGCAGGTCCTGCCCCTGGCAGAACTGCTCCAGGAGCACCGGCCCGCCTTCGCGCGCCGCGCGCTCCACGGCCTGCTCCAGCGCCGCCTCGTCGCGGATGTCCACGCTGATGCCCTTGCCCTGCTCGCCCAGCGCCGGCTTCACCACGACGGAGCCCTGCTCGCGCAGGAAGGCGGCGTTGGCCGCGGCGTCGCCCGCGGGCTGCTGCCGGGGCACCTGCAGCCCCACGGCGGCCAGGCGCCGCAGCGTGAGCTGCTTGTCCTGGCACCAGGTCATCGCCACGCCGCCGGTGAGGTCCGTGAGCGACTCGCGGCACTGGATCTCGTTGCCGAAGTGGCGCAGCTTGAAGATGCCCGCCGGGGCGTCGATCACGTCCACGCCGATGCCGCGGCGGCGCGCCTCGTCCACGATCAGCCGGGCATAGATGTTCAGCCCCGAGATGTCGTTGTTGCCATCGAAGAGATGCTGGTTGATGGCGTTCTTGCGCTTGACCACGAAGCCCGTGAGCGGCGTGAAGCCCAGCTTCTCGTACAGCGCGATGGCCTGCCGGTTGTCGTGCATCACCGACAGGTCCAGGAAGCCGCGCCCGCGCAGCGCGAAGTGCGCGATCAGGTGGCGCACCAGCGCCTGACCCACGCCGCGCAGCCGCGTCTGCGGATCGACGGCCAGGGCCCACAGGCTGCTGCCGCCCGCCGCGTCGCCGAAGGCCAGCGCGTGGTCCAGGCCCAGCACCGCGCCCACCACGTCGCCCGAGCGCTCGTCCTCGGCCACCAGGTACGTGAACGCGTCCTCGCGCTGGCGCGCCCACACCACGCTCGGGTCCAGCGGCACCATGCCGCGCATGCGGTAGAGCCGGTTGATGGCGCCGATGTCGGCCCGCGTGGACAGCCGCCGCACCGCCACGCCGGGCGGCGGGCCCTCCATCGCCTCGTCGGCATGGAGGTGGCGGCGGAACATCAGCGAGGGGTCCAGGAACAGCTCGTTGGGCGCCTCGGCCAGCACCAGCTGCGGCGATTCGACATACAGCGCGATGTCGCGCCGGTCGGGCGCCTCCTGCAGCAGGGCGCGCGCCAGCTCGGCAGGCGATTCGAAGGCCGGGCCGAACAGCAGCCGGCCCCAGCCGCAATCGACCCAGGGCGTGGGCGGCCCCCGCCGGTCGGGGTCGAAGGGCAGCACGGTGCCGTGCGCATGCAGCGCCCCCGGCGTGGCCGGCGTCTTGGCAAGATGTTGAGAGTGCAACGTGGTCATGGTGAGTCCCCCACAAGTTGGAATGATCAAAGGCCCTGGCTCTGCAGCCAGGCCTCCAGCAGCGCCGCCTGCCAGAGCTTGGAGCCGCCCAGGCGCGTGATGTGGCTGTCGGGCGCCTCGAACATCCGCGCCAGCGCCTCCGGCTGGAACAGCCCGCGCCCGCGCGCACGCTCGCTGTCGAGCACGCCGCGCACGAAGTCCAGGAACTCGCCGCGCAGGTACTTGAGCGCCGGCACCGGGAAGTAGCCCTTGGGCCGGTCGATGACCTCGGCCGGGATCACCGCGCGCGCCGCCTCCTTGAGCACGTGCTTGCCGCCCTGCGCCACCTTGTGCCGCGCCGGGATGCGCGCGGCCAGCTCCACCAATTCGTGGTCGAGGAAGGGCACGCGCGCCTCCAGCCCGAAGGCCATGGTCATGTTGTCCACGCGCTTGACCGGGTCGTCCACCAGCATGACCGTGGTGTCCAGCCGCAGCGCGCGGTCGATGGCGCTGTCCGCGCCGGGCTGCGCGAAATGGTGGCTGACGAAACGTTGGCTGTAGTCCTCGTCCAGCCACTGCGGCTGCAGCAGCGAGCGCATCTCGTCGTGGTCGCGGTCGAAGAACACCTCGCGGTACGCATCCACGCTGCGGTCGGCGTCGGTGAGCTGTGCCAGCGGCGGATACCAGTGGTAGCCGCCGAAGACCTCGTCGGCGCCCTGCCCGCTCTGCACCACGCGGCTGTGGCGCGACACGGCCTGCGACAGCAGGTAGAAGGCCACGCAGTCATGGCTGACCATGGGCTCGGCCATGGCCGCGATGGCATCGGGCAGGCTGCGCAGCAACTCGGCGGCGGGCACGTGCAGCTTCTCGTGCACGGTGTCGTAGTGGCGCGCGACGAGGTCCGAGTAGCGGAACTCGTCGCCGGGCTCGCGGTCCACGGCCTCGAAGCCGATGGAGTAGGTGCGCAGCCCCTGCGTGCCGGCCTCGGCCAGCAGCCCCGTGATCAGGCTCGAATCGAGCCCGCCCGACAGCAGCACGCCCACCGGCACGTCCGCCACCAGGCGCCGCTCGACGGCGCGGCGCAGCGCCTGCAGCACCTGCTCCTTCCAGTCCTCGAAGGGGCGCTGCTCGTCCTCGGCCGTGCGCGTGAAGTCCAGGCGCCACCAGGGTTGCAGGTCGCAGCGGCCGTTGGGATGCACCGCCATCCAGTGCCCCGGCGGCAGCTTGCGCACGCCGCGCAGGATGGTGTGCGGCGCCGGCACCACGGCATGGAAGGACAGGTAGTGGTGCAGCGCGGCCGGATCGATCCCGGTGTCCAGTCCGCCCGCGGCCAGCAGCGCCGGCAGCGCGGAGGCGAAGCGCAGGCGGTGCTGGTCCAGCGTGTAGTACAGCGGCTTGATGCCCAGGCGGTCGCGCGCCAGGACCGTCATGCCGCTGTCGCGCTCCCACAGCGCGAAGGCGAACATGCCCTGCAGCCGCTCCAGCGCACGCGGCCCCCAGGCATGCCAGGCCTTGAGGATGACCTCGGTGTCGCCGGTGGACGAGAACGCGTAGCCCCGCGCCGCCAGTTCCTCGCGCAACGAGTGGTGGTTGTAGATCGCGCCGTTGAAGACGATTCCCAGGCCCAGCGCGTTGTCCACGAAGGGCTGGTGGGCGCGCCGGCTCAGGTCCATGATGCTCAGCCGCCGGTGGCCGAAGCAGCGCGGCCCGATGGCAAAGACGCCCTCGCTGTCGGGGCCGCGGCGCGACTGCGCTTCCGTCATGGCCAGCACGGCGCGCACGTCGGCCACCGTGTCGTCGAAGCGAAGTTCACCTGCAATGCCGCACATCGACAAGAGTCCTGTTCATCAGAGTTCGTCTTGGTGAGCCGGGAGGCCAGCTCGCGAACCAAAATCCTTGGCAAGGGGCGTGCCACCCTGCCGGGCCGACGAGGGTGTCAAGAGCTGCTGAAGGCATCGGCCTTCATCGATCCGTGCCGGACCGAGGCACCACGCCAGGCCTGCTCCGGATGCCGCCGTGGCATGCACCGGTGCTAACCTGAGGTCGATTGACGCGGCAACCATCGTTTCCTGCCCGTCTAGCTCCACGACGACCTGGGGCCGCCGGCATGCACCACCCGGCAGCAACCCTGGACCACACCCGGTCTGCCCCCTAGCATTCCCCCGGGCGCAGCCCAGGCCGAAGGGCCAGGCCGTGGGCCTCGCCTGCCGCTCCATGAAGTCCCGAAGCGCAGCGGCCTGCGCAGCCATCCATGCCGGCTCACCGATTGCAGATCAGCCGGCTGGCCAGGCATGGCGAATGAACGACGCGCTGGCGACCACAGGAGGCATCGCATGCAATTGGCACTTTCCGCGGGTCTGATCCTCGCCATCGTGGCGTGGGGGGTGCTGTCGCCGGCTTCGCTTGGCGCGTTCTTCGACACCAGTCTGACCACCATCAGCCGCAACTTCGGCTGGTTCTACCTCTGGGTCGTGCTGGCCCTGGTGCTGTTCGCCCTGTTCCTGGCTTTCAGCCGCTACGGTGAACTCAAGCTCGGCAACGAGGACGACGAGCCGGAGTTCTCGCTACGGGCCTGGTTCTCGATGCTGTTTGCCGCGGGCATGGGCATTGGCCTGGTGTTCTGGGGCGTCGCGGAGCCGATCTCGCACTACGCCGCGGCTCCACCGGGCATCAGCGCGGGCACGCCGGAGGCGGCCAATGCCGCCATGCGCTACAGCTTCTTCCACTGGGGGCTGCACCCCTGGGCCGTGTACAGCGTGGTGGCGCTGGCCATTGCGTTCTTCCACTACCGCCGCGGCAGCAAGGCGCTCGTCAGCGAGTCGGTGCACGCGCTGCCATGGCGTCCGCTGCAGCGGCTCTCCGCGCTGTTCAACGTGCTGGCCGTGATCGCCACGGCCTTCGGCGTCGCCGCCTCGCTCGGGATGGGCGCGCTGCAGATCAACAGCGGGCTGCAGGCCGTGTTCGGGCTGCCGGTGGGCGAGACCGCGCAGGTGACCATCATCGTCGTGACCACGATGCTGTTCATCACTTCCGCGGTCACGGGCGTGGCACGCGGCATCAAGTGGCTGTCCGGCCTCAACATGATCATCGCCGCCGCGCTGGCGCTGGCCGTGTTCGTGGTGGGCCCGACGATCACCATCGTCGACACCTTCACCAACACGCTGGGCAGCTACCTCAGCGACTTCGTGCGCATGAGCCTGCGCATGACGCCGTTCCGCGAAAGCAGCTGGGTGGGCAGCTGGACGGTGTTCTATTGGGCCTGGTGGATCGCCTGGTCGCCCTTCGTGGGGCTGTTCATCGCGCGCGTTTCGCACGGCCGCACCATCCGCGAGTTCGTGCTCGGCACGGTGCTGGCGCCTTCGCTCGCGGCGTTCCTGTGGTTCGCGATCTTCGGCGGCACGGCGTTGCACCTGCAGATCTGGCAGGGCCTGCCCATCGCCGAGGCGGTCAAGGCGGACGTGTCCACGGCGCTGTTCACGCTGTTCGAAGCCATGCCCTGGAGCCGGGTGCTGTCCGTGGTCGCCACGGTGCTGGTGCTGCTGTTCTTCGTCACCTCCGGCGACTCGGCGACGCTGGTGCTGGGCATGATGAGCACGGGAGGGCATCCCAACCCCTCCGCCCTGGTCAAGATCACCTGGGGCGTGTTGGTGGCCGGCATCGCCATCACGCTGCTGCTGGCCGGTGGCCTCAAGGCCGTGCAGACGGCCACCATCGTGTTCGCGCTGCCGTTCACGGCGGTGATCCTGCTCATGGTGGTCTCCCTGTGGCGGGCCATTCGCGCGGATTGGGCCGCAGAGCAGCGCCGGGAGCGGGAGTTGCGCCGCCTCGTGCGGCAGATGACGTCGAAGTGATGCCGCCTTGATATAGGTCGCCGCAAGCCACGACAAGGGGACGATCCGCTTCGAGGGCAAAACCTTTGAATGCTGGGGCTGTTGCGGCAGTAACGGCGTTTGTCAGCGTCTGAGCGGGGCCGTGCTTGCAGGAGTCGTTCCAGTTTGCGTTTGCCTGTGAAGTCATTCCGTCATGCCCGCGACTGGAATCAACCCTCGTCCCAGCCCCCGCCCAGGGCGCGGATCAGGCCCACGGTGGCCTGCGCCTGCGCGCCGCGCAGTTGCACCGCCTGGCGCCGGTTGCGCAGCTCGCTGCGCTGGGCGTCCAGCAGTTCCAGCTGTCCGATCATGCCGTTGCGGTAGCGCGCACCGGACAGCACGGTGGCGCGCGCCGCGGCCGCCACGGCGCGGTCCTGCGCCGCGGCCTGGCTCTGCAGCAGCTGCAGCGACGCCAGCTCGTCCTCCACCTCGCGCACCGCCACCAGCACCTGCTCGCGGTAACCGGCCGCCGCGGTGTCGAAATCGGCCCGCGCCTGCGCCACGCCGGCCTCGCGCCGGCCGCCGTCGAAGACGGGCAAGGACAGCAGCGCCCCCAGCCCCCACGCCCGCGAGGACCAGCGCAGCAGGTCGCCCAGCTCGGGCGAGGCCGTGCCGGCCGAGGTGGTGAGCGCGAGACTGGGGAACCACGCGGCCTGCGCCACCCCCACGCGGGCCTGCGCCGCCAGCAGCCGGCGCTGGGCCGCCGCCACGTCGGGCCGCCGCGCCAGCACCGTGGCCGGCACGCCGGCGGGAATGGCCGGCAAACGCAGGGCGTCGATGCCCTCTCCCGGCGACAGCTCGAAGCCCGAAGCCGGCTCGCCCAGCAATTGCGCCAGCGCGTGCTCCAGCAGGCGGCGTTGCCGCTCCAGCGCCAGGGCGTCGGACTCGGTGGCCGCCAGCTCGCTGCGCACGCGCTCCAGGTCCAGCTCGGCCACGTCGCCGGCCGCCAGGCGCCGCTCGGTCAGGCGCAGCGTGCCGCGGTGCGCCTCGACGGTGTCGGCCACGATGGCGCGCTCGGCCTCCAGCGCCCGCAGCGCCAGGTAGCTCTGCGCCACGGCCGCCTGCACCGCCAGCCGCGTGCCGTGCAGCAGCGCCTCCTGGGCCTGCGTGTCCAGCGTCGCGGCGTCGGCTGCCCGCGCCAGGCGCCCCGACAGGTCCACCTCCCAGCTCAGCCGGCCCGCCAGGCTGCCCTGCGTGGCGGGCGGGTTGCCCGGCAGCGGCTGCGTCTGGCGCACGGCGCCGGCCGCCACGTCGATCACGGGGCGGCGCTCGGCCTGCGCCTGCTGCTGCAGCGCGCGCGCCTGCGCCAGGCGCGCCGCGGCGGCCTGCAGCGAGGTGTTGCGCTCGGCGGCACGCTGCAGCAGATCGCCCAGCACCGGGTCGCCGAACACCGTCCACCAGGGGCCGCGCGGCAGGGCATCGGCGGGCGGCGCCACCGTCCAGCGGCCCGGCGCGGCCTCCTTGAAGGCGGCAGGCACGGGCTGCAGCGCGGCGGTGTCCACGGCCGGCGGGGCGGTGGCGCAGCCGGCGAGCACGAGTGCGGCGGCCAGCGCGCCCAGCGCGTGGCGGATGCGGGGCCTGCGGTCAGAGGTCATGGCAGTTCCTTGGCATGTTGTTATTCGTGGCGCGACAGCGGCATGGCCGGCTGCGTGCTGCCGAGGGCGCCGCCGGCGGCGTGAGCGGGCGGGACCGCGAGCTGCGGCACATCGCCGTGATGCTTGAGCGGCCGGTTGCCGGCCAGGCGGCGCAGCAGCACGTAGAACAGCGGCGTGAGGAAGAGGCCGAAGACCGTGACGCCGATCATCCCGGTGAAGACGGCCACGCCCATGGCGCGGCGCATCTCGGCCCCGGCCCCGCTGGACAGCACCAGCGGCAGCACGCCCATGACGAAGGCCAGCGAGGTCATGAGGATGGGCCGCAGGCGCAGCCGCGCCGCCTCGACGGCCGCCTGCAGCGGCGTTCGGCCGATGAATTCCAGCTCGCGCGCGAACTCCACGATCAGGATCGCGTTCTTGGCCGACAGCCCCACCAGCACCACCAGCCCGATCTGGGTGAAGACGTTGTTGTCGCCGCCGCTGAAGTGCACGCCCGCCATCGCGGCCAGCAGGCCCATGGGCACGATCAGCACGATCGCCACCGGCAGCGTCAGGCTCTCGTACTGCGCCGCCAGCACCAGGAACACCAGCAGGATCGCCAGCGGGAACACCCACACGGCGGAGTTGCCGGCCAGGATCTCCTGGTAGGTCAGCTCGGTCCACTCGAAGTCGATGCCCGGCGGCAGCGTCTCGCGGGCGATGCGCTCGACGGCCTCGCGCGCCTGGCCCGAGGACCAGCCCGGCGCCGGCGCGCCGTTGACGTCCGCCGACAGGAAGCCGTTGTAGCGCATGGCGCGCTCGGGCCCGAAGCTGGGCTGCAGCTTCAGCAGCGCCGACAGCGGCACCATCTCGCCCGAGGCCGAGCGCACCTTGAGCTGGCCCACGTCCTCGGCCCGGGCGCGGAAGGGCGCGTCGGCCTGCACCCGCACGGAGTAGGTGCGCCCGAAACGGTTGAAGTCATTGACGTAGAGGCTGCCCAGGTAGGTCTGCAGCGTGTCGAAGATGTCCGTCACCGGGATGCCGAGCTGGCGCGCCTTGGTGCGGTCGATGTCGGCGTAGAGCTGCGGCACGTTGACCTTCCAGCTGGTGAACAGCCCCGCGAGCTCCGGCGCCTGGCTCGCGCGCGCCATGAAGCCCTTAACCGCCGCGTCCATGGCCTCGAAGCCCAGCGAGCCGCGGTCCTCCAGCTGCAGCTTGAAGCCGCCCGTGGTGCCCAGGCCGCTGACCGGCGGCGGCGGGAACATCACGATGAAGGCGTCCTCGATCTGCGAGAAGGCCTGGTTGAGCGTGGCCGCAATGGCCGGCGCGCTCAGCGCGGGGCCGCCGCGCTCGTCGAAGGGCTTGAGCATGGCGAAGGCAATGCCCGAGTTGGAGCTGTTGGTGAAGCCGTTGATCGACAGCCCCGGGAAGGCCAGCGAGCCCTCGATGCCCGGCGTGCTCTTCATGATCTCGCCCATGCGGCGGATCACGGCCTCGGTGCGGTCCAGCGTGGCGCCGTCGGGCAGCTGCGCGAAGCCGATGAGGTACTGCTTGTCCTGCGTCGGCACGAAGCCCGAGGGCACGGTCTTGAACAGGCCCGCCGTGGCACCCACCAGCGCCACGTAGATGCCCAGCGCCAGCGCCTTGCGCGAGAGCACGCGCCGCACGCCGCCGCCATAGGCCTGCGCGCCGCGGCCGAAGGCGCGGTTGAAGGCGCGGAACAGCCCGCCCAGCACCCGGTCCATGGCCCGCGTGAGCGCGTCGCGCGGCGCGTCGTGGCTGCGCAGCAGCAGCGCCGCCAGCGCCGGCGACAGCGTGAGCGAGTTGATGGCCGAGATCACCGTCGAGATGGCGATGGTGACGGCGAACTGCTTGTAGAACTGGCCCGTGAGCCCGCTGATGAAGGCCAGCGGCACGAACACCGCCACCAGCACCAGCGCGATGGCGACGATCGGGCCCGACACCTCGCGCATGGCGCGGTAGGTCGCCTCGCGCGGCGTCAGGCCGGCCTCGATGTTGCGCTCGACGTTCTCCACCACCACGATGGCGTCGTCCACCACGATGCCGATGGCCAGCACCAGGCCGAACAGGCTCAGCGCGTTGATCGACAGGCCCAGCGCCTGCAGCACCGCGAAGGTGCCGACGATGGACACCGGCACCGCCAGCAGCGGGATGACGGAGGCGCGCCAGGTCTGCAGGAACAGCACCACCACCAGCACCACCAGCAGCACGGCCTCGGCCAGCGTGTGCACCACCGACTCGATGGACGCGCGCACGAACTGCGTGGGGTCGTAGGCGATGCGGTACTCGACCCCTTCGGGCATCTGCTTCTGCAGCTCCTGCATGGTGCTGCGCACCGCGGCGGAGATCTCCAGCGCGTTGGAGCCCGGCGCCTGGAAGATGCCCGTGCCCACCGCCGGCGCGTTGTCCAGCAGCGAGCGCAGCGAGTAGTCGGCCGCGCCCAGCTCGATGCGCGCGATGTCGCGCAGCCGCGTCACGCTGCCGCCGGGGCCGCTGCGCACGATGATGTCGCCGAACTCCTCCTCGCTCTGCAGCCGGCCGCGGGCGTTGATCGACATCTGCAGCTCCACGCCCTGCAGCCCCGGCGAGGCGCCGACCACGCCCGCCGCGGCCTGCACGTTCTGCTCGCGGATGGCGCGCACCACGTCGTTGGCCGACAGGCCGTGCTCGGCCACCTTCTGCGGGTCCAGCCACACGCGCATGGCGTACTCGCCGCCGCCCCAGCTCTGCACCTGGCCCACGCCCGGGATGCGCGCGAGCCGGTCGCGCATGTTGAGCAGGACGTAGTTGCGCAGGTAATCGACGTCGTAGCGCCCGTCGGGCGAGACCAGGTGCACCACCATGGTCAGGTCCGGCGAGCTCTTGACCGTGGACAGGCCCAGCCGCCGCACCTCCTCCGGCAGCCGCGGCTCGGCCTGCGCCACGCGGTTCTGCACCAGTTGCTGCGCCTTGTCGGGGTCGGTGCCCAGGCGGAAGGTGACGGTGAGCGTGAGCAGGCCGTCGGTGGTGGCCTGGCTGCCCATGTAGAGCATGCCCTCGACGCCGTTGATGGCCTCCTCCAGCGGCGTGGCCACGGTCTCGGCGATCACCTTGGGGTTGGCGCCGGGGTAGCGCGCGTTGACCACCACCTGGGGCGGCACCACCTCGGGGTACTCCGAGATGGGCAGCGCCCGCAGCGAGATCAGGCCGCCGAGGAAGATCAGCAGCGACAGCACGCCGGCGAAGATGGGCCGGTCGATGAAGAATTTGGACAGGTTCATGGAGGTGGCTCCTGGGCTTGGGCCCCGGTGGCGGGCGTTCAGGAGCGGCCCGGGGCGGCGTCGCCGCTGGCCTGCCGCTGCGGCTGGGACTCCATGGCCACCGGCTGCGGCGCCACCAGCGTTCCCGGGCGCACGCGGTGCAGCCCGTTGACCACCACGCGCTCGCCGCCCTGCAGGCCCTGCGTGACGATGCGCAGCCCGTCCACCGCCGCGCCGAGCTGGACCTCGCGCCAGGCGGCCTTGTTGTCGGGGCCGACGACGATGACGAAGCGCTTGTCCTGGTCGGTGCCCACCGCGCGCTCGCTGACCAGCACGGCGCTGGCGCTGCGGGGCTGGCCTAGCTGCAGCCGGGCGAACTGGCCCGGCATCAGGCTGCCGTCACGGTTGTCGAAGACCGCGCGCAGCCGCACGGTGCCGCTGCGCGCGTCCACCTGGTTGTCCACCAGCTGCAGCCGGCCCTCGGCGCGGGTGGGCCCTTCCATGCGCACGGGCACGCGCTCCAGTTGCGCCGGCAACGGGCCGCCGCCGGCGTCCGCCAGCACGCGCGCCACCACCTGCTCGTCGGCGTCGAAGCTGGCGTAGATGGGGTTCACGGACACCAGCGTCGCCAGCACCGGCGCGCCGGGACCGGCGGCCACGAGGTTGCCCGGCGTCACCTCCACGCGGCCGATGCGCCCGGCCACCGGGGCGCGCACCTGCGTGTACGTGAGCGACAACTGGGCCGACTGCAGCGCCGCCTGGGCCGCGCGCAGGTTGGCCTCGGCCTCGCGCAGCCCGTGGCTGCGCTCGTCGAACTCGCGCTGCGCGATGGCGCGCTCCTCCCACAGCCGCTCGGCGCGCTGCTGCTCGCTGCGCGCCTGCGCCAGCCGGGCCTGCGCCGCCGCCAGCTGGGCCTGTGCCCGCTCGACCTCCGCGGCATAGGGCGCGGGGTCCAGCGTGAAGAGCAGGTCGCCGGCCTTCACCAGGGCACCCTCCCGGAAGTGCGCCGCCTGCACGGCGCCGGCCACGCGCGGGCGCACCTCCACCCGCTGCACGGCTTCGAGCCGGCCGGAGAAGGCTTCCCAGGTGGTGACCTCGCGCTGCGCCACCTCGGCCACCGACACCGGCACCGCCGCGGGCGCCACGGCCTCGGGCGCGGGCGCTTCGGCCTGGCTGCTGCCCAGGCCGGACAGGGCCGGGCCGAGGGTGCCCAGGGCAACGGCGGCTGCCACGATCGACAGGCCGGCCAGGGCGGGACGGCGGCGCAGGGAATGGAACAGCTTCATGGTGGAGATCCTGGGTTTGTTTTTTGGCAAAGGCCGGCCTGCCCGGCTGCGCGAACGCAGCCGGGGGGAGGGCCAGGAAAAGGAAGTTCAGCCTTGGGCGCTGGCCCGGTCCGGTATGCCGCTGTGCAGCGGCCGACGTTGGCCGCAACACGACTGCAGGAACGCGCGCACGTGCGGCCTCAGCGCCTCGGCCCAGGGGGCGGGGCCCGGGTCGCGGTAGCTCGCGGGCCAGCCGGTGGGGCCGTCGAGCCGCGCCTCGCTCACCGCCACGCCGGCCTCGCGCAGGCGGGCGGCGTAGGCGCGGGTCTCGTCGCGCAGCGGGTCGTCGGCGGCACTGACCAGCAGCGCGGGCGGCAGCCCGGCCAGGCGCAGGGCGCGGCCCGGCGCCGCGTAGGGGTGCAGCACGTCGCTGGCGCAGGACAGGTACTGCCGCCAGCCCTCGGCCCAGGGGCAATGGGCCGCGCTGGCCTGGGCGTCACGCTGCGAGGCGGTGCCGGTGCAGACGTCCAGCATGGGCGACAGCAGGATCTGGCCGTGCAGCGGCGGCACGCCGCGGTCGTGCGCGGCCAGGGCGGCGGCCGCGGCCAGGTTGCCGCCCGCCTCCTCGCCGGCCAGCAGCAGCGGCAAGCCGGTGGCTTGCAGCTTCTTGCGTTGACGTTGCAACCAGATCAGCGCCGCATGCACGGCCTCCAGCGCTTCGGGGAAAGGCCGCTGCGGCGCCAGCGGGTAGCCCAGCGAGGCCACCAGCGCACCCTCTGCCGCCAGCACGGCCGCCACGCGCGCGCCCTCGCGCGGCGTGCCGGCGACGAAGGCGCCGGCATGCAGGTGCAGCACCAGCGCGACGGGCGCGGCGGCCGGCAGGCTCCAGCGCAGCGCCAGCGTGCCGTCCATGCCGGGCAGGGACAACGGTTCCTCGCGCACCGAAGGTATGGCAGCGGCGGAGGGATCGGAAAGGCTCATGGCGGGCGGACCGGCTTGGAAGGTAATGGCCTGCACGATAGCCAGCGCCGCCCTGGCGATAAATCGGCGCAGCGCTCATGCTTTGTTGCAGCCACGCTAACAATGCGGTGCACGATCCGCGGTTCAAATACGGCCTGCGGGGAGATTTCAGTCAAGGGGTTTGCGATGGACAAGTTGCTTGCGATGCAGGCCTTCGTGCGCGTGGTGGAGGCCGGCACCTTCAGCCGCGCGGCGGACACCCTGTCCTTGCCGAAGCCCACCGTGACGCGGCTGGTGCAGCAGCTCGAAGCGCAGCTGCAGACCAAGCTGCTCAACCGCACGACGCGCCGCGTGACGCTGACCACCGACGGCGCGGCCTATCACGACCGCGCGCAGCGCCTGCTGTCCGAGCTCGACGAGCTGGAGTCCAGCATGACGCGGGCCAAGGCGAACCCGCGCGGGCGGCTGCGCGTGGATGCCGGGACGGCGGTGGCGCAGCTGCTGCTCATCCCCGCGCTGCCGGACTTCCATGCGCGCTACCCCGAGATCCAGCTGGACCTGGGCGTGACCGACCGGCCGGTGGACCTGATCAGCGAGAACGTGGACTGCGTGCTGCGCGGCGGCGAGATCACCGACCAGTCGCTGGTGGCCCGTCGCATCGGCAACTTCCACACACTGGTGTGCGCGACGCCGGGCTACCTGGAGCGCCACGGCACGCCTGAGCATCCGCGCGACATCGAGCAGGGCGAGCATGTGGTGGTCAACCATTTCTCGTCCCGTACCGGGCGCATCTACCCCTTTGTCTTCGAGCGCGGCGAGGAGCGCTACGAGGTGCAGGGCCGCCACCGGGTTTCGGTCAATGACTCCAGTGCGGCGCTGGCCGCCGCGCTGGCCGGGCTGGGCATCGTCAACACCGCCACCTTCATGGCCCAGCCCTACATCGCGGCGGGCCTGCTGCGCCCGGTGCTGGTGGACTGGTGCTCGGAGTCGGTGCCCATCCACGTCGTCTATCCGCCCAACCGGCACCTGAGCGCCAAGCTGCGCGTGTTCGTCGATTGGGTGGCCGACCTGTTCGCGCGCAGCGACCAGATCCAGCGCCAGTGCAGCCTGCCGGGCTGCATGGCCGCCGCCATTGCCGCCGGCCGCGCGGGCATTTCCGCCCTCCCCGCATTGGCCGATCTTCCGGCCGCACTGGTGGCGCCCCCCGAAGCCCTCGCGCAGGAGGCCGCGCGCACCCTGGCGGCCGGCTGAACGGCTTCAGAACGCCACGTGGTCCGCGCCCTTGAGACCCAGCATCTGCCGGGCTTCGGCGGGCGTGGCGATCTCGTGGCCCAGCTCTTCCAGCAGCCGGCGGATCTTGCGCACCTGCTCGGCATTGCTGGTGGCCAGCTGCCCGCGGCCCAGGTAGAGGCTGTCCTCCAGCCCCACGCGCACGTTGGCGCCCATGACGGCCGCATGGGTCAGCAGCGGCATCTGGTGCCGCCCCGCGGCCAGCACGGACCAGTGGTAGTCCGCGCCGAAGAGCCGGTTGGCCGTCTGGCGCATGAAGCCCACGTTCTCCGGGTCGGCGCCGATGCCGCCCAGGATGCCCAAGATGGTCTGGATGAAGAACGGCGGCTTGACCAGCCCGGCGTCCACGAAGTGCGCCAGGCTGTAGAGGTGGCCGAGGTCGTAGCACTCGAACTCGAAGCGCGTGCCGCAGCCCTCGCCCAGCTCCTGCAGGATGCGGCGGATGTCGCGGAAGGTGTTGCGGAAGATCGTGTCCTCGGTGCCCTCCACGTAGGCCCGTTCCCAGCCGTGCTTCCAGTCCTTGAGCTTCGCGGCCATGGGATGGATGGAGAAGTTCATCGAGCCCATGTTGAGCGAGGCCATCTCGGGCTTGAAGCGCAGCGGCGCGGCCAGCCGCTGCTCCAGCGTCATGCTGGTGGAACCGCCGGTGGTGAGGTTGAGCACCGCATCGGTGGCGCCGCGGATGGCGGGCAGGAACTGCGCGAACACTGCCGGGTCGGCGCTGGGGCGGCCGTCGGCCGGATCGCGCGCGTGCAGGTGCAGGATCGCCGCGCCCGCCTGCGCCGCCTCGATGGCCTGCGCCGCGATGTCCCGCGGCGTGAGCGGCAGGTACGGCGACATGGTGGGCGTGTGGACCGCGCCGGTGACGGCGCAGGTGATGATGACCTTGCGTGCCATGGCCGGCTCCCTCACTCGATGGACACCTTGACCCGCTTCACCACCTCGGCGTAGCGGGCGCGATCGCCCTGCATCAGGTCCACCACCTGCTGCACCGGCCCGGGGCTGGGCACGAAGCCGAAGCCCGCCAGCCGCTCCTTCACGTCGGGCTGCTCCAGCGCCTCGTTCACGGCCTGGTTGATCTTCTTCGCCACGGCGTCGGGCGTGCCCTGCGGCGCCATCAGCGCCACCCAGGTCTGCGCGTGCACGTCCCTGGGGCCGCCCGCCTCCTCCAGCGTAGGGATCTCCGGCAGCACCGGCGAGCGCGCGCGGTCGCCCACGGCGAGGAAGCGCAGCTTGCCCGCGCGCACCAGCGGCCCGGCCGTGGCAATGCTGCCGTAGGCCCAGTCCACCTCGCGGGTGGCCACGGCCGCGTAGAGCTGGGAGGTCTCCTTGAAGGGCACGTGCAGCATGTCGGCACCCAGCGCGTGCTGCAGCTGCGCCGAGGCCAGGTGCAGGGGGCCGCCTACCGCACTGGAGCCGTAGCGCACCGCCCCAGGCTTGGCCGTGATCGCGGCCAGCAGGTCCTTGAGCGTGCGGTACGGGCCGTCGGCCGCCACCGCGACGAAGAACGTGGTCTTGTACAGCACCGCCACGGGCACCAGGTCCTTCTGCGGATCGTAGGCCAGCTTCTTGAAGATCAGCGGGTTGATGGAGAGGTTGCCCACGTCAACCACCACCAGGTCGGCGCCGGTGGGCGGGGCGGCCTTCACCGCGTTGATGCCCACCACCCCGGCGCCGCCGGGCCGCGAATCCACCACCACCGGCTGGTTCCATTGCGCCTGCAGCTTCTCGGCCACCAGGCGGGCCACGGTGTCCGGCCCGCTGCCCGTGGGGAAGGTGCTCGTGATGCGCACCGGCCCCTTGGGCAGGCCCTGCGCCATGGCGCTCCCGGCCAGCGATGCCAGGGCCAGCGCCAGGAGGCGACGCCTCGTCTCGTCCATGTCTTGTCTCCTTGCTTGTCGTGAGCGCCGGGAGGCGTGCCGCACCCGGCGCAGGCACTCCGGTACGGGCCGCGCTCAGCCCTCGTCCACGATCGGGTTGCGCAGCAGGCCCACGCGCTCGATCTCGACCTCGCAGACGTCGCCCGGCTGCATCCACAGCTGCGGCTTGCGCGCCATGCCGACGCCGGAGGGCGTGCCGGTGATGAGGATGTCGCCCGGCTCCAGCGCCATCGCCTCGGAGCACACGGACACCAGCGTCGCGACGTCGAAGATCATGTCCCGCGTGTTGGCCTCCTGCACCGTCTGGCCGTTGAGCCGGCACTGCAGCCGCAGGCCCTTGGCCCCGGGCGGCAGCTCGTCGGCGGTGACGAACTCGGGACCGAAGGCGCCGCTGGCGTCGAAGTTCTTGCCCAGCAGCCACTGGTTCGTGCGCAGCTGGTAGTCGCGGAGGGAACCGTCGTTGAACAGCGAATAGCCGGCCACGTGCGCCAGCGCCTGCTCCTTGGGGATGTAGCGCCCGGCCTTGCCGATCACGGCCACCAGCTCGGCCTCGTAGTCGAACTGCGTGGACACGTGCGGGCGCACCAGCGGCTGCCCGTGCGCGACCCAGGAGGAGCGGTAGCGCTGGAACACGACCGGGTGCCTGGGCGGATCGAAGCTGCTCTCGGCCGCGTGGTCCACGTAGTTCAGGCCGATCGCCAGCGCCTTGCCGGGGTTGAGCACCGGCGGGAGGTAGCGCAGCCCGGCCAGCGGCCGGCGCGCGCGGCCGCGCTCCACGGCGGCGCGCACGGCCTGCATGCCCGCCTCGCCGTGGCGCAGCAGCTCGTCCAGCGAGGCGGGGCCGCCGTCGGCGCCCAGGTCGAGGAGCGCATCGGCGCCCACGCGCACGCCGAGCGCGGGCTGGTCCTGGTCGTCGAGGAAAGCGATGAATCGCATGCGGGGTCTCCTTCAGCGCCCGGCCACGGGCTGTTCATGGTTGAGAATGAAATCGTCCGGCAGCGCCGGGCCCCAGACGTAGAACGAGTCTTCGGGCGGGTGGTCCGCCGCCGGCCAGTCCAGGTCGTGCGGCACGTACTCGATGCCGAAGGAGTACTCGGCCCAGCTGCCCCAGGGGTCGCGCACGTAATGGAAGTAGTTGGAACCCAGCACGTGGCGGCCCACGCCCCAGCCCCGGTCGTAGCCCGCGGCGCGCATCTGCTCGGCCCCGCAGCCCACCTCGTCGAAGCTGCCCACGTCCCAGCTGGCGTGGTGCAGGCCCGGCGCATGCGACTTGGCAAAGGCCACGAGGTGGTGGTCGCTGCCGTGCACGCCATGCAGAAAGGCCACGAGGTCGCCCGATCCGTCCGACAGCCGCAGCCCCAGCACCTCGGTGCAGAAGCGCACCATGCGCGGCACGTCGGGGCTGAAGAACAGCACGTGCGAGAGCCGGCGCGGACGCACCGGCGCCACGCGGCTGCGCGCCGGCGCCACCTCGGCGCAGGGCTCGGCGCGGGACTTCTCATCGGGCGCCACCTTGGGCGCCACCACCAGCTGCAGCGGCGTGCCGTCGGGATTGCGCAGCCACAGGCCCGCGCCGTCGGACAGCGGGTGCGGTTCGCAGCCCAGGCCCCGCGCCTCGATGCGCCGGCGCAGCGCGTCCACGTCCTGCGCGTAGATCCCGAAGCGCAGGTACTCCAGGCGCTTCGGCGCGCCGCCGGCGTGCACCGACGCCCAGCAGTGCGGATGGCCGAAGGTGTGCAGGTCCAGCCGCTCGCCCACGCGCCGCACATCCAGCCCGAAGGCGGCGTAGAAGCGCTGCGCCGGCTCCAGGTCGGGCACCGAGAACACGAAGCGATCGACGGAATGCACGCCCACCGTGCCGGCGCGGCGTGGAAGCCCTGTGTCCATGGGTTGTTCCTCCGTGCTCATAGCGCCTGCCCGGTGACCTGCTGCAGCAGCGCGGTGCCCGCGCTCGGCCAGGCGTCGCCGCGCCAAGCCACGTGCTGGTCGGGGCGCAACAGCGTCAGCCGCGTCGGGTAGAGGTTCGCTATGCCCGGCTCGCTGGGCTGCAGCACTTTCAACGGCACGCCGCAGCGCCCGGCCTGGGCGCGGGCGGCGGCGATGGCGGCCTCGTCGGCGCCCTGGGCCAGCAGCGTGAAGCCGGAGCCGAGGTGGTCGTACAGCGAGCTGCCGTCGTGCAGCCAGGCATGGGGCGCCAGGCAGCCCGGGCGCGACGACGGCACGTAGTTGATGAAGTCGCGCGCCGGCGCGGCGCTGCCGTCCGGCGCGATCACCGGCGAGTCGTCGTAGCGGTAGCCCAGCACCACGCCCAGCGTGGCGAACTCGCGCAGCTTGGTGGCCTGGATGCGCGCGCCGACCTCGCGCCGCAGCCGCTCGCCCCGCTCGCCGGCGTCCTCCAGGCCCTCGGCCACCAGCTGGTTGCCCAACGTGGCGTGGTTGAGCACGGCCTCGTCCAGCACCCACTCGTGCACCGGGCGGCGCTCGGCCTCGTAGCTGTCCAGCAGGGCCGGCCCGCCCCAGCCCTGCAGCACGGCCGCCAGCTTCCAGCCCAGGTCCACGCCGTCGGCCACGCCCATGTTCATGCCGTAGCCGCCGAAGGGAGGGTGCAGGTGGCATGCATCGCCGGCGAGGAAGACACGGCGCTCGCGGTAGCGCTCGCCCAGCAGGCGGCTCGCGACCCACTCGTCCCCGCTGAGCACCTGGTAGGGCAGATCGATGCCCGTGGCGCGGCCGATCAGCGAGCGCGCGTCCAGGTCGGCCAGGCGCGTGCCCTCGGCCACCTGCGTGGGCATGAAGAACCAGGTGTCGCCGCGGTCCATGGGCCCGATGACGCTGGGCACGTCGCGGTTGACCTGCCAGTACATGACGGCCGGGCCATGCCGGTGCGCCTCGGCCAGCCCCGGGGCCCGGAAGATGATGTTGTAGTTGCGCGAGAGGCCGTGCTGCCCCTGCATGCGCACGCCCAGCAGCTCGCGCACCGTGCTGCGCGCGCCGTCGGCGCCGACGAGGTAGTCGGCCCGCACGTCGAGGTCGCGGCCCTGCGCCAGGTCGCGCAGTTGCGCCCGCACCCCTTTGCCGTCCTGCTCGAAGCCGCGCAGCTCGCAGTTGAAGCGCAGCTCGACCTCGGGCAGCGACTGCGCGTACTCGCGCATGACCTCCTCCACCGTGTACTGCGGCACCCATTGCGCGTGCTCGGAGCACAGCGGGTTGCGGCCCGGGGCGCAGTAGAAGGCGTTGTCGAAGCGCGCCAGCGCCGGCCCGGCCAGGCGGGTGACGAACAGGACGTTGGACGGGTAGTCCGCGCCCAGCGGCGAGGCCGCGCGCAGCCGGTCGGCCAAGCCCCAGCGGCGCAGGTGCTCGCGGGTGCGCACGTTGGTGGTCTTGGCGCGCGGGGCCACGCCCACGCGCTCGTTGCGCTCCACCAGCAGGCAGGGCACCCGCCGCCGGCCCAGCTCGATCGCCAGCGCCAGGCCCACCGGCCCGGCCCCCACGATCAGCACCTTCGGCGGCACCTCGCCTGAGCGCCCCCGTGAACTTGTCTCCGCCATCGTTCGACTCCTTGTGCCGCTTGATGCGTGTCAAGCGAATGGAGCGAACTCTAGGAACGACCCACCGATCGCAAAAGATGGCAATATTTCTTCAGCGATACCTGGATCAGATCCCCCGTTTCCCATGAAGCTGCATGCGCTGCGTGACTTCCTGGCCGTGGCCGAGCGTGGCGGGCTGCGCGCGGCAGCCCGGCACCTGGGCCTGCCTCAGCCCGCCCTCACGCGCAGCATCCAGGAGCTGGAGAAGGAGCTGGGCGTCCCGCTGTTCGAGCGCAGCGCCAAGGGCGTGCGGCTCACGCCCATGGGCGAGGTTTTCCTGCGCCGCGCCAACGCCGTGCGCAGCGAGCTGCAGAAGGCCAAGGAGGAGATCGACCAGCTGCGCGGCCGCGCCCACGGCACGGTGACGCTGTGCCTGTCCAGCGTGCCGCACCTGGCGCTACTGCCCAGCGCGCTACAGGCCTTCCGCAGCCGTTTTCCCGAGGTGGACCTGCACGTCATCGACGCGGTGTTTCCCAACGTCGAAGCCGCACTGGTGGAAGGGCGCATCGACTTCTACGTCGGCCCCACGCCGCCGCGGCTGCCGCCGGAGCTGCAGGGCGAGAAGCTCTTCGACAACACGCGGGTCATCATGGGCCGCAAGGGGCACCCGCTGGCCCGGGCGCGCAGCCTGCGCGAGCTGGTCGGCGCACAGTGGATCACCACGTCCATCACCTACAAGGCCGAGGAGGAGCTGGGCCCGCTGTTCGCCGAGCACGGCCTGCCGCCGCCGCGGCTGGTGATGCAGGCGCAGTCCTCGCTGACCTTCCTGGTGTCGATGGTCTATTCCGACCTGCTGATGATGGTGCCCGTGCAGTGGGTGCAATTCCCGCTGTGGCGCGACGTACTGGAGCAAATCCACGTCGAGGAGCCGCTGCCGGCCCCGCCCATCGGCATCGTGCAGCGCGCCGGGTTGCCACTGACACCGGCGGCCGAGTATTTCTGCGACATGGTGCGGCGCGCCAGCGCACAGATCCGGCAAACGCCCTGAATTCCGAACCTGAATTCTCAGCGCAGGACTGAACCAGGGCCGACGGATTTCTTCGGCAAATCCAGGCGCCGTCGCCTGAATCTTTTCAGGCCGCAGGGCAGTTACAGACTCCACGCTGCCGCCAGCATATAAGAAATATGTTCACGCCATCTTTTCAGCCATTTGGCGTAAGCGCTCGCAAACTTGCAAACTACCTCTCCGCACCCTGACTCCCGCATTTCGCAGCCTGTACTCCATCTGCATGGTGCAGGGTCATCGCATTGCGTGAACCTGCTTCAAGCCCTATCCCAATTGGCGTCCATTCAAAAGAAGGAAAAGAAGGCAAATTATCCGCCATTCATGTAGTTACTTTTTTAAATCTTCAGAAACTTTCAGCATCTCATTTGTAGCCCAATTACTGCCGAAACAGCAGGCATACGCTTGATTAGCCCACTACTAATAAACCGGGCATCGAGTGCGGGTCGAGCGACCCGGCAACAAATAACAAACTTGAACCGTGACGGAAATACGCCACGGCTTCTTCAGGCTCGCTCATTTGAACCATTTACCACCTTTTTCAATCATGAACACCCTGAATTCCAGCCGGCAGTCCCGTTTTGTTTTGGGCAGCACCCTTTTTTCCATGGCCGTGATGCTTGCCGCTTGTGGCGGCGGGGCGGAAGACGACACCGCTGCCGTGTCCGAAACTGCGCAGGCGCTCGCGTCGAGCCCGGCCAGCCGCGTGGCGGACGGCGCCGACGTCGCGGCGGAGTCGCTCTCCGGCGGCCGGGCGCCGCTGGCCGACTGGGAAACGCAGGACGACCCGGTCACCTCGCAGATCTTCCTGGCCAGCCAGCAGGCCCAGGCGCCGTCCCTGGAACGCGCCCTGGCGGCGGCCGACACCGACACCCGCGTGAAGTGGAACCCCGGCCACTACATCGCCAGCGGCAAGCGCGATCCGCAGACCGTCGCCAAGATCCTGGCCGAGATCAAGCCGATACCGCAGGTCAAGGGCCTGCTGCTGCGCTACAACTGGTCGCAGCTCGAGACCAGCAAGGGCGTCTACGACTTCTCGAAGATCGACCGCGACCTGGCCGCGGTGTCCGCGCAAGGCAAGCGCCTGTTCGTGATGGTCGGCACCAAGGTCTTCACCGCGGGCGGGCGCGCGGTGCCGAACTACCTGCGCACCGCGGAATACGAGGGCGGCGCCTACAAGATCCGGATCGGTGCCCGTGAAACGCTGGGCAGCAACGATCGCTATGGCGAGAACGCCGCGCTGCACAACGCCAAGGTGCGCAACCGCCTCATTGCGCTGACGAAGGCGCTGGGCACACGCTACAACCGGCACAACGCCTTCGAGGGCGTCATCTTCAACGAGACCGCGATGGGCCAGATGCTGGTACCGCTGACCGACGTCCAGCGCACGGCCTACTTCGACAACCTGGCGCAGGTGGATGCGGCCACGAAGCGGGCCTTCCCCAACACGGTGGTGATGCAGTTCATCAATTTCCCGCGTCCATACATGCAGGGGCTGATCACCCGCATGGTGAACAACAAGGTGGCCGTGGGCGGCCCGGACATCCTGCTGGAGGACCGTGACCTCAACACCTACATCTACCCGCTGTACGACCTGGCCAAGGGCAAGGTGGCGGTGGGCCCGTCGGTGCAGCCCGAGAACTACCTCACCACCACGCAGAACGGCGTGCACAACCCGCCCAGCATCAGCGCCCTCTACAACTTCGGCCGTACCCGGCTGAACGCCAACTACCTGTTCTGGACCCGTTCGCAGGCCGGCACGCCCACGCCCTGGCCGCGCGTGAAGGAGTTCTTCAAGTCCTCCGCCTTCCCCAAGGACGCCAGCGGCGGCCTGACCTCCACCTGCCCCAAGGCCTACACCGCCTGCACGCCGAGCCTCTGAGGCCGGTCCGCTGGGCCCAGGCGCGGCAACGCTGGTGCGTCGTCGGTCAGGACAGGCCGTCCGTCGTCACCGCGTCGCGCCCGCACCTACCAGACAGGCGCCGGGCCAGGGCTGGGGCAAGGGCAGCTCAGGCGTCCGGTGCAGGGCGTCAAAACCTTGTGATGCTAATATTGATGCAGATATGCGTCTCTATTGATGCACAGGAGGGCGTTCATGCGAACCACGGTGACGATAGACGACGAGCTCTACGCCAGGGCGCTGGAACTGGCCGATCCGGCGATGGACAAAGCCGACCTTTTTCGCGAGGCCATCAAGACGTTCGTGCGTGTGCAAGCGGCCAAGCGCTTGGCCGCTTTGGGGGGCTCCGCCCCCCACATGCAAGACGTGCCACGTCGGCGTGAACCGAAGCGCGAGCCGTGAACGTTGTCGTGGACACATCGGTGTGGGTGCACCACTTCCGGTATGGCGAGCCTGCGTTGATGGGCTTGCTCCAGGCTGACCGAGTCCTGGTCCATCCGATGGTTCTTGGAGAAATCGCTTGCGGCACGCCACCGACGCGCGAGCGCACGCTGCAGTGGCTTTCACAGCAGCAGCAACCGATTCAAGCGAGCCTGCAGGAGGTCATGGCGTTCATTGAACGGGAGCAGCTGTACGGCCTGGGTTGTGGCTTGGTAGACATGACGCTGCTGGCATCGACGTTGATGACCCCTGGTGCCTTGCTGTGGACCCGCGACAGGAGCCTGTTGAAGCTCGTCGAACGCTTCAATGCCGCATACCAGGCCACGGCTCACTAGAAACGCTCGGCCCTGTAGCCCGCCGGGATTCGGCGCCCGGGCGCAGGGATTTCCGGGCCTGAGGGGCAACAACCAACGACGAAGGGCGAACATTTCAGCACGGCAACGCTGCGGAGAGACGACATGAGACAGCTGCGCGTGACCATTCCGGATGGGGTCGAGTTCGCGGACCTGTGCCTCAGGCGCGACCTGAACGATGGCCTGGTGCGCTTCAACATGGCGCCCATCGCGGCCATCTGCGAGGCCAGCGCCCTGGATCTCGGCGAGCTCGTGCAAGGCCCACAACCGCTCGTGGGGCTGCTGATCGCGGCCTGGTACGAGGCGCACATCAGCGAAGGCGGCGCACCGGACCCGGTGCAGGAGGACCTCCTGGAAGAGGCGCGGCTGGAGATGGAGCACGGCGGCGGGTTCGCCTACCCACCGGGACACGCCTGAGGCCGGCGCCGCTGCTGCCTCAAGCCCTACGCCCTCGGCCCGGCATGCCCGCTCTCGGGCCGCAGCTTCGCCAGACGCCACATCACGTGCTGCGCGATCTGCCGCGCTGCATCAGGCTCGACCGTCAACCGCGTGGCCAGCCAGGCCGAACGCCGATCCTGCGAAAGCCGCCCCCAGTCGGCAGGCGCAGCCTCCTTGCCCGCGGCCATGCGCTCGATGAGGTTGCCGGCCTCGATCAGCAGTTCGCTGGCATCCGGCTCGCATTGCAGCAGCACGGCGCCGTGCTCGTTCGTGGCCGCGTGCCAGCCCAGCGGCAGTAGCCCGAACAACTCATGGTCCAGCCAGGGCGAGGCATCGAAGGGGGCCGCAGCCATGCCCGTGGACGGCTCGGCCGCGTCTTCGGGCCACAGTTCGATGGCGCCGGGCCCGATGCGGCCCAGCCGGTAGGCCTTGACCAAGCGCGCGTGGTCACGGCGACAGGCGTCCAGAACTTGATCCATCTCGCTCTTCTGAATCGACCGCGTCGGCAGGGCGTCATTGCACACCAGGGCCGCTCAACGGCCGAGGTCCGCATCCGCCAGCAGCAGATCGCGCCGCACGATTCCTTGCAGGGGTTGCCCGGTCGAATGGCTCATGAAGGTTGTCAAGGTGGCGGGTTCCGGGTGACGGACCACGAGGCCAAGTCGCGGGCCGGCGGCAACGTGGAGCAGTTGGCCGCGGCGGAGCCACAGTTTGCGGCACGACACGGAGCCAGAGGCTGCAGGAGCCACCACGTCACTTGGGAACTCATGCTGCCGGGCCGCGCGGCCACGGCGCCCGCTCAACGACCTGGTGGCGTGGGCAACCGATCTGCCTGGGCGTGAGCCCCTTCGACTTCGCCGGCCGGGTTGAAGCACGCGCCACCAACCCCGACGGCCTGCGGCGGGCGTATCGGATGTGTCGATCACTTGCGACCCCCCCTGGCGGAGGAACAAGTGGTTGCCCCTCCCTCAGGGATCAAGCGAATCGCAACAGTGGGTGCCCGCTTCAGGCCGCCTACTGCGCCGCTTGTTCCACGACCACGAAGGATCGATGCACAAACACGCCGTCATGAGCGACCCCTTGGTCGTCGCCGCGGACCGCTACGCCGAGCAGGTGCACCCGGCACCCCGCCGCCGGCGCGAGCATGCCGTGTCGAAGCTAGTTGCCGCCTATATCGCCCGCCCGGAGGTGGTGGCCGCGGCAGCGCTGCACGAGGCACCCCGGCACTGCGGCTTTGGAGAGCTCCGCTCCCGCTTCGGTGAGCCGACCGCCCGGCTGGTGGCCGAAGTCAGCCATGCACGGGTCCGCGGCCGGGCGAACCAGCACGCGCGCGTGGCATTGGAAACCAAGCGGCTGCAGCGCTTGAGTCCGGAAGCCCAGTCGATCCGCGTCGCCACGCTGATCCAGCGTACCCAGCGCTTGCTGAACCAGCCGCTGATGCTCGCGCGCGTGGGGTTGTTTCAGACCTGCGCGGAATTGGCGGCGCTGGAGGATGCGCATCCCGTGCTGAACAGCATCGCGCGCAAACTCTGCGGCGCGGCATCGCGCCATCTGGCGGCTGGTGCAGCGCAGGAGGCTTGATTCAGAACGCGGGTTGGATTTCAGGCCGGCGTGGCATGCGAAGCCCGGCCATAGCGAAGCCCCAGCGTCCTGGCCGAGCCTTCAAGCCATCCGTCCAGCCAGTCCGACTCCTCTGGACTTCCTTGCGTATAAGGACATGGAGTCTGGAAGACTTCACCTGCCTCGAAGCCCTCTTCCCATGCCTTTGCGTCTTCGCTTTGCGACACGTCAAATCATTGGAGTTGCTGATATGGCACCTGTTCGGCAAGCAGCAGGCGTGATCAAGAGGGCTGTATGACCAAGTTACAACGGTAGCAACTACCGATAATTCATGCCGGCGGGCGCCCCGCCCGCAGCTTCCCGAGCAGTTGTGCCAGCTGCGCCTGCTCGCCCGCATCAAGGCTGCTCAGCAGGTCCTTCGCCAGCACCCGGCGCTCGGCGCGCATGCGCGCATGGATGGCCTCGCCGCCCTCCGTGATGAAGAGGCACTGCGCGCGCCGGTCCTTGGCATGCGCCTCGCGCCGGATCAGCCCCTCCTGCTCCAGGTGCTGGATCAGCCGCGTGAGCTGGCCCTTGTCGCGCCCGCTGTGCCGCGCCAGGTCACCCGCCGTGCAGCCTGGGCGGCGGGCGACGTGCAGTAGCACGCGCAGCTCCATCGGGCTCACCGGCAGCTCGGCTTCGCGCATGAGCCGGTGCATCTCGCCGCGGAAGGCGAATAGCAGCGCGTCGAGCTGATCCACGACCTCATCAGCCGGATTGGCAGCAGGGTTCCTTGGCGGCATTGTTGACAAAGTCAAGTTAGTCAAAGACTATAAGTTGATATTATCAATCAATTAGAAGCAATGTCCCACCCTGATGGCGATGCCGCCATTTCCCCGCAAGTCCGCCGCGTGCGCCACCCGCTGCAGGTACGCGCCGAAAGCCACACGGCCCAGGCCGTGCGCGAAATGCTGGTGGGACAGTCCGGCCCACACCTGTTCTGATGCCCATCCCCGAAACGCCCGCGCCCATGCCTTTTCCCATGGCGACGCCCTCGTCCACCACGCTACCTGCCACAGCGGGCGTGCAAGGCAGCCTGCTGTTGCTGCTGGCCCTGCTGATGGCCTTCGGTCCGCTGGCCATCGACATGTACCTGCCGGCCCTGCCCGCCATCGCGGCGGAGTTGCACGCCAGCAGCGGCGCCGTGCAAGCCACGCTGGCGGTTTACCTGGCAGGCATGGCCGGCGGCCAGCTCTTTTACGGCACGCTGGCGGACCGCTTCGGCCGGCGACTGCCCCTGCTCATCGGCCTGGCACTGTTCGTCCTCGCCTCGCTGGGCTGCGCACAGGCCCAGAGCGTGCCGGCATTGACGGCGTAGCGGCTCGTGCAGGCGCTGGGCGGCTGCGTCGGCGTGGTCATGCCGCTGACCATCGTGGCCGACCGCGTGCACGGCGCCACCGACACGGCGCGGGTCATGTCGCACCTGATGGCCGTGCTGGGCCTGGCACCGATTGCCGCGCCGACGCTGGGCGGCGCCGTGCAGGCGCTGGTGGGCTGGCGTGGCATCTTCGCCGTGCTGGCGGCGCTGGGCGCCCTGGCCTGGCTGCTGGTGTGGCGCACGCTGCCCGAGACGCTGCCGCCGTCGGCACGCCAGCACCCGCCGCAGCCCTGGCGCCACGTCCTGCGTGGCTACGCCGGCCTGCTGACGCAGCGGCGCTTCATCGCACCCGCCCTGGCCGGGGCGATGGCGCGTTCGGGCATGTTCGTCTACATCAGCGCCAGCGCCTTTGTCTTCATCCGCCACCTCGGCCTGAGCCTGCTGGCCTTCAGCGGCGTGTTCGCGGCCAATGCCCTGGCGCTGGTGCTGTCCGCGCAGGTCAATGCAAGGCTGGTGCGCCGCCACGGGCCGCGAGGCGTGCTGCGCTGGTCACTGCCCGGGCTGGTGGCCGCGGGCTCGTTCCTGGCGCTGCTCGGCGCGACGGATGGCGCCGCGCTGTGGCTGGTGGTGGCGGGGCTGATGCTGTTCATGGGCCTGCTGGGCTTTGTCACCTCCAACACGACGGCGCTGGCGATGAGCGGCCATCCCCAGCAGCAGCGCGGCACCGCTTCGGGGCTGCTTGGCACGCTGCAGTTCGCGTGCGGTGCCCTGGCGGGCGCGGCCCTGAGCCTGGGCGGAGACACCGGGCCGCTGGCCATGGGCGTGGCCATGGCCGGCTGTGCGGCACTGGCCTGGAGCGCGTTGCGCCTCCAGCCCTCGAAGACCGGCGACGGGCGCTGAACCGGAGGCTGCCAGCTTCCTTGGCGAAGGCAAGCGCAACGATGAACGAACTGATCCTGGCGCGCCTTGCCGCTGGAAGTCGGCACAAAGCTCCTGCGCCTTGTCTTGAGCAACGGGGAGCGAACGCACCGTACATCGACCAAGCACGAATTTGGGCCAGCGATAATCGAACTAATCTTTGGGCATTTTTCCAAGGGCGATTTGTATAGCTCACGGCCTGGTAAAGGTTTCGTATTGCACACCAGTGAGTTACTGGCGCAGGTAGTTCGACCCCAGCCGTGAGGCCCGAAAGATCCTGCGCGAGGCGTTCCTGGCAGGTCGGAGCCGGTTTCCCAGGCTGGGAAACATCCACGCCAGCACGGCCGGGCTCCGGACCACATAGTCAGCGAACCCGGCTTGGCCGATATGAATGGTGCCCATGCCCGGGCATGAGAGCCAGGCTCGCCGGGAATGGAAGGCGTTTCCCAGGCTGGGAAACGCTGCGCGCCGCCCTTGCCTGGTGCAACTCGGCACATGCAAGGGCCGCTTGATGAGTCGGCTCTGGTTGCTGTGCCGTCTGCACGCTCGCCTGAATACCACCTCTCTGGATGAAGCCTCACGCTTTGAAAGTGGTGAGGCCAATGCGTGCAGACCGTTTCCCAGCCTGGGAAAACGCCAGGCACCGAGTCTCATGGCATCAGCGGAGGCACGACATTGCCGTCGGCGCCGCACAGCGCCTTTGGGCCGGCTCGCAAGAGCCAAGGCGGCAGGTAAGTGAGGTCCCCGACGCCACGCCGCAAGACACCGCCCGTACTGCGGCCGTCTCATGGTGCTACCGCCAGGCCTGCCCAAAGCCGCTGCCGGCAACCAGCGCCGCTGAACCCGGAACTGCCTCAGACGAGCGCCGACTGCACGCACGCCACCGGCCGCCTCCGTGGCGCGGCTGCAGGCGCGGCGATGTCAGGCCGCTCGCGGCAACGGCATCCCGGCCGGTTTCCCAGGCTGGGAAAGTGCGGATGCCGGCGCGCCACGGGACGACACAACACGTCACAGGCAAGCCAACCCGCGCACCGGAACGCAAGCGCAGGCACCAGCTCCCCCGCTTGGCGGCCTGAAACCCGTGCGCCGCAGCAGCACTGTTGTGCACAAGCATCAGCTGCTCATGGCTTCAACAAAACCGTCGCATGTTTTTTTGACACTGAAACTAGTCTTCATAAAATTGCGCCCGCAATAACTTCTAGAGGGCTTTTGTCATGGCAACCGTCATCGGCGTCCTGAACCAGAAGGGCGGCGTCGGCAAGACGACGACGTCGGTGCACCTGGCGTCGGTGCTCGCCGAGCATGGAGCCAGCGTCGTCGTGGTGGACGCGGACCCTCAGAACAACGCAAAGAAATTCATTGGTCGCGCACGCAACGGATTTCCCGCTGAAGCGGTGAGCATCGCCGAAATGAAGGTGCCGCTGTCGGACGTGCTGAGCATGCTGAACGACGAGTACGACTACATCGTCGTGGATGGGCCGCCCAGCAAGCACTCGCCCGCCACCAAGGCCACGATGGCCGCGGCGGACGTGGTGGTGGTGCCGGTGCGCCCAGCCTATGACGACATGGAGTCCACGCAGGAGTTCGCCGACGAACTGCGGGCAACGTGCCTGGAACTGGGCCGTACCCCGCTGGTTCGGCTGCTGGTCACGGTGAACGAGGACTTCGCCATCAACAAGGTGGTGCGCACCGTGCTGCCCGGAGCCACGCATCTGGAGATGCTCCAGGCCGTGATGCCCAAACGCACGTCCTTCCCCACGGCGTCGCCGGCGGGCATGCCGGTGACGGCATTCACGGACAAGGTGGCGAAGTCAGCGATGCGGGGCGTTCGCGACGAGCTGCTCGTGCTCATAGGGCAGGAGCCCATGGGAGAGCCCGCGAGCGAGTCGCAGCGGCCCGCCGCGCAGAAAGCAGAACCCAAGCCCCGAAAGGCCAGGAAGGCGTCCGGCAAGAAGGCCGCCGCCGGCCGCGCGGCCGGTGCAGCCACGGCTGCGCGGCACTGAGCACGAAGACGCTTGGAGACCCAGACCATGGCAGACAAGACCCCGACTCCGGCCGCAGGCGCGGGCATCAAGCGCAGCAGCCTGCAAGAGCGGTTGATGGCGCAGATCGGCCAGAACCAGCAAGGCGCCTCTTCCGGCCAGGACGCCGACAAGTTCGACGCGGCCAGGCGGCTCGAAGCCAGGACCGTGCAGGAGGCCATCACGGCTGGCGGCGCGCAGGACGCAGCGCTTCTGCAGGGCCATCCGATCGCGGCACTGGTCGGCTCGGCATCCTCCGGCACCGCGGCGGATGCCGCTCCCGCACTGCCCAGGTTCACGCCGGGCATGCCGCTCCAGGTCGGGATGCGCCTTGAGGTGATGCTGGACGATCTGCAGGACAGTCCGGTGCAGCCCCGGGTGTTCCTCAACGCCGAGCGACTGCAGGAAATGAAGGCCTCGCTCGCCGAGAACGGGCAGCTGCAGCACGCGCAGGTGCTCATGCCTCGGCCGGGTGAGACCAAGCTCACCCTGCGGGAAGGGCACACGCGGCGCAGATTGCTGCGCGAGCTCGGCAAGCAGGCCATGAGCGTCGAGGTGGTGGCCCCGGGCAAGTCGGAAGAGGACGAGGCGGTCCTTGCGCGCGAGGTGAACCATCGCCGCAGCGAGATCACCATTTACGACATCGCCGTGCGCCTGTGCCAGTTCCTGGACCGGCATCGGGCCGAAGGCAGGGAGCCGCCACCCGGCGAAGTGCTCGCGCGCCGCTTCGGTCTCAGCAGTGGCAGCCGCGTGAGCGAATACATGGCCATTGGCCGCTTGCCCGAGTCACTGCTGCAGTTGCTGTTCGACGGCAACGTCGGACGGGGCTCGGCGTACCAGGTAGCGCTCGTGTTCAAGAGGCAGGGACTCAAGGAAGCGCTGAAGCTGGTCAACCGAATCACACGCGTCAGGAGGGCGCCCGAGACCCTGGAGGAAGACCGGGAGGGTGGTGCGGCACCGGCGTCGGCTGAAGCCGCCGGTCGCCGCCAGAAGACCCTGGCACTGGCCATGGTCGATGGCCCACTCAAGGGCGGCGTCAAGCTGATGACCAGCGGCGAGTTGGTGCTCAGGCTCAAACCGAACAAGGCCGGCGACGGGGCCGGCGCCGCCTTGCATGCGAAGCTGCTCCAGGTGCTCCGCGATGCCGGCATGGAAGTGACCGCGGCTGCCACGGAGCCGGCCAGCCATTGATCCGCTCTCGTTCCAAGACACGGCCCTCCCGTGAGTCGTGTCCCGGGACGGATGGCGACGCCGGTGGGACGCGCGGAAACCGCCGGGCACGGCAACCAGGCGGCGTTCACCAAGCGGGGCCAAGGTGCGAACTTTTGTGCTGTCTGCCGCGCACTGCCCAAAGCGCGAGGTTTTGTAGTGCACGGGAGTGCCCGCGCTGACGCGGACTCATTCCAGTTCTTGATGCCGACTTAACACTACTCTGCCAAGTTACTCACGCCGATGCAGAACAACTGCGGCGCCGCAA
>NZ_CALAOH010000087.1 GCF_937926365.1 uncultured Azohydromonas sp. | reverse complement strand
CTGCTGCTGGCCGAGGGCCGCCGCGCCGTCATCGCGCCCGGCGGCACGCGCGCCCCGGCCCTGCTGCTGGAAGGCCCGGTGGTGCCGGCGCTGCAGCAGGCCTTCCTGCACGACTGGACGCAGCGCCTGCAGCCGGCGCTGGCGCCGCCGCCGCTGCTGCTGCAGCCGGTGGCCGGGACGCAGCGCCTGGCGGCCGTGCCGTCGGCGCATCCCCAGGGCGCCCAGCAGGCGCTGCGCGGGGCGCTGCTGCAGGCGCTGGCGATCGCGCAGTCGCGCATCCGCCTCGCACTGGGCCCGGCCGAGAAGCCCGGCCCCGTCCTGCTGCGCGCGCTCTACCAGGCCGCCTGGCGCGGCGTGGACGTGCAGTTGCTGCTGTCGCGCCCGGGCCGGGCGCTGGCGCTGCTGCAGCGCGCCGGCGCCGATTGCCGGCTGCAGGGTGCCGCGCCGGGACCGCCCCGAGGCGGCTGGCCGCTGGCGCCCCCGGCGAACAGGCCCGCCCACGGCCCGGCGCTGGTGGTGGTGGACGGCCTGTGGGCCGCGCTGGGCACGCCGCGGCTGTGCGACGAGCCCGCGCCAGTGCTGCTGGACCCGGAGGCGGGGTCGGAGTTCGAGCTGCAGTTCAAGCGGCGCTTCGATGCGGCGGGTGCGGGCGTGGCGGGGTAAGGCGGGCGCCATGACGCCCAGGCTGCGGGCCCTGCGCAGGAACGGTATCTGCTGAAGCGCCAGCACCGCCGCAACCGACACGACCGCCGTGCGCATTGCCTACGTGACCGAAACCTACCCGCCGGAGCTCAACGGCGTGGCCCTGACGACGGAGCGCACGGTGCGGTTCCTGCGCGATGCCGGCCATGAAGTGCAGCTCATCCGTCCGCGCCAGCGCGGCGAGGCGCCGCGGGACGACGCGCAGGAGTGGCGCACCCTGGGACTGCCCATCCCGATGTACCCCGCGCTGCGCTTCGGCGTGGCGCGCCGCGCGCGGTTCGTCGAGCGCTGGCAGGCCCTGCGGCCGAACATCGTGCACGTGGCCACGCCCGGGCCGCTGGGGCATGCCGCGGTGCACGCCGCGCTGCGGCTGGGCCTGCCCGTCAGCACCGACTTCCGCACCAACTTTCACCACTACAGCCGCTATTACCGGATGGGCTGGGCCGAGCCGCTGATCGCCGCGTGCCTGCGCCGTTTCCACAACCAGGCCAGCTGCAGCTTCGTGCCCACGCAGGCGCTAGCGCGGCAGCTGCGGCTGGGCGGCTTCCACCGCGTGGAGGTGCAGGGGCGCGGCGTGGACACGCAGCTCTTCACGCCCGAGCGGCGCAACGCCGGGCTGCGGGCACGCTGGAACGCGCCCGATCCGCACCAGGTCGTGATGCTCTACGTGGGCCGGCTCGCGGCGGAGAAGAACGTGCTGCTGGCGCTGCGCGCGTTCCAGGCCGCGCGGCGGCTGCGTCCGCGCACGCGCATGGTGGTGGTGGGCGACGGCCCGCTGCGCGCGCGGCTGGAGCGCGATTTCCCGGCGGCGGAGTTCGTGGGCCCGCTGCAGGGCGAGGCGCTGGCGGCCCATTACGCCAGCGCCGACCTCTTCCTCTTCCCCAGCCAGAGCGAGACCTTCGGCAACGTGACGCTGGAGGCGCTGGCCAGCGGGCTGGCGGTGGTGGCCATCGACCTGGCGGCCGCCTCGCAGCACATCAGCCACGGCGTCAGCGGCCTGCTGGTGCCGCCCGACGACGAGGAGGCTTTCATTCGCACCGCCATCCGGGCCGCGGAGATGGGCGAGCTGCTCGCGCCGATGCGCCACGCGGCGCGCCAGGCCGCGTTGCAGGCGGGCTGGGACCAGGTGCTCGGCCGCTTCGAGCAGCGCCTGGCGCAGATCGCGCTGCTGCCCTTGCAGGCGCGGCGGCCGCATGTGGCCATGGCCTGAAGCCAGCCGCGCGCGCTGGCTGGAAATCGACCGTCAATGGGCCCGGCGCCTGCATCGCGGCGCCGAACAGGCGCTGCTGCTGCGGCTGCTGGTGGTGGCGAGCCGCCTGGGCGACGGCGGCCTGTGGTACGGGCTGATGCTGGTGCTGCCCTGGCTGGGCGGCAGCCCCGACGGGCTGGTGTGCACGCTGCAGATGGGCGCGGCGGGCGTGCTCAACGTGGTGCTGTACCGCTGGGCCAAGCTGCGCACCGGGCGCGAGCGGCCCTGCGTGGACTGTCCCGACATCCGCGCCTGCGCCAAGGCGCTGGACCGCTACAGCTTTCCCAGCGGCCACACGCTGCACGCGGTGAGCTTTTCGCTGCTGCTGAGCTGGCACTACGCCGCCTGGGCGCCGCTGGCCTGGGGCTTCACGGCGCTGGTGGCCGCCTCGCGCGTGGTGCTGGGCCTGCACTACCCCAGCGACGTGCTCGCCGGCGCGCTCACCGGGTTCGTGACGGCGGGGGGGCTGTTGGCATTGTGGTCGTGGTGAGGGGCTGGGCAGGTTGCTGTCGCAACTGAAACGCCCGACGTGGGACCGCCTGGGTTCCCGCCTTCGCGGGAATGACGGAGTAGGGTGCGAAGCGCCTCGGCCAACGGAATGCGGAGGCGTGCCGACTTTCTTGCTACGGCACGGCCAAGACCACGTTCGCCGCCCTCCAGTCACCCCGCCCTCGCCCGCCACTCCCTGAACCAATCCAGTCCCTGGGACGTCCCCGCCCGCGGCCGGTACTCCGCGCTGGCGACCCCCTGGTAGCCCAGTTCGTCGATCAGCCCGAACAGCGCCGGGAAATCCAGCTCGCCGCGCTCGGGCTCGTGCCGGTCCGGCACGCCGGCGAACTGTATGTGGCCGACGCGGCCCGTGGGCAGCCAGCGGCGCAGGTGGCCCGCCACGTCGCCCTCGGTGAGGTGGCAGTGGTACAGGTCGAACTGCACCCGCACGAAGCCGTTGTCCACCTGCTGCGCGATGCGGTGCGCGTCCTCCTGCGTGCGCAGCAGGTAGCGCGGCACATCGCGCGGGTTCAGCGGCTCGATCAGGATCTCGAAAGCGTGCTCCGCGCAGAACCGCGTGGCCCAACGCAGGTTGGACAGCAGCGTTGTCTCCATCGCCTCGCGCGGCAGCCCCTCGGGCATGAGGCCGCTCATGACGTGCACGCGCGGGCAACTCAGCGCCTTCACCCAGGGCAGCACCTGCTCGGTGAAGCCACGGCGGAACTCCTGCACGCGATCGGGCAGCGCCGCGATGCCGCGCTCGCCCGCGTCCCAGTCGCCCGGCGGGGCGTTGAACAGCACCTGCCGCAGCCCGTGGCGCCGCAGCCGCTCGGCCACCTCGGCCGGGTCGAAGGCATAAGGAAACAGGAATTCCACGGCCTCGAAGCCGTCGGCCGCCGCGGCCTCGAAGCGGTCGAGGAAGGCGTGTTCCGTGTACATCAGCGAGAGGTTGGCGGCGAAGCGGGGCAAGGCGGTCCTCCGGGTGCGGGATCTGCGGGCAAGCCCGCATTCTCCAGCGCCGTCGTGGGCCAGCCATTTGCAGCGGGCCGTGGACTGCCTACGATCGAACGTCCGGACGGCCACGCCGTCCCGTCCACTGCACAAGGAGGTGACCATGGACCGCAAGCTGCACCTGCTGGAGACCTTCAGCGCCCGCGACGCGCAGGGCAAGAGCTACAAGGTCAAGGGCTACGAGCACATGCTGCGCGAGGACTTGTTCGTCGGTGCCGAGGAGCACTGGGAGCCCACCGGCCAGGCCGAGTACCGCCTGGACTCCGGCGAGCCGCTGGACGTGCTGCCCGACGGCTCGATGCGCATCCACGGCAGCGACGTGGTGCTCACGCGGCAATGACGCGCCGCTGATCCCGACCAAAGCCCGGCACTGCCGGGCTTTTCGTTGCCCGCGCCGCGCCTCAAGGCCTGGGCAGCCTCCCCGCCACCTCGCGCAGCAGCAGCGGCTGCCGGCCCTCCTCCAGCGCCCGCGCCAGCAGGGCCAGCCAGCAGCGGCGCACCCCCGGGTACACCACGTCGTCCGGGTGCAGCTCGAAGCGCAGCAGCGGCGCCTGCCGCAGCCGCCGCGCCAGCAGCGGCACCCACCATCGCGACACGCCGCGCCGCCACGCCGCGCGGGTGCTGAACACCAGGCTCCACGCCCGCAGCGGCGGCTGCCCGCGCAGCCCGATGAAGCGGTCCAGGGTGCAGCTGTATTCGAAGCCGGCGTCCCGCAGCGCCCGTGCGCTGTCCGCGCCCAGCAGCCAGGCCGGCGGCACGAAGCCGTGCAGCGGCCAGCCGCGGCGCTCGAACCAGCGCCTCCCCAGCGCCAGGCGCCGTGCCGCATCGGCGCGCGACAGCGCCGCGAACTCGCCTTCGCCGGCGGTGTAGAAGCGCCGCCGCAGCCGCTGCAGCGCCCCGGCCGCGGGCAGCGGGTCCACGTGGTTCCAGCCGTGCAGCGCTAACTCGTGCCCCTGCGCCAGGGCCTGGTCCATCGCCGCCTCGAAGCCGCGCGTCGAGGGCTGCCCGTGCCAGCGCGGCACCACCAGCAGCGTGGCGGGCAGCGGCGCCAGCGCGCGCGCCTCGCGCAGCAGCGCCGCGCAGCGCTCCCAGGTGGCCGGCGCCACGTCGTGCACCACCAGCGCCAGCGCGCCGCCGGGGGCCAGCGCGTCGCGTGGCAGCGCGGCGGGCTGGCCGCTCACCCTGGCCGCGACCGGCCCATCTCGGACCACGAGGCGCTTTCCAAACCCTGTTCCTTGGTCGCCGGCAGGCCATGCCAGTGCGCCACCGGCATCGTCGCCTCCTCGCCGGTGAGTCGGCGGCCGCGCAGCAGCCGGCGGTAGCGCGTCACCAATGGCGGCAGCACCGTCTCCCAGTCGTGGCGCTCGGCGCAGGCGCGTCCGGCGCGGCGCCAGGGCTCGTGATCCACGGCAAACAATGCCGCAATCGCTTCCGCCCACTCCGAGGGCCGATCGCTGTCCACGGCCAGGCCGGCGCCGCCCTCGGCCAGCTCGGCCAAGCCCGCGGCGTGCCGCACGATCACCGGCGTGCCGCAGGCCATGGCCTCCAGCGGCGCCAGCCCGAAGCTCTCCTGATCGCCGGCATGCACGAAGGCGTCGGCGGTGGCCATGAGCCGCGCGAGCTGCGACGGGCGCGGCTCGAAAGGCAGGCGCCGCACGCGCGGGCCGTGCGGCGGCAGCGGCCCGTCGCCCACGGCCAGCAGCAGGTAGGGCTTGCCCAGGCGCCGCACCGCGTCGGCCAGCAGCGGCAGGTTCTTCTCCGGCGCGAAGCGGCCGGCGTACAGCAGCAGCCGCACGTTCTCGCCAATGCCCAGCTCGGCGCGCAGCGCGGGATCGCGCCGCGAGGGATGGAACAGCTTGCTGTCCACGCCCAGCGGCTGCAGCTCGACGTTGAGCAGGCCCAGAGCGCGCAGCTGCTCGGCCATCCAGCGGCTGGGCGCGAGCACGAGGTCGAAGTCGCGGTACATGCGCCCCAGGTACGCGCCCACGGCGCGGCGCACGGCGCCGCGGCACCACGCGGGCCCGCCCACCAGCCGCGCCGCCGCCTCCATCACGTTGCTGTGGCAAAAGGCCAGCACCGGCACGCCCAGGCGCTGGCCCGCGTCCAGGCTGGCCCAGCCCAGGCGCAGCGGGTCACCGGCCTCGATCAGGTCGGGCTCCAGGCGCTCGATGCGCCGCGCCGCGCCGCGCCGGTCCAGCGGCAGCCGGTAGCCACCCAGGCCCGGCAGCGGCAGGCCGCCCGCGTCCTCCAGGCCCCAGCCGCGCGCCCCGGGAGCGAAGATGGTGTGGCGCCAGCCCGGGTGCCGCGCTAGCCAGTCGTGCTTGACCTTGAGGTAGCGCCGGACCCCACCGCTCGTCGGGCTCCAGAACATGGTGCTGTCCACCACGTGGCAGGCCGCCTCGTCGTCATCGTGGCGGGCGGAAACGGACGCTTGAGCAGCTTTCATGCGCGCCTTGTTGCAAGCAACATGCCGCGGCGCAGCAAGTCCTTGGGCACGCTGCCTGCCTGAAAGTGGCACTCGCACCCAAGGAGCCATTTCCATGAGCAACGACGAAGTCATCGACACCCTCAACGACCTGATCGAAACCTGCAAGGACGGCGAATACGGCTTCCGCACCAGTGCAGAGCATGCGAAATCGCCCGAGCTCAAGTCGCTGCTGCTGGACCGTGCCGCTGACTGCCAGAAGGGCGCCACGGAGCTGCAGTCCCTGGTGACGCAACTCGGCGGCGAAGCCGACACCGGTGGCAGCGCGCTGGGCGCCATGCACCGCGGCTGGGTTGCCGTGAAGGCCACGCTCTCCACCTATGACGACAAGGCCATCATGGAAGAGTGCGAGCGCGGCGAGGACACGGCGCTGACGAGCTACCGCAACGCGCTGGCCAAGCCGCTGCCGCCGCAGGTGCACGCGGTGGTGGATCGCCAGTACCAAGGTGTGAAGCGCAACCATGATCAGGTACGTGAGCTGCGCAACCGTCTGCGCGCCGCGAGCTGATCGCTCACCTTCGCCACGGACGCGTCGGACGCGCGCACCGTGGTGCCCTCCGGCCGCCGCCCGCACGGCGGCCGGCCAGCCAGGTTCCCCTCCTGCAGTAACCCCCATCAAGCCATGAACGCCTGCTTCCGGACGCTGCCGCTGGCCGTCCTGCTGGGCCTGGCCCTGGTGGCCGGCTGCGATCCCAAGTCGCCCAAGGTCACCGAGGACAGCCGCCCGCCCACCGGGGAGCGCGAGCAAGCCACCGGCACCGTCACCGGCAGCACGGGCACCGCCACCGGCACCGGCGGTGCGGGCTCGACCACCACGCCCGGCACACCTTCCGGCACGCTGCCCGAGGCCTCGGGCCCGGCCGTTTCCGCCGGCAGCGAGCCCACGGCCGGCCGCTCCACCGGCACGCCGCTGGGTGCCGGCGCGGGCGTGGCCACGGGCGGCGCCACGCCCTCCGATTCACACGACAGCACCGCTGGCGAGCCCGGCCGCGCTACCGGCGGCGGCGCCGGCACGGCCGCGCCGCCCGGCGTCGCGGTACCGTCCGCAAGCGCGGCCTCCATGGCCGCGGGCGCCGGCGACCTGGCCCAGGGCGCCCCGGCCGCAAGCAGCAGTCGCACGCAAGCCGCGCCGGGCGGCGACACGCCGTCCAAGGAGGCCAAGGACGGCAACGAGACGTCGGCCACCCCGCTCAACAGCACCGATCGCACCTTCGTGCAGACGACCGCGGGGCTGGGCCTGTACGAGATGGCCGCCGCCAGGCTGGGCCAGGAACGCGCCAAGAGCCCGGACATCAAGGACTTCGCCCAGCGCATCGAGCGCGACCACGCCAAGGCGCAGGAGCAGCTGCAGCGGCTGGCCGATCAGCACCGCATCGAGCTGCCGAAGCAAATGCCCAGCGATCGCCAGCGGGTGATCGAGCGCCTGGAGCGGGCCGAGCCCTTCGACACCGCCTTCGTCAACACCGTGGGCGTGCAGGACCACCAAAGCAGCATCGAGCGCTTCGAGAAGGCCGCCCGCGACGCCAAGGACCCGGAGCTCAAGGCCTGGATCCAGCAAAACCTCAAGTCGCTGCGCACGCACCTGGCGCAAGCCCGCAAGCTGCCCGGAGCCGACGGCCGCTGAACGAGGCGCCCGCCATGTCCGCCCTGCCGCAGCAGCCGCCCGACGAGCCGCTGCCCGCGGGGCTGGTCTGGGTGAGCGACACCCTACCCGGGCTGCGGCGCGAGCGCCGCGACGGTGCCTTCGCCTACTTCGATCCGCAGGGGCGCGAAGTCACCGACGAGGCACGGCTGCAGCGGATCCGCAAGCTCGCCATCCCGCCGGCCTACACCGAGGTGTGGATCTGCCCGCGGCCCAACGGGCACCTGCAGGCCACCGGGCGCGACGCACGCGGGCGCAAGCAGTACCGCTACCACCCCGACTTCCGCGCCCACCGCGAGGACCACAAGTTCGAGCGCCTGCGCGAGTTCGGCCTGGCGCTGCCGCGCATCCGCGCCCGCGTGGCGGCGGACCTCAAGGCCAGCACCCGCGCCGGCCCCTCGCGCACGCTGGTGCTCGCCACCCTCGTGCGACTGCTCGACACCACCGTCATGCGCGTGGGCAACGACGAGTACGCGCGCGGCAACCGCTCCTACGGCCTGACCACGCTGCGCCGCCGCCATGCCGGGCTGCGCGGCAGCCAGTTGAAACTGCGCTTTCGCGGCAAGCACGGCGTGCTGCACGAGGTGGCGCTGGACGACCCGCAGGTGGCGCGCGTGGTGCGCCGCTGCCAGCAGCTGCCCGGCCAGGAGCTGTTCCATTACGTGGGCGAGGACGGCGAGACCCATGCCGTGGGATCGGCCGAGGTCAACGACTACCTGGAAGAGGCCGCGGGCAAGCGCTTCACGGCCAAGGACTTCCGCACCTGGCACGGCAGCGTGCAGGCGCTGGAGCTGATGCGCGTGGCCTGCCGCGAGTGCGAAGGCGCACCCAGGCTGACCCCGGTGATCACCGAGGTGGCGCGCAGGCTGGGCAACACGCCCGCCGTCTGCCGCAAGGCTTACGTGCATCCGGCCGTGCTCGCGCTGGCCGAGGACGAGCAGGCCGCCGTCACGCTGTGCCGGCGCCTGGGCGAGTCGGTGCGCGCCCATGGCGGGCTGCAGGCCGACGAGTGGCGGCTGCTGCGCTTCCTGGAGCATCCGCGCGGCGAAGGCCGGCAACCGCGCGGCCGGCGTGCCATGATGGTTTCTCCCGCAACTTCCGGGGTCTCGGCCGCCGCGCGCTGAAGGCACACGCCTTGCCTTAGCGGAGCGTTCCCGCTGTCCCATCCGAAGTGCAGACTCCCCTCACCTCCCCGCCTGCCGCTTCCTCCTTCGCCATCTCCCACGAGGCTGTCAATACCGCAGCCGTCCTCTTCCCCACCCGGGAAGCTTCCGGGGTAGCCCAGGAAGTTGCGCTGTCACCCAAAATATGTGCCCGCGCACAGGCCGTGTCGCAGGCTGCCGGGCTGCCGGGCCCGCGAGTATTCACCAACGGCGTGTTCGACCTGCTGCATCGCGGCCACGTGGAGTGCCTGCAGCGGGCCCGCGCGCTGGGCGGCTCGCTGATCGTCGGCCTCAACAGCGACGCCTCGGTGCGTGCCCTGCACAAGGGGCCGGAGCGCCCGCTGAACCCGGAAGCCGACCGTGCCTGCGTGCTGGCGGCGCTGGAATGCGTGTCGATGGTGGTGGTGTTCGAGGAGAGCACGCCACTGGCGCTGCTGGAGGCGCTGCGGCCGGAGATCTACGTCAAGGGCGGCGACTACGACGTGCAGTGCCTGCCCGAGGCCGCGCTGATGGCGCGCTGGGGCGGCCGCGCGCTGGCGCTGCCCTACCTGGCGGGACGATCCACCACGGCACTGGTGCAGCGCATGAGGGCCGCGCCGTGAGCGGGGCACCGCCCCGGCGAACCGGCGCCGCGCCGCGCCCGGCGGCGTTCCTGGACCGCGACGGCGTGCTCAACGAGGACCGCGGCTACGTGCACCGCGCCGAGGACTTCCAGCTCCTGCCCGGCGTGGTGCAGGCGCTGCAGCTGCTCGCGCGCGAGTACGTGCTGGTGGTGGTGACGAACCAGTCCGGCATCGCGCGCGGCTACTACACCGAGGCGCAGCACCACGCGCTGAGCGAGCACCTGCGCGCGCTGCTGCGGCCGGCGGGTGTGGCGCTGGGCGGCATCTACCACTGCCCGCACCATCCCGAGGCTGCGCTGGCGCAGTGGCGGCTGGACTGCGACTGCCGCAAGCCGGCGCCAGGGCTGATCCTGCGCGCGGCGTCGGAGCTGAACCTGGATCTGGCGGCCTCGCTGCTGGCGGGCGACCGCGGCAGCGACGTCGCCGCCGGGCGCGCCGCGGGCGTGGGACGCTGCTTCCTCATCGGCGGCGAGGAGGAGGCGCGGGCCGCGGGCGCGGACGGCGCCTTCGCCAGCCTGCTGGACTGCGCGAAGGCGGTGCTGCGATGAAGCCGATCCTGGTCATCGGCGACTGCATGCTCGACCGCTACTGGGAAGGCGCGGTGGACCGCATCTCGCCCGAGGCGCCGGTGCCGGTGCTGCAGGTGCAGCGCGAGACGCAGCGCGCCGGCGGCGCCGCCAACGTCGCGCTCAACCTGGTGGCGCTGGGCAGCGAGGTGCGGCTGCTGTCGCTGGTGGGCGAGGACGAGGCCGGCGCGCAGCTCTCCGGGCTGATGGCGCGGGCCGGCATCGGCTTCGACCCGGTGCGTGACCCGGCGGTGCAGACGGTCCAGAAGATCCGCTCGGTGTGCCGCCACCAGCAGCTGCTGCGCATCGATTTCGAGGCACCCCCGCCGGCGCGCTGCGTGCGCGCGCTCACGGAACGCGCCATCGCGCTGATGCCGCAGCACGAGTGGGTGCTGCTGTCGGACTACGCCAAGGGCAGCCTGGGACACTGCGCCGAGCTGATCGCCGCGGCGCGGCGCCACGGCTGCCGCGTGCTGGTGGACCCCAAGGGCCTGGACTTCGAGCGCTACCGCGGCGCGTGGCTGTTGAAGCCCAACGCCGCGGAGCTGCGCGCCGTCATGGGCGGCTGGAAGGACGAGGCGCAGCTGCTGCACAAGGCGCACGAGCTGCGCGGCCAGCTGCAGCTGGAGCACCTGCTGGTGACGCTGGGCGAGCAAGGCATGACGCTGTGCTCGCATCTGAAACCCTGCCTGCGCCTGCCCACGCAGGTGCGCGAGGTCTACGACGTCAGCGGTGCCGGCGACACGGTGCTGGCCACGCTGGCGCACACGCTCAGCCGCGGCATCGGGCTGGAAGAGGCGGTGCGCTGGGCCAACAAGGCCGCGGGCATCGTGGTGGGCAAGTTCGGCACGGCGAGCGTCAGCAGCCAGGAGCTCGGCCTGGACGCGGCGCCGCCCCCATCAACCATCGACAACCAAGGAGCCTGACATGGGCGTGCTGATCAAGGTGCCGCAGGCGCAAGGCGCGGCGGTGACGTGGCTGGACGGCGCGGTGCCGTCCCTGCCGACTTCGGTCGGGCTGTACCAGCGCGCGCTGCGCGAGCACCGTTCGCTGTTCGGGCAGCTGCAGGCGCTGGAAGGCGCCGTGGCGCAGGCGGCGGCCGTGATGGTGCGGGCGCTGGAGGCGGGCCAGAAGCTCATGTTCTGCGGCAACGGCGGCTCCGCCGCGGACAGCCAGCACCTGGCGGCGGAGCTCACGGGCCGCTTCGTGCGCGAGCGCCGCGCGCTGGCGGCGCTGGCGCTGACCACCGACACCTCGGCGCTGACCTGCATCGCCAACGACTACGACTTCGACCAGGTGTTCGAGCGCCAGGTGCTGGCGCTGGGCCGCGCGGGCGATTGCCTGGTGGGCATCTCGACCTCGGGCAAGTCCCCCAACCTGCTGCGCGCCTTCGCGGCGGCGCGCACGCTGGGCATCCGCACCATCGGCCTGCTGGGCCGCGACGGCGGCCCGCTGGCCGCGCTCAGCGACGTGCCGGTGATCGTGCCGGGGCAGTCCACGGCGCGCATCCAGGAGGCGCACATCTTCATCGGGCACAGCTTGTGTGCGCTGGTGGAGGAAGGATTGGGGTTGGGGTGAGGTGCGCCTTCGCGGGAGTGACGAGGCAGTAGGCGAAGCCGATCCGCCTGCGCCAAACGTTCAACCGCCCTCTCTGGTCCGCTCCCCCACGGCCGCCCTCAGCACCCGGTCCCAGTCCGCCGCGAAGCGCTCGATGCCGAAGCGCTCTTGCACCGTGCGCTGCGCCGCGTCGCCCCAGCGCCGCGCCAGCGCCGGGTCGCGCAGCAGCTCGTGCATCACCTCCACCAGGCGGTCGATGCGCGTGTCGGCATAGCCGTTGACGCCGTTGACGATGACGCTGGGCAGCTCGGTGGTTGCCAGCGCCACCACCGGCATGCCGATGCCCATGGCCTCCAGCACCGACAGGCCCAGGCTGGTGTAGCGGATCGGGTTGAAGAAGAAGCGGTAGCGCGCCATGAACCCCGGCAGATCCAGGTTCGGCACCTCGCCCAGCCCGCCCACGGACGCGGCGTCCATGCCCACCAGCGCCAGCGGCACCCGGGCCCGGACCTGCTCGAACACGTCCAGCCCCAGCCGGCGCCCGCGCTTGCGCAGGTTGTTCACCACCACCAGCCCCTCGGCCTTGTCGCCCACGTGCCTCGCGCCCTCAGGGAGCTTGATGCCGTGCTCGACCACGCTCACCGGCGCCTCGCCGCTGTCCCACATCAGCGCGTTGAACGGCGTGCAGTGAACCAGGTGCACGCCCTCCACCTCGCTGGCCCAGTGCCGGGTGTTGGTGGGGTGCTGCTGCGGCGGGTCGTGCTCCAGGTACAGCGCGGGCAGCGCGCGCTGCGCGGGCGTGAGCAGCCGCGGCCGATCCTCCTCGAAGGCGGCGCGCGACTGGTAGAGCACGCAATCGAACTCCATCCGCGCCAGCCGGTCCGCGGGCGCCTCGCGCACGTTGTCGCCCCAAGGCAGCGTCCCCACCCGGCCGGCATGCCCCGGCGGGTTGCCGGGCAGCGTGAGCAGGTAGAAGTCGTGCGGCGCCTGGCTCAGGTAGTAGAGGTAGTTGCCATGCACGTGCCAGGTGAGCACGCGCAGGCGGCGGGACGGGCTGGAAGCGGTGGAGCGTTCGGGCATGGGCATCAGCTGTAGCTCAGCGGCACGAAGCTGGGCCGTGGCTGGTCCATGGTGGCGGCCAGGCGGCCTTCGCAGGCGGCGGAGACCTCGGCCGGGCCGATGGCCAGCGCGCAGGCATGGCCGATGGGACAACTCATGTGGTGGCAGGGCCGGCACTCCATGGCCTGCCACAGCACCTGGTGCGAGCCGCGGCCCAGCGGGCGCCAGCGCGAGACCTCCGAGCCGCTGGCCACCACCACGCTGGGCGTGGCCAGCGCCGCGGCGATGTGCGAGATGCCCGTGTCGTTGCACAGCAGCAGCCGCGCCTTGGCCACCAGCGCACCCAGCGTCCACAGCGTGGTGCGGCCGGCGAGATTGACGCTGGGCTGCTTCATCAGCGACTGCGCTTCGGCCACCAGCGGCGCCTCGCCGCTGCTGCCGGTGAGCACCACCGTGTAGCCCTGGCGCGCGAGCCGGTCCGCCACCTCGGCAAAGCGCTGCACCGGCCAGCGCCGGCTGGGAAACCGCGCGCCGACGTGCACGCACACGTAAGGCGTGTCGCTGGCGGCCTCGGCCCACACGGCCTGCAGCTCGCTGAAGTCCTGCGGCTTGAGCGGAAACTCCAGCTCCTCGCCCTGGCGCGCCACGCCCAGATGGTCCAGCAGCCGCAACAGCCGCTGCACCTCGTGCCCCTCGGTGGGCCAGGCGGTGTAGAGCTCGGGCTGCGGACAGAAGGCGCCGGGCTCGTAGAAGCCCGCCGAGCGCCGCGCGCCGCAGGCGGCAATCAGCGGGTTGACGATGCGCCCGCTGCCGTGCATCTGCAGCAGCAGGTCGAACTGCTCGGCCTGCATCTGGCGCAGGAACTCGGGCACGTTGCCCTGGTCCACGCCGGCCTCGGGCAGGCCGGGGAAGCCGGGGAAGTCGATGAAGCGGTCCACCATCGGCAGCCGCTGCATCAGGTCGCGCGCCCAGGGCAGGCCGATGAAGGTGATCTCGGCCTGCGGATGCGCCGCGCGCAGCGCGCGCAGCGCCGGCACGGCGCACAGCACGTCGCCGAGCATCAGCGCCCGGAACACGCCGATGCGGCGCAGGGGCCCTTCGGCGGCGGGCACGGCCAGCCCGTGCAGGTGTTGATCCCGTCGGGAAGCGGGAATGGGAGTCGGCATGTCACCCTCGTCAAATGAAGAACACGCGGAAACGCCAGGCGCCGACGAAGCGCCAGTACACCGCGAGGTAGGGAATGGCAAAGGAAGTCACCAGCATCTCGGCCACGTGCGAGGGCGCCAGCGACGCGCCGCGCAGGCGCTTGAAGGCAAAGCTGAGAATGCCGCCCAGCGCCAGCAGCAGCGCCAGCAGCGCCGCGAGGCCCTGCCCCGCCAGCGCCAGGCCCAGCGCCGCCAGGGTGCTGAGCACGATCAGGATGTAGTGCCAGGGCGGCTGGCTGCGGATGCGGGACTTGAAGAGCTGCGGATGCTTCTTGAACAGCAGCGCGTCGAAGCTGACGTTCTCCTGCTGCCACAGCGAGATGCCCCAGCGCGCCTCGCGCACCGGGTGCACCACCACGGCCTCCGACGCCCGGCCCACCTCGCCGCAGTGCTCCAGCAGCATGAACTGCAGGTCGGAATCCTCGCGCCAGGCGCGTTTGAAGCGCTCGTCGAAGCCCCCCACCCGCTCCAGCGCGCTGCGGCGCACGAAGGCGTTGGCGGTGACGAACTCGGCCGTCTCCAGCCCCTGCGTCATGCGCGCGTGGTCGGTGGGCCGGCCCAGCACCGGCACCACCACGCGCCCGCTGGCCGCGGCGAGCTTGCGGCGCATGGCGCGGCGGCCTTCCTCCAGCCAGCGCCGGTCGGGCACGGTGTCGTCGTCGGTGAAGGCCACCAGCGGCGCCAGCGTGGCGCGCCAGCCGCGGTTGCGCGCCGCCGCCGGTCCGCGCGTGCCCTGGGGCTGCAGGTAGCGCAGCTGCGGTGCGCCGGGACGCGCCGCCAACTCCTCCACCACGGCGCGCGTGTCCTCGCTGCGCCCGTCATCGACCACCAGCACCTCGTACAGCGCCGCGTCCAGGCTCTGCTGCAGCAGCGCCTCCAGGCATCGGCGCAGCAGGTCCGGGCGCCGGTAAGTGGGAATGACAACGGCGATGTCAACGCTGCTGCTCATGGGTGAGGGGTCCTCCAAGGCAAGGACTCGAAAGCTCGGGAACGGCAGGGACTGCAGGGACGGCGCTCACCCCTTGCGCAAGATGAAACTGCCAATGACCAGCGCGTCCAGCGGCGTGCTGAAGAAGGCGTCGATCGCGTCCTTGGGCGTGCACACGATGGGCTCGCCGCGCACGTTGAAGGAGGTGTTGATCAGCACCGGCACGCCCGTGAGCGCCCCGAAAGCTTTCAAAAGCGCGTGATACCGGGGGCTGGCCTCGGCGGTGACGGTCTGCACGCGCGCCGTCAGGTCGGCGTGGCAGGCGGCGGGAATGCGCGCGGCCTGCTCGCGGATCACGTCGTAGATGAAGAGCATGAAGCGCGCTTGGCCGCCGTTGGCCTCGGCCGGCGTGAACCAGCCGGCCAGGTCTTCCTCCGGCACGGCCGGGGCGACGGGCCTGAAATCCTCGCGGTCCTTGAGCTCGTTGATGCGCGCCTGCATCTCGGCGTGCAGCGGCGAGGCCAGGATGGAGCGCGCCCCCAGCGCCCGCGGCCCGAACTCCATGCGGCCCTGGAACCAGCCGATCACCAGGTCCTGCGCCAGCAGCTGCGCCGCCTCTCCCGCCACGTCGTCCACGCGCCGGTAGCCGAGCTTGGCCCACTGGAGCAGCTGCTCGATCTCGTCGTCGCCGTAGCCCGGGCCCCAGTAGGCGTGGGCCATGGACCAGTCCGCGCGCTGCAGCACCGTGGGCACGGCGCTGGGCGCGGCGCGGCTTTCCAGCGCCACGTCGCGGACCGGCACCGGCGCGTCCGGAGCCAGCGCCACAGCGGCGGCGGCGGTGGATGCCGCGTCGGCGACCGCTCCCAGCACGGCCCCGGCCCCCGCGCGCTCGCGCGCATCCACCCACAGCGCCGCGCCCAGCGCGGTGCCGGCGTCGCCGGCGGCGGGCTGGACCCAGACCTGGTCGAACAGCTTCGAGTCGCGCAGCCGCGCGTTCATGACGCAGTTCAGCGCCACGCCGCCGGCCATGGCCAGCAGCGGCTCGCCGCTGGCCTCGCGCAGCCAGGCCGCGAGCTGCAGCGCCGAGCGCTCCAGCACCTGCTGCAACGAGGCCGCCAGGTCCAGGTGCGGCTGCTCCAGCGCGGCACCGCGCTCGCGCTGCGGCACCAGCGCGTTCAGGTCCAGGGCGTCGATCTCGTAGCGGCCGTCCGGAAACACGCGCACGTGGCGCTGCATGGCCTCGGCGAAGCGCGGCTGGCCCAGCGCGGCCAGGGCCATCACCTTGTACTCGTCGCTGCTGTGCAGGAAGCCGAGGTGGCTGGTGACGCGCTCGTAGAGCAGGCCCAGCGAGTGCGGCATGTCCACCTCGCCCAGCGGGCGGTAGAGGCGGCCGTCCCACAGGCCGTAGGCGGTGGTGGCGTCCTCGCCGCGGCCGTCCACCGTCATGACGGCGCAGCGCGCGAAGGGCGCGGCCAGGAAGGCGCTGGCCTGGTGGCAGAGGTGGTGGTCGATGAAGTGCCACTGCCAGGGCCCGTCGAAGCGGCAGCCCTTGAAGCGCTTCCTGAGGTGGTGCGGCGCGCCGTCGGCGAGCTGGCGCGGAGCGTTGCTGACGTAGGCGGCGAACAGCGGGTCCCAGGGGTTGTCCCAGCCGGGCGCGGACTGGGCCGAGGGCTGCAGCGGCAGCGTGATGCGGTCGCCCTGCAAGCGGCCCTTGATGAAGCGCTGCGGGTCGTAGCTGTAGGCCACGTGGTCCACCTGCGCCAGCGTCAGCCCGGCCTCGGCCAGGCAGTAGTCGATGGCGTGGTAGGGCAGCTCCCAGGCCGTGAAGGGCAAGGGGCGCTTGCCGTGCTTGATGCGGCTGAAGCGCTCCTCCTCCGCGGCGGCGATGAGCTGGCCGTCGCGCACCAGCGCGGCGGCGGAGTCGTGGAAGGCTGCGTTGATGCCGAGGGTGATCATCCGAGGACCGTGATAGGGTGGGGAATGCAGGGGCTGGCGGGGTGCAGCGGCACGCCCGGCAGCGGGCCCATGAGCTCCAGGGCGGCCTGCACGACGTCCTGCGGCGGCACGCGCTCCAGGCAGTCGTGGTGGCGCTCGGGGCACACGCTCTTGAGGCAATGCCGGCAGGGCACGGGATGGTTGAGCACGCGCGAGCGCGCCTGCCAGGGCGTGTGCTGCGGGTTGGTCAGGGCGTAGAGCACCACCACCGGCGCGTCCAGCGCCGCGGCGATGTGCGCGGGCGCGCTGTTGTTGCACAGCGTGACCTGGGCGCCGGCGATCAGCGAGGCCAGCTCGCCCAGCGCCAGCTGCCCGGCCAGCGACACCGCGCCCGCGCCGCCGTCGCGCATGGCGGCCAGGGCCTGGCGCACCAGCGGCTCCTCGTCGGCGCCGCCGCTGAACACGGCCTGGCAGCCGGTGGCGTCCACCAGCGCCTGCGCCACCTGGCCGAAGCGCTCGGCCGGCCAGCGGCGCGAGGCGGCCGTGGCGCCGGGATGCACCACGAAATAGGGCCGCGTGAGGTCGCCGCCGGCGCGCTCGAACTTGTGGCGCATGTCCAGCGCCTCCTCCACGCGGTAGCGGAACAGCAGCCGCTGCGCGTCGGCGTGCAGCCCGACGTGGTGCACCAGGTCGAGCTGGCGCTGCGCCTCGTGGCGCATGCCGTCGGCGGGCACCTCGGTGTCGTGGATCCAGTCGGTCAGCAGCTCGTAGGGGTTCTCGCGGCTGTAGGCCAGCCGCAGCGGGATGCCGGCCTGCAGGCACAGCAGCGCCGCGGGCAGCGCGCTCTGGGTGCAGACGGTGAAGATGACGGCGGCGTCGAAGCGCTGCGCCGCCAGCCGCCGCACCAGCCCGGCCTCGGCCTGCCCCAGCGGCAGCGCCTGCTCCAGCGCGCCGGCCGGGCGCTTGACCCAGGGCGCGTCGAAGGCCAGCACCTCATCCACCACCGGCACGTGCGAGGCCAGCGCCGCGCCCGCGCACGAGGCCAGCAGCGTGATCCGCGCCTGCGGCAGCGAGGCACGCAGCGCCACCAGCGCCGGCGTGGTCATGAGCAGGTCGCCCAGGTTGTCCAGCCGGATGGCCAGCACCCGCTTCACGGATTGCCAGCGGCGCTGGCGTTCGCAGGCGGCGGCGGTCATGTGCAGGCCCCCACGGTGGATTCCCGGGCGGACGCGGCGGCACCCGATCCGGCAAGCGAAACGTTCATGACATGGCTCTCCAGGATGAACCGGGCGGCGTCGAGCAGGTCCTTGGCGCGGTATCGAGGCTGGCGCGGGGGCGTGAACTGCCACAGCGTCTCGTGGCCCACGTCCAGCAGCACGCCGCGGCAGCCGGCGCGGTGGCCGGCCTCCACGTCGTTGAGGATGTCGCCCACCATCCACGACCGCGCCAAGTCCAGCCCCAGCGCCGCGGAAGCCCGCAGCAGCAGCCCCGGCGCGGGCTTGCGGCAATCGCAGCCGGCCTCGGCCGCGTGCGGGCAGAAAAAGAAACCATCCAGCGCCACCCCGCCCTCGCGCCGCAGCTTGTCCTGCAGCGCCAGGCGCAGGGCTTCGAGATCGGCGGCGCTGAAGCGGCCCAGTGCCAGCCCCGGCTGGTTGGTGACCACGACCAGCGCGTAGCCCGCGTCGCGCAGCAGGCGCAGCGCCGGCAGCGCGCGCGGCGTGAAGCGCAGCCGCGCCGGATCGACGCTGTAGGGCACGTCCTCGATGAGCGTGCCGTCCTTGTCCAGGAACACCGCCGGCCGGCCTGCCGTCATGCCATGGCCCCCGGCTGCGACAGGTCGAGATCGGCGGCCTGCACGGCGGCGGCCTGGCGCGGGCGGCGCACGCCCTGGTAGACCTCGGCCAGCTCGCCGGCCACGCGGTCCCAGGTGAACAGCGCCCGCACGCGGCGGATGCCCGCGCGCCCCAGCGCCCGCGCCAGTGCCGGCTGCGCGTGCAACTGCTCGATGCGCGCCGCCAGCGCCACCGGGTCGCGCGGCGGCACGTGGAAGCCCGTCACGCCGTCGGCCACCGAGAACTTGATGCCGCCCACGGCCGCGCCGATCACCGGCACGCCGCAGGCCATGGCCTCCAGCGGCGTGATGCCGAAGGGCTCGTACCAGGGCGTGGTGACGAACACGTCGGCCGCGCAGTAGCACGCGGGCAGCTGTTCGCGCCGGCGCTGGCCGGTGAAGATGACCCGGTCCGCCACCCCGCCCTCGCGCGCCAGCGCGCGCAGCCGGCCGATCTCGGGCGTCAGCGCCTCGTCGGGCTCGGCCGCGTCGCCGCCCACGATCAGCAGCTTCAGCTTCGGGATGTGACGCAGCTGCGCCACGGCCTGCACCACGTTGTCCACACCCTTGCGCGGCACCAGGCGGCCCAGTTGCAGCACCACGAAGTCGTCCGGCGCCAGGCCCAGGCGGCGCCGCGCCAGCGCCCGGTCCACGGGCGCGAACTTCTGCATGTCCACGCCGCAGGGCACGGTGACGATGCGGCGGTCGTCGGCGCCGTAGAGGCGCAGCAGGTCCTGCCGGTCTTGCGGGCACTCGGCCACCACGCGGTCGGCGCCGCGCACGATGCGTTCCTCGATGGCGATGCGCTCCGGCGGGAAGCCGTCGCAGGAGCCCTGGTGCTCGCGCCGCACGTGGCCCAGGGCATGGAAGGTCATCACCAGCGGCAGGCGGAAGCTGGCCTTGAGCCGCAGTCCCACCAGGCCGGACATGAAGAAGTTGGCGTGCACCACGTCGTAGGGGACGCTGTGTGCCAGCAGCTGGCGCGCCGCGCGCGTGAAGGCGGGCATGTGCGGCAGCAACTGCTCCTTGGGCACGAAGCGCGGCGGCCCGGCCGGGATGTGCAGCACGCGCACGCCGGGACGCAGGTCCACCGCGGCGGGCAGCGCCGGATCGTCCCGGCGCGTGAGCACGTCCACGTGGTGGCCCAGCTTGGCCAGGCTGCGCGCCACGTGCGCGACGTAGGTGTTCTGACCGCCCGCGTCCACTCCGCCTTGCACGGCCAAGGGCGAGGCGTGTTCGCTGATCAAGGCGATGCGCAAAGGCGGAAAACTCATGAGGCCAATCCCATTGCAGCGGTGTCGTTTTCAGAGGCAAACGCCGTGCCCCTATTCCCGGGTCGCGGGGGTCACGCGGTGTGAGGGTGGAGAGGCCTTGACAAGCGATTCAAGCCGGCCTTTTTTTGGCATTTCGTTTGCTCAGAGCCTGCCCATGCCGTGGCCGGCCACGTGGCCCAAAGCGTTGCGGCATCAACCGATTGCGCCGGCGCGCCGCTAGACTGGCCGCGCCAGTCCCGATGTCCTACCGGCCGCGGTCCCCTGCTGTCGTGGCCGGTGCACCCCGCGAGCCCCGATGCCCTGCACTCCCCTGGTCCTGACGCCGCACGGGCACCGTGCTTGCCCGGTACGTTGCCTGTGATGAAGCTGATTCGCGGCTCCGGCAGAGCGTGGTGGCTGGTTTGGCCCCGGGCCTCGCTACGGACCTACCTGGTGGCCATGATCCTGTTGGGCACGCTGCCGAGCGTGCTGTTGATGTCGTGGCAGGTGTTCTCCGACATCAGGGCCGAGCAGCGCCAGCTCGACGAGCGGCTGCAGCACAGCGCCGAGAACCTGGCGCATGCGGTGGAGCGCGAGCTCACCGCCAGCGTGGAGGCGCTGTCCATCCTGGCCCAGGACGACGGGCTGCAGCATGACGACGTGGCCGGCTTCGCCGCCTCCTTCGCCGGCCAGCCCGTGCCGCGCGCCTCCTGGCGCGGCGTGTTCCTGCTGGGTCCGGACGGGCAGCCGCTGTTCGACACCGCGCAGCCCGGCGCGCCGCCCGATGCCGAGTTGCAGCGGCTGGCGCGGGCGCTGCAGTCCCAGGGCAAGCCGGTGGTGTCGGACCTGTTGGGCGGGCGCTTCGAGGGCCGCTTCAGCACCGCCGTGCTGGTGCCGGTACGCCTGGGCGGGCAACTGCGCTATGCGCTGGGCGCCTGGATCGACGCTGGCGTGTGGCAGCGGCTGCTGGAGAGCTCGGGCAAGCCCGAGGAGGGATTTCTGAGCCTGTTCGACCGGCAGCGGCGGCTGATCGCACGGGCCTCCGGAAGCGGCCCCGCGGGCGTGGGCCAACCGTTGCCGCGGCAGGCGCAGCGCAGCGTGGCCTCCCAGCCCGCGGGCGTGATGCGTGCCGACCGCCTGGGCGGCGGCACGACCTACGTGGCTTGGCAGAACGCCAGCTACGGCTGGGGCGTGGGCGTGGGCGTGGAGGCCGAGCCGCTGGAGGCGCGCGCGCGCCGCGCCGTGCTGGCCACGCTGGGCACCGCCCTGGCCTGCCTGACGCTGGGCGTGGCGCTGGCGTTGTGGGTGGCGCGGCGCGTCACGCAGCCGCTGCGCCAGCTCGCCACGGCCGGGCCGCGCCAGCCGCTGGGACCCATCGCGGTCAACGAGATCACCGGACTGCGCGACGCGCTGGTGGCGGCCGAGGCGCAGGAGTCCGTGGCGCGCACGCGGCTGCAGAGCAAGGCCGACGAGTTCGAGACCCTGTTCCACAGCATCCCGGTGGGGCTGGCGGTGGCGCACGACCCGCAGTGCCGCTCGGTGCTGCACAACGCCGCCATGGATGAACTGTTCGGCGCGGCCAGCGACGCCAGCGGCGTGCGCATGCTGCACCGCGGCCACCTGCTGGAGCCGGCCGAGCAGCCGCTGCAGCGCGCCGCCGGCAGCGGGCAGGCCGTGCGCGGGCTGGAGCTGGAGCTGCAGTTCCCCGACCGCCCGCCGCGCCACGTCATCGCCCATGCCGCGCCGCTGCTGGACGCGGCCGGGCGCCCGCGCGGGGCCATCGGCGCGCTGGTGGACATCAGCGAGCGCAAGCTTGCCGAGGCGCGGCTCACCCATGCCGACCGCCGCCTGCGCGAAAGCCAGCACCTGGTGGACCTGGCGCAGGAGTCGGGACACGTGGGCTTCTTCCACTACCACGTGGGCACCGACACCGCCTCCTGGACCTCCGGCCACGCCAAGCTCTTCGGGCTGCGCAGCAAGCGCGTGGAGGGGCCGCTGGCGGAGTGGATCGAGCGCATCCACCCCGAGGACCGCCCCGGCGTGCGCCAGGCGCTGGCGCGGCTGCTGCGCCAGCGCGCCGAGCGGCTGACGCTGGAGTTCCGCGTCGCGCCCCGGGACGGACAGACGCGCTGGCTCTCCAGCCGCCTGCTGATGAGCTACGCCGAGGACGGCCGTCCGCTGCAGGCCATCGGCATCACGGTGGACGTGACCGAGCAGAAGGCCGCCGAGCAGGAGCGCGCGGCGCTGGTGGAGCGCGAGCAGGCGGCGCGGCGCGAGGCCGAGGCCGCCAGCCGCGCCAAGGACGAATTCCTGGCCATGCTCGGCCACGAGTTGCGCAACCCGCTGAGCGCCATCTCCTCGGCCGTGGAGGTACTCAACCGCGGCGGCACCAACGAGGCGCTCGCCACCAACGCGCGCAACATCATCGGCCGCCAGACCCGGCACCTGGCGCGGCTGATGGAGGACCTGCTGGACGTGGCGCGCGTGATCTCCGGCAAGGTGGTGCTCTCGCGCCAGCCGCTGGAGCTGTCGGCGCTGGTGCAGCGGCTGCTCTCCACGCTGCAGCTCACCGGGCAGACACAGCAGCACGAACTGGTGTCCGACCTGCAGGAGGTGTGGGTGGACGCCGATGCCACGCGGCTGGAGCAGGTAGTGAACAACCTGCTGGCCAATGCCCTGAAGTACACGCCCGAAGGGCGGCGCATCGAGGTGCGGCTGGTGCGCGAGGACACGCAGGCGCTGCTGGAGGTGCGCGACCATGGGCTGGGCATCCCGCCCGCGCTGCTGCCGCGCATCTTCGACCTGTTCGTGCAGGGCGAGCGCACGCTGGACCGGCGCGCCGGGGGGCTGGGCATCGGGCTGACGCTGGTGCGGCGCCTGGTGGAGTTGCACGGCGGCACGGTGGGCGTGCAGAGCTCCAGCGAGGGCAGCACCTTCAGCGTGCGCCTGCCGGCCATCGAGACGCCGGCGCTGCAGCCGCTGCGCGGCGGCGGCAGCGAGCAGCGGCTGGCCGCGCGCCAGCGCCACGTGCTGCTGGTGGAGGACAACGCCGACGCCATGAGCGCGCTGCGCACGCTGCTGGAGCTCGATGGGCACACCGTGAGCACGGCCGAGGACGGCGTGACGGGGCTGGAGGAGCTGCTGCGGCTGCGCCCGGAGGTGGCGGTGATCGACATCGGGCTGCCGGGGCTCACCGGCTACGAAGTCGCCAAGCGCAGCCGTCGCGCGGGCCACGCCGGCAAGCTCATCGCGCTCTCGGGCTACGGCCAGGGCCGCGACGTGCAGCAGGCGCTGCGCGCGGGCTTCGACGCGCACCTGGTCAAGCCGGTGGACCCGGAGGCGCTGAGGAAGCTGCTGGCGGAGCCGTAAGGGACAGCCCGGCACTGGGCGGGGAAGCGGCGGCCTGCCGGTGGACCTCGCGTGACAAAGCCGGCCGAAGAAGGAACGCCGTCATCCCGGCGAAAGCCGGGATGACGGCGTAGTGACTGACAGCCTGCGCTTTGCGTCGATCAATACCGGCGCAGGCCCAGCGAATGCAGCGTCCCAGGCCTCAGCGCCCGTCCGCCTCCTCGTCATCCTCCCCCGCGTCCCCCAGGTCCGGCACGTCGCCGCTGTCATCGGACTCCAGCCCTTCTTCTCCTTCCTCGACGTTGGCGTCGGCTTCCTCCTCCTCGTCGAGGTCGTCGTCGTCCTCCAGCGTGGCGGCGTTGACCATGTCGGCGGCGGCGTCCTCGCGGGCGCGCGCTTCCTCGGGCGAGAGGCCGGCGCTGGCGTCGCCGTTGAAGTCACCGTCCACCAGCGGGTCGATGTCGCCCACGGTCTGGATGGAGTCCGGCGCGATGTCGGCGGCTTCCCGGCCGGCATCGCTGCCGGCGCTGCGGCGCTCGCCGGAGCCCTGGGAGTCGCTGTCGGCCGTCAGGCTCTCGGGCGAGGTCATGGGCCGCAGGCTGTCGGGCTCGGCGACGGAGTCCAGCGCGCCGCCCGGATTGAGGTCGTCCTCCAGCCCGGCGATGTCGCTGCCGCTGTCCGTGGTGTCGCTGGGCCCCAGCGCCTTCGTGTCGCGGCCCTCAACGGGCGTGGGGGTCTGGTCGGTACCGAGGATGGAACTGGTGGCCATGGTGCTGTGCTCCTTGAACTTGCCTGAAGTCGGCAAGCGCCATGCCGCGCGGCGCTGGGCACAGGCGTTGCCGACGCCGAGGCATGCAGCCCTGCGGGGCTGCCCCACTCCCACGGAGACCACCATGACCCGCGAACAGGACCCGGACAAGGGCAAGGAAGAGCAGATGGGCAACAACCCCTCCGACGCCGGCACGAACCGCCAGCAGCAACAGGGCTCGCCGCAGTCCGGGCAGTCCTCACAGCAGCCGCAGCAGCAGAACCTGCAGGAGGCGGTGCGCCAGGCGCAGCAGCGGAAATCGGCGCAGCAGGAAGGCGGCGGCGCCGCGCAGCAGCATCAGCAGGCTGCCGGCGGCACGCTGCAGCCCGGCAGCAAGGGACCGCAGAACCCGGCGGTCAGCGGCTCGCACCAGACGCTGCAGCCCCACTCCAGCGGCCATGACCAGATGGGCCAGAGCGCCGGGCGCACCAACAGCAACGACGACTCGGCCAACGCGCCGCATCGGGGCGGGTGATCGTTGAGCGGCTGCGCCGCCGCCAGGCTGGCGCAGCCGCAAAAATAGCGCGCCCCGGCCTGCCGCAGGGCAGGCCGGGGCGCCAGCCCTCTCACCGTCTCAGGAAGCGTGCAGGCCCTGGGGCGTGCGCATCAGCTTCGTGGTGTCGAAGCCCTGGGCACGTGCGTGCAGCAGCAGGCGCTGCAGCTGCGAGTCGTCCATCAACGGCGTGCGCGACAGCAGCCACAGATGCTTGCGGTCGGGCGTGCCGACCACGGCGGCGCCGTAGTCCGGGTCCACGTGCAGCACCCAGTACGGCGCCCAGGAGCCGGGCAGCCAGCGCAGCGCCCGGGGCGCGAAGCTCACTTCGAGCTTGGCACCGTCGCCACCGGTGGCGCGGGCGATGCCACGCACTTCCTCCTGCACGCCGTCGCGCGTGTAGCAGCTGTTGACCACCCGCACCCGGCCGCCGCGCAACAGCGTGTAGGTGGCGGTCACGTCGCTGTCGCACTGGTCTTCGGTGCGCAATGGCAGCCGCGCGATCTCGTACCAGCGCCCGGCGTAGCGGCGCAGGTCCAGCAGCGGGGCGGTGGTCACCGGCGCCTGGCGCGCGACCTTGAAGTGCGCCACGGCCAGCGGCACGGCGGTGGCCATGAGCCCGGCCACGAGCTTGGGATTGAACCGGTTGCGCACCGCCAGCGGTAGCAGCGGCCAGATGAAGGCGCTGAGCTGTGCCCAGGGCAGGTGCGCCAGCCAGTTGGTGCCGGTGCTCACGGCGCCGCCGGTGTCGGCCACGCCGCGGCGCTGGCGGAAGAGCCGGCGCAGCACCACGCCGCCGGCCATGCTGGCCGCGCCCGCGCCCAGCGCGGGCAGCTTCTGGTGAATCTGCTCGCTGATGCGGCTTGCTTGCAGACGCAACCGCTGCTCGCGAGCGAGGATGGCTATCTCGGCCGCCATGATCTGCTGGTCCAGGCTGGCCGGCACGATGCCGGCCGGGGCCTCAGGGCGTGCCGGCGGCTGAAGCTGCGCGCTCATCGGAGGTTCCTGTCGAATCGGTGGGGGTCCCGGCGCCGCCACGGCGCGAGGACGAGGTGGGCGTGGACAGCGTCAGCCGCCGCAGCGTCGCCGGCAGGGCCAGGAACCGCGCCAGCGCCAGCGCGCGCTTGACGGCCAGCCAGGCCGCGCCCAGGTTGATCAGCAGGATCAGCAGCAGCGTCCAGCCCCAGGCCACGCCGGCCTGGACCAGCGCCACGCCAATGCCCGTCCACAGCGCCAGCCACGCGGTGCACAGCAGCACCCCCGCGGCCACCACCAGTCCGACCATCTGCGCCAGCGCCAGCCCCGAACGCTTGAGCTCCAGCGCCAGCAGATGCACGCGGTCGCTCACCAGGCCCGGGAGATCGCGCAGCAGCAGCTTGACGTTGTCCCACAAGGAATCGGAGGTCAGGCCGTCAGGGCCCGCCTGGGCCGGATCGGCCTGGGCGGTAGCCTGGGGAGCGGCCTGCGCGGAAGGCTGGGGCTGCAGGCCGTCCATCAGCGAGAGGACAGCATGCGGCTGAGCAGGACGCCCGCAGCCGCAGCCACGGCCAGGGAGGCAATCGGGTGCTCACGCACCGTCTCGCGCAGGCTCGACACCCACTCCTCTTGCATGGCGCTGAGCTCGTCGCGGCTCATGGGCAGCTTCTCCGTGGCGCTGCCCATGGTGCTGCGCAGCTTGTCCAGGGCCGGGCCGGCCTTCTCGGCGAAGCGGTCCACCGCCTCGTGCGCGCTTTGCACCATGCGGTCCATCGAGGCGCCGCCCTGGGCGTTGCCGCCGGTCATCGCGCTGTTGCCGCTGCCCGAGAGGCCGCCGCCGGTGGCCGACATGCCGGAGGAAGAGGAGCCCATGCCGGAAGAGGAGGACATGCCCGAAGAGGACATCCCGGAGGAGGCGGAGGACAGGCTGCTGGAGCTGTCGCCCGTACCGCTCATGCCGCTGCTGCCCAGCGTGGAACCGGTGCCCAGCGTGGAGCCGGTACCGGTCGTGCCGGAGCTGCCGGAAGTCGGGAAGGGGCTGGAAGTGGAGGCCATGGTTACTCTCCTGTGCTTTAGGACGCGTGGAGTGTCGGCACTGGCCGACGGAAGGACGTGGCACGTCCCGATGCAGCATATAACGGCGGCATCGGGACGGCCGCGGGAAGCTCGGTAAGGTTGCCGTGGACTGCCTTATCGCACGCTGCCCCTGCGCACGAGGTTGACGATGGCCAACAAGACCACGGCGCCCACCAGTGACACCAACAACGAGCCGATGCTGAACGAGTTCTGATTGATGGACGGGATGCCCACCAGCGGCGAGATGAACCAGCCCGCCAACGCGGCGCCGACAATACCGACGATCACGTTGAGGAACATGCCCTGTTGGGCATCAGTGCGCATCATCAGACTGGCTACCCAGCCAATCAGACCGCCAACGAACAGCCAGACAATCAGGTTGATCATGGTGCATTACTCCTACGTTTCAGAGGTTGCAGAACGGCGCCTTGATGCGCGAGTCCCGTGTCAACGCTGAGGCAAACGGTGTGCCGCCGCAGTGCTGCCCGCATCGGCTTCACACGCTTGCCCGCCCCCGTTTTCCCCACCTTTTTCTTGTTGTTCGCGCATCGCTCTGCCCTGCGGCCGGCGGTCCAGCTCAGTGCTGTCGCGGATGTCGGCCTTGAACACGCGCTCGATGTAGGCCAGCGCCTCGCGCTTGCGCTCGGGTGTCTCCGCGGCGGTACAGTCCGCTGGCGCCCACACCGAGTAGCCGCGCAGGTAGGCATCCATGGCCGTGAGCTGCACGCACATGTCGGCTGACAATCCGACCACGATGAGCTCATGGGCATGCATCTGGGTCAGCAGCAGCTCCAGCGGCGTGGCATAGAACCCGGAATGGCGCGGCTTGAGAATGCTCAAGTCGCATTCGGCCGGTGCCAGCAACCGGGCGATCTCACCGGCCTCACCCGGCAACCCCTTGCAGTAGTTCAACACGTCGCTGAACTGCGACCGCCAGGTGCCATAGTTGTCGTTGGCGTACACGGCCGGTACGCCTCGTTGTGAAAGCACCTGTTTCAAACGGGCTGTACAGCGCGCCGCCCGCAGGGCCGCGGGCGCGATACTGTCAGCACCCGTGAACTGAAGCGGATTGATGAAGTCCACCAGCAACAGGACGCTGTGGCTCCGGGGCAATGTGTTGTCTCCGGCGCCGATGGTCAGCGCCGGACGTCGAGGGGGGTTCACGTCCATGCGCCCTTGCGGCAACTTCAGTTCCCGGGGCCGTGCCGTACACGACCCCGTCAGTAGAGGAGAAATCACTTGAGTCATGCCTTGATCGTCGACGACGACACGGACTCGGCCCAGATGATGGCGGCCCTCATCGCGGCCGAGCATTTCACCGTGGCCACGGCGCACAACCTGCGCGATGCGCGGCGCCAGATGGCGCTGCAG
>NZ_CALAOH010000086.1 GCF_937926365.1 uncultured Azohydromonas sp. | reverse complement strand
GCACCGAGCACGCCAACGTCGCCTGGGAATACCCGCGCGGCGGGCACGGCATCCTTTTCAAATTCGGTTGAGCACGCATGAACGACGTTGAACGATTCCTGGCCCACGCCGTCCAGCTCGAGCGCGAGGCGGCGCGGCGCTACGAGGAGCTCTCGGCCGCCATGGGCACCGAGGGCAACGCGGAGCTGAAGGACTTCTTCAGCAAGATGGCGCGCTATTCGCGCCAGCACCTGGCGCAGGCCAACGCGCGCGCGGGCTTCCGCGACGTGCCGCCGCTGGCGGCCGACGAGTACCACTGGCCCGACGGCACCTCGCCCGAGACGGCCGACTGGGTGGGCGTGGACGCGCAGATGGGCGCGCGCGAAGCGCTGGAGCTGGCCCTGGCCAGCGAGCGCCGCGGGCATGCCTATTACGGCGCCATCGCCGCCACCACCACCGACCCGGAAGTGCGCCTGCTGGCGCAGGAGTTCACCCAGGAGGAGGGCGAGCACGTGGCCGAGTTGGAGAAGCTCCTGGCGCGCTGCGCCGCCTGAATCCTCCCTTCGTTGGCGCTGAAAACATCCCGTTCGGGCTGAGCCTGTCGATGCCCCCGACACAGCTTGCCTGCGGCCCTTCGACAAGGCGCTCCTGAGCTTGTCGAAGGGCCCAAAGCGAACGGATCTCCTTCGGTTGCGGCTTGCATCCAGAGCAAGTTCCAGCCACTCAAGCCCATGCCGCCCGGCCGTGCTCAGGCGCCGCCGGGCGGTGCTTTTTCGCGCGTTTCAAGAGGCACGGGGTCAACCCTTCACCGCCTTTGCGCCACGTCAAATCATGTGCAGGAAGTCATTCGCGCAAACCCTTGGTGGTGTGGTTTTTGCGCGTTGACCTGCGTCATGGCTGCACCGACCCATCCCATGCCCGAACCTGAAGCAGACATGCACCGGAGCGTTGCGACCGGCACCGCAAACGTTCCCAACCCAGCACGGAGGTCTGCCATGCCCAGTCGTTCTCCCGGTGAGCAGCGTTCCCACCTGGAACTGGTGACCATCTACGAGATATGCCGAATCCTCGGCGCCTCGCTGGACATCGGTCGCACGTTCAGATCCGCGCTCAACGTGCTCACGGCCCACCTGGACCTGCCACGGGCCATGATCGTCACCCCTGCCGAAGATGGCGGCACGCTGCAGGTGCACAGCTCGGTGGGCCTGACGCGCGAGCAGGCGCAGCGCGGGCGCTGGGCCGTGGGCGAGGGCGTGGTGGGGCGGGTCTACGCCACCGGCATGCCCGTGGTGGTGCCCGACATCGGGCAGGTCGCGGAGTTCGTGGATCGCACCGGCGCCTTCGGCCCGCTGGCGGACGACGAGCGCATGCTGGCCTTTATCGTCGTGCCGCTGAAGAGCGACGGCGCGGTTTCGGGCGTGCTGGCCACGCAGCGCGTGGTCAAGGGCGGCGCGCGGCTGACCGAGGACCAGCGGCTGCTGACCATGGTGGCCACGCTGCTGGCGCAGGCGCTGATGCTGCACGAGACCGTGCGCGAGGAGCACCGGCGGCTGCAGCAGGAATCCATGCGCATGCAGAAGGCGCTGCAGCGCGTGCAGCCGCGCTCGCGCTTCACGCTGGACAACGTGGTGGGCGACTCCGCGCCCATGCAGCAGGTGTTCCTGGAGGTGCAGCAGGCCGCGCCCTCGCGCGCCACGGTGCTGCTGCGCGGCGAGAGCGGCACCGGCAAGGAGGCCATCGCCCGCGCCATCCACTTCCTGTCGCCGCGCAAGGATGCGCCCTTCATCAAGGTCAACTGCGCCGCGCTCACCGAGTCGCTGCTGGAGAGCGAGCTCTTCGGCCACGAGAAGGGCGCCTTCACCGGCGCCGCGGGCGAGCGCAAGGGCCGCTTCGAGCTGGCGCACGGCGGCACGCTGTTCCTCGACGAGATCGGCGACATCTCGCCGGCGTTCCAGGCCAAGCTGCTGCGGGTGCTGCAGGAACGCGAGTTCGAGCGCGTGGGTGGCAGCAAGCCCGTGAAGGTGGACGTGCGGCTGATCTGTGCCACCAACCGCGACCTGGAGAAGATGGTGCAGCGCGGCGAGTACCGTGCCGATCTCTACTACCGCATCAACGTCGTCTCGATCTTCCTGCCGCCGCTGCGCGAGCGCCGCGCCGACATCCCCGCGCTGGTCACCCACTTCCTGGAGCGCTTCAACAAGGAGAACCGCCGCAAGCTGCGCATCACCAACGAGGCGATGGAAGTGCTGGCGAGCTGCTACTGGCCCGGCAACGTGCGCGAGCTGGAGAACTGCGTGGAGCGCACCGCCACGATGGTGCAGGGCGAGGTGATCCGCGACTTGGCCTTCCCGTGCCGCCAGAACCGCTGCCTGACGCAGACGCTGCACTTCATCGACAAGGCCGACGCCGTGGCGCCGGCCGGTCCCCGGCCTGGCGCGGACACGGGCTCAGGCACGGGGCAGCCTGCCGGCGGCGCGAGCCGGCCGGCCCCGGGCGGCTGGAATCCCGCGCCGAAGGAGCCGGCGCTGCCGGTTGAGGCAGTCGAAGAGGCCGATGCCGGCGTAACCACCATCGGCCCCACCGTGCACGTGCGCCCGCCGGGCGAGCGCGCCGGCTCCGGCACGCCGCCGCAAGGCGAGCGCGAGCGGCTGATCTGGGCCATGGAGCAGTGCGGCTGGGTCCAGGCCAAGGCCGCGCGGCTGCTGCGCGTGACGCCGCGCCAGCTGGGCTATGCGCTGCTCAAGCACCGCATCGAGGTGCGCAAGTTCTGATCGCCATCGGCGGCGATGGAACAGCCGCCGCGCCTGCGTGCCACAGCCTTCGGACTCCTCCGGCTTGGCACGCGGCTTCGTGAGCCTGGCCGTGGCTTGTTGAGCCGACAAGCTTTAGGCACGCCTCACGACGCCGCCAACGGCACTTGACATAAGCTGTATTGCGAAGCCGAGCCCGATTCCAGCCTGAAACCGGGCTCAAGCCCCCCGGTTTGCGCTCAGGAAGCCGGCTTGATCATGGGCTCACCCAGGCCCGGCGCCGCCTGGCGCTCGCAGCGGGAGGCCTTGGCAAGCCCGGGCACCAGCAGCAGGCCGATGGCCGCGGCACCCAGGATCACGGAGAAGCCCGCCGAGCTGCGGCCCGTGGCCGCTTCCACCATGCCGAACAGGTACGGGCCCACGAAACCGCCGAGCAGGCCGATGGTGTTGATGAAGGCCAGGCCCGCCGCGGCCTGGATGCCCTGCAGGCGCTTCATCGCGATGGCCCAGTAGGACGGCAGGATCCCGCCGCCGAAGAAGGCCGTGGCCACGAACAGCGCGATCTGCACCGCCGGGCGCTCCGTGGCGAGGAAGGCGCAGGCGCTGAGCAGCAGCCCGGCCGTCAGCGCGCCCAGGAACACGAAGTCGCTCTTCACGCGGCGATGGATGCGCGGCAGCGTCAGCACGCCCAGCAGGAAGCCCAGGCCCACGCTGCTGGACATCACGCCCACCAGGAACGGCGAGTCGATGTTCATCTGCTGGATCATGGCCGGCGTGAAGAACACCAGCCCGACGAAGGCGACCTGGTTCAGGAAGTAGATCAAGCCGGTGAGCACCGTGCTCGGCCGCTTGATCGCGGCCATCCAGTCCTGCGAGGACAGGTTCGAGTGGCCGGCCTGGTCGATGACGGCGCGACTTTCCAGCGCACGCGCCTCCTCGCGCGAGAGCCACTTGGCGTCGCTGGGCCGCTCGGCCAGCTTGAAGTACAGAAGGATGCCGACGGCGATGGTGGGCAGCCCTTCGAGCATGAACATCCACTGCCAGCCGTGCAGCCCGCCCAGGCCGTCGAGCTGCATCAGCGCGCCGCCCAGCGGATTGCCCAGCAGCAGCCCCAGGGCCGGCGCGGTGTAGATCCAGCCGACCACCACCGGCCGGTCCTTGGGCGCGAACCACAGCGTCACCATGTACATCAGCGCCGGGAACAGGCCGGCCTCGGCAATGCCCAGCAGCACGCGCAGCACATAGAAGGACATTTCGCCCTGGACGAACATCATCGCCACCGACAGCGCGCCCCAGGTGACGGCGATGCGGGCGATCCAGGGCCGGGGGCCGATGCGGTGCGCCAGCAGGTTGCTGGGAACCTCCAGCAGCGCATAGCCCAGGAAGAAGATGCCGGCCCCCAGCCCGTAAGCCGCCGCGCTGATGCCCAGGTCCGCCGCCAGGTGCGCCTTCGCCAGCGACACGTTGGTGCGGTCTATATAGGACATGAAATAAATGGCGCACAGCAGCGGAATCAGCCGGGCCATGGCCTTTTGCGTGGCGATACGGTGCGTCTCGTCCACGCTGCCTTCAATGGAGCGGTTTCCCATGTTGTCTCCTGTGAAATCAAATTCAGGTTCGCGCCGATCGGCGCTCGAATTCAGAACGCAACCTGTTCCCTGCCCTTGAGGCCCAGCATGGCGCGCGCCTCGGCCGGCGTTGCGATTTCCAGCGAAAGCTCTTCCAGGATGCGGCGAATCTTGCGCACCTGCTCGGCGCAAGATTTCGCCAGCTGGCCTTTGCCCAGATACAGGCTGTCTTCCAGCCCCACGCGCACGTTGCCGCCCATCACCGCACCCATCGTCAGCAGCGGCATCTGGTGGCGCCCCGCGCCCAGAATGGAAAAGCGGTAGTTATCGCGCCCGAAAAGCCGGTCCGCGGTCGTGCGCATCAGCACCAGGTTTTCAGGGTCCGGGCCCAGCCCGCCCAGGATGCCGTAAATGCTCTGAATGAACAGCGGCCCCTTGACCAGGCCTTCGTCCATGAAATGGGCCAGGTTGTAAAGATGCCCGACGTCGTAGCACTCGAATTCGAAGCGCGTGCCACAATCTTCGCCCAGCACTTGGAGAATGTGCTTGATGTCCCGGAAGGTATTCCGGAAGATCATGTCCTCCATGCCTTCGATATAAGGCTTTTCCCAGTCGTGGCGCCAGTCTGAAATCTTGCGCGCGGCCGGGTGGATCGAGAAATTCATCGACCCCATGTTCAGCGAGCACATCTCGGGCTTGGCCTTCAAAGGATAGGCCAGGCGTTCCTCCAGCGTCATGCGGGTGCTGCCGCCGGTGGTGATATTGATGATGGCGTCCGTCGCGGCGCCGATGCGCGGCACGAACCGGTCGAATACCCTGGGGTCCGCCGTCGGGCGCCCATTTTCCGGGTCCCGCGCGTGCAAATGGATGATGGCCGCGCCCGCCTCGGCCGCCTCGATGGATTGCCGGGCAATTTCATCCGGCGTCAGCGGCAAATGCGGCGACATGGTGGGCGTGTGCACCGAGCCCGTGACCGCGCAGCTGATGATGACCTTGTCCTGAGTTTTCTTCATGGCTGGCTCCTGGTTGATTCGAGGCTCAGAGGTATTCCATGTTTCCGTCCACGCTGATGGCCTGTCCGGTCACGTTGCGCGCGGCGGGCGAGGACAGGAACAGCGCCATGGCCGCCACGTCCTCGGCGCTCACCATGCGGCGCAGGGAAATCTTGCGCAGGTATTCCTCGCGCATGGCTTCCACGCTGACCCCGGCCGCCGCGGCCCGCGCCGCGATGACGCTGCCCATGCGCTCGCCCTCCACCGTGCCCGGCAAAATGGCGTTGACCCGAATGCCCTGCGGGCCCAGCTCGATGGCCAGCGATTTCATCAAGCCGACGATGGCCCACTTGGTCGAGGCATAAGGCGTGCGCAGCGCATAACCCAGCCGGCCCGCGACGGAACTCATGGCCAGCACGCACGGATGGGCCTTCGACTGCTTGAGCAGCGGAACGGCCCGGCGCGCGAAGTAATACTGGCTGTTCAAATTGACGGCCATGGTGCGCTCCCAGCCCTCGGCGCCAATTTCCTCGATCGGCCCCGTCGGCCCGGCAATACCGGCGTTGTTCACCAGCACGTCCAGGCCGCCCAGCGTGGTGCGCAGATCGTCGAATACCCGGTCCACGTCGGCCGCCACCGACGCATCGGCCACGCTGGACGTGATTCCCGGTGCCTCGGCGCTCAATCGGCGCAACGCGGCCTGGTCAATATCACAGACGTGCACGCGGGCACCGATTTCGCAAAATGCGCGCGCGACCGTGGCCCCAATGCCGCTGCCGCCGGCGCTCACCAGTACCCGCAATCCGGCAGCGGGGCGGAGCGATTCAAGAATACTCATGAGAAACAACCATCCTTATGGGGCACCGCTGAGTGCGGAGCCTGGCGTCCCGGCCTCGATTCGCAGGCATCGGGAACATGACAAGTGAGGACGGAAGTCTCGTTGGCCGGGGCTCGCAAGCCTATGTGCTGCGGCCACATATGTCGCGCCGATTCAATGTGAGGGTTGCACTCAGTATTAACCCTTAAACCGACCCGCAGGCAGTGCCGCCGCGGGCGGTTGGCCGGTGGCACCGAATGCTCACGACGCCACCGGGGACGGGCGCTCTGGGATACTGACCAGCGGCCTTTTCCCTATGAGCCTCCCATCCGGAATCTCATGATCCCGCTCCGGATGCACTGACCAGGAATCGACATGAAAACCGCTGCACCCCACCCTGGCATCGAGGAAATGGCCTGGGATCTGGTCAACCTGCTGCATCGCGGCGCGGCCCTGGATGAAATTGCCGGTCGCCTGGCGCAGGTCGAAAAACTTCCGGACAGCCTGCCCTGGAAATCCACGCTGGCCGAGCTCGCGCGCATGGCGTTGACGGTCCAGAATCGCCTGGACCTTTTGCAGCAACGTGAAAAGGGCATGCTGGCCGTGATCGAATCGGCGCAGGATTTGTCCAGCCGACTCGACCTCCCGAGCCTGCTGCGCGCCATAGTTTCCCGTGCGCGAAACCTGTTGGGCGCCGACCTGGCCTGGCTTTCGAGCTACGACCCGGAGCAGCAGGAATTCCACGTGCTGGTCAATGACGGCGCCCTGCTCCAGAACACCACCAACATGGTGGCCCAGAAAAATGCCGGCGTGGTCGGCATGATCATGGCCACGCGCATGCCCTTCGCGACGCCGGACTATTTGCACGACAACCGCTTTCAGCACCACCCGCGGCTGGACGACACCTTTCGCGGCGAAGGCATCGTCGCGCTGGTGGGCGTGCCGCTCATATGCAACGATGAGGTCATCGGCCTGCTGTTCGTCGCCGACCGGTATCACCGCAGCCACACCGCGCTCAATACTTCCATTTTGAGTGCACTGGCGGCCCATGCGGCCGTGGCCCTCAGGAATGCAAAAGCCTTCGAACAGGCCCGAGCGGCGCTCGAGGAAGCGGATGCCGCCCGTGTCCAATTGGAGCGGCATATTCTCGGCGTCAAGGCCGCCACCGAAGCCCATGACCAGATGACCTCGCTGCTGGCCAAGGGTGCCCCGCTGTCCACGCTGTGCCAATCGGTGGCGCAATCCCTGGGTGGTGGCGTGATCGTGCTGGATGAAGCGGCCCAGGTCATCGGCCGCGGCAGCGCGGCGGGATATTCGGTCGAAGAAATCGAGGCCCAGGTTTCATTGCAAGGCCCGCGAAGCGCCGAACTCGCGCAGGCGCTGCGGCAAAGCCGCCAGCTCGGCCGTTCCGTCATGGCCTACCAGGCCGATGGCGAAACCTGCAGGGTCGTGGCGGTAAGTCACCTGCAATAAATTATTTAACTCAAAATGCCATTTTGTAGAGTGTCCC
>NZ_CALAOH010000085.1 GCF_937926365.1 uncultured Azohydromonas sp. | reverse complement strand
GCTCGCCCGCGGCGTTGAACACGCGCACGTCGGCCCAGCCCGTGCTGCGCGAGGCCTGCAGCACCGCCAGCGGCAGCGCCACGCGCTGCAGGCCGCCGGCATCGGCGGCCGGCGCCAGCGGGGCGGTGGCGGCGTAGCGGGCGGGGGTGTCGTCCTGCGGTTGCGCGTGCACCGGCCCTGCCACGAGATGGACGCTGCCCCAGGCCCATGCGGCAAGGAGCGCTCGCGTCCAGCGGTCGGTACGTGGCCTCATGACGACGCCTCTCCGCGCCGCCCGGCCGCCGCCCCGGCCGGCGGCAGCGGCGAGACGTAGCCGATCACCAGCATCAGCGCGCCCACGCCCAGGAAGGACACGATGCGCTGCAGCGCGCTGGTGTGGCCCAGGTCCACCAGCATCAGCTTCACCACGGTCAGCCCCAGCAGCGTGGCGCCCGCGAGCCACACCGGCCGCGCCAGCGCCGCTGGCACGCGCCGGGTGGCGAGGAACATCGCCGCCAGCGCGCACAGCGTCCAGGCGATGGTCAGCGTGGTCTGCACCAGCCCGCTGTCCAGCGCGCCGTCGAACCACGTCGGCGTGCCGGCCCAGTGGTGCAGCGTGCGCACCAGCAGGCTGTCCAGCCACCAGAAGGCCAGCAGCGCCGCCACCACCAGCGCCCCGCGCGGCGAGGCCGTCGTTTGCAACCCCTGCGCCTGCCACGCCCGGCGCAGCCGCAGCGCGTACAGCAGCATCAGCACGTGGCCCAGGTCGATGGGGTTGAGCAGCGGCAGATAAGGCAGTGGCGCCATGCCGCCCTCGGCGAAGGCGTTCACGCCCACGCTCCACGCCGCCATGAGCGCCAGCCAGGGCGCGGCCCAGCCGCGCAGCCAGGCGCCCGGGTGCGCGGCCACCGGCCAGCGTCCGCGCCGCAGCGCGGACAGGGCCGTCCAGGCCAGCGCGGTCGGGCCGGCCAGGACCACGGCTGCCGTCCAGGCCTCGTGGCGCGGCACCAGGGTGCGCATGGCGGCATGCGCCCACAGCGCGGCGCCGGCCAGCGCCATCCAGCCCACGGTCACATGCTCGGCGCCGGTGCTGCGGCGCCAGCGATCGGGGGCTGGATCGGCGTCCAGCCGGCGCAGCACCCAGGCCGCCGCGGCGATCCAGGCCAGCAGCGCCGCCGTGCCCCAGGGCCACCACCAGTCCCAGCTGCCGGCCGACATGAACGGGAACGTGACGACGCCCAGCGCGAACACCGGGATGCCCAGCCCCAGCGTGGGCCGCGCCGCCATCGACAGCGGCGGCCAGCGCAGCGGCGTGTGCAGCGCCTCGAACAGCAGCGCCAGCGCGGCCAGCGCCAGCAGCCCCGACTGCGGAAAGTCGGGCCAGGCGCCCCAGCGCGCCAGCGTCAGCTCGCGCAGCACGCCGGCCACCAGGTGCAGCACGCCGCCGGCCAGCATTGCGCCGTGCAGCGTGCGCAGCCCGCCCGGCGTGGCGCGCAAGGCGAAACGTCCGCCGTCGGCCGGCCAGTTCGCGGCCAACGGCCCCAGGCGGTACAGCTGCAGCGCGGTGAACAGCGCCGCGACCGCGATCGCCACCAGCCCGGCGAAGCCGGCGTTGAGGACGGGCACCGAGCCCGCCGGCGGCTCCTGGACCCAGAACGCGCCCAGCGCCAGCACCTGCAGCGCCACGCCCAGCGCCAATGCCCAGGCGCGCTGCTGGCGCAGCGCGACCCAGGCCACGCCGGCGCCCTGCAAGGCCCAGGCGATGCCGGTCCAGCGCGTGTCGTCCAGCGCCAGCGGCGGCACCAGGGCCAGGAACACCACGCCCAGCGCCAGCATGCCTTCGGTCACCAGCCGCAGCCGCTCGCCCAGCCGCCGCCACAGCCAGCGGCCCAGCAGCAGGTACACCGTAGCGAGCACGGCGGCCGAGAGGGCCAGCGCGTTGGGGATGTCGCGCACCATGCCCGCCTGCAGCCCGAAGGCCGCCAGCGGCATGCCGAAGAGCAGGGCGCCGTCCACGTAAGCGGCGCGCGGCTGCCCGGCCGCCGCTGGCGCCTCGGCCAGGCGCAGCGCGTACTGCACGGCGATCCACAGGTACAGCGCCACGTGCGCGACCAGGAAGGGCTCGGTGCTCGCCAGCAGCCCCGGCCGCCAGGCGCTCAAGCCCCAACCCAGGCCGATGCCGAAAGTGAAGCTCAGGCCCACGAGGTTGAGCAGCTTCCAGGCCTTGTACCGCGCGATGAAGGCGATGCCCAGGTTGAGCAGCAGGTAGTAGCTGAAGAGCGTGACGTGGCTGCCCTCGCCAGTGCTGGCCAGCACCGGGGCGAGGAAGCCGCCGATGGTGCCCAGCACCGCCAGCGGCAGCGCGTCTTGCCGCAGCGCCAGCAGCGCGGCCACCGCGCCCAGCGCCACCAGCAGCCCGAAAGCCAGCACCGGCGGCAGCAGCCCGTACAGGCGCAGCGCGGCAAAGAGCGTCAGGTACAGCACGCCCACGCCCGCACCCTGCAGCGACAACCCATAGCCGCGCCGCCGCTCGCGCAGCCGCCAGCCCACGAGCACCAGCGCCACCGCGCCCGCGGCCACGCCGGCCAGGCGCAGCTCGATGGGAATGAGCGAGTGCTCCGCCGCGTAGCGCAGCAGGAAGGCCACGCCCAGGAACAGGATCAGCACGGCCAGCCGCACGATGGTGTTGCCGCCGGCGAACCAGGCTTTCAAGGTGCCGCCCAGCGAGCTGGTGACGCCCACGGCGCGCTCGTCCGGTTCGGCCAGGACCGCCGAGGCGGCGGGCGAAGGCGGGGTTTCGACCGCGGGCGAGGCGAGGGCGATGTCGGCCGCCCGTACTGGTGCGGGGACAACGGGCTCGACGATGGCTTCTTCGGGCAGTGCCGCGCGCAACTGCCTCAGCTCCGCTTCCAGCCGGCCCTGGCGGCGCAGCAGCCACATCCCGAAGGCCGCCAGCAGCCCGATGGCGAAGGGCGCTCCGAAGCCTTCGGCCACCACCGCACCGACCATCACCGCCAGCAGCAGCGGCAGCCAGGTTTTCATGCAACGGCCCTCCCGTTGTTGTTCGAGTCTCCGTGCCGGGCCTCAGCCGGTCGGTGTTCCAGGCCTCAGGTCACCGCCGACCGTGTTTGAAACCGCTCCTGCTTCCACTCCTCTCCGTCCAGCACCGCGCGCAGCGCCTCCACCGCGTCCCACACGTCGATGAAGCGGGTGTACAGCGGCGTGAAGCCGAAGCGCAGGATGCCGGGCTCGCGGTAGTCGCCGATGACACCACGGTGGATGAGCGCCTGCATCACCGCGTAGCCCTGCGGATGTTGCCAGCTCACCTGGCTGCCGCGCCGGGTGTGTTCGCGCGGCGTGATCAGCGTCAGCGGGTGCGCGGCGCAGCGCTGCTCGACCAGCGCGATGAACAGGTCCGTCAGCGCCAGCGATTTATGGCGCACCGCCGCCATGTCGGTGCGTTCGAACACTTCCAGCCCGCACTCCACCAGCGCCTGCGACACGATGGCCTGCGTGCCGCACAGGAAGCGGCCCACGCCGGGATCGGGCCGGTACTGCGGCTCCATGGCGAAGGGCTCCGCGTGGCCCCACCAGCCCGACAGCGGGGATTCGAACTCGCCATGCCAGCGCGGCGCCAGCCACAGGAAGGCCGGTGCGCCCGGGCCGCCGTTGAGGTACTTGTAGGTGCAACCGACGGCACCGTCGGCGCCGGCGCCGCGCAGGTCCACCGGCAGCGCGCCGGCGGAGTGCGCCAGGTCCCACAGCATCAGCACGCCGTGCTCGTGCGCCAGCCGCGTCAGGGTGCTCATGTCGTGCAGCGCGCCGGTGCGGTAGTCCACCTGCGTGAGCATGAGCACGGCCACGTCATCGCCCAGCGCGGCGGGGATGCCTTCGGCCGAGTCCACCAGCCGCAGCTCGTGGCCCTGCTGCAGCATGGCGATGAGGCCCTGGGCGATGTGCAGGTCGGTGGGAAAGTTGCCGCGCTCGGCCACGATCACGCGCCGGCGCGCGTCGCGCCGGGCCTGCAGCCGCAGCATGGCGGCCAGCAGCTTGAAGAGGTTGACGGAGGTCGTGTCCGTCACCAGCACCTCGTTGGCGCCGGCGCCGATGAGCGGCGCCAGGCGGTCGCCCAGGCGGCGCGGCAGCGCGAACCAGCCGGCCGTGTTCCAGCTGCGGATCAGGCCTTCGCCCCATTCCCGCTGCACGACCTGCGCCGCGCGCGCGGCGGCGCTCTTCGGGCGCGCGCCCAGGGAGTTGCCGTCGAGGTAGACCACGCCCGGGGGCAGCTCGAAGGCGTCGCGCAGGGGCGCGAGGGTGTCCCGGGCATCCAGTTGCAGGCAGTCGTCGCGGGTGGGCATGGCGGTCGCTCCAGGCAGGGTACGGCGGCCACTGTACAGGCCGCGGCGGGGAGGTCGGCCGAATGGCCCGCGCGGGATCATCCGCAGGCGGCGCACTGTCAATCCCCCCCTAAGATGAACCAGGGACTCTTGCGCCGATAGATGAGCACGGAACAACAACCCGGCTTCAACGCCCGCCTGCTGCAGCGCTTCAAGGCCATCGCGGCGCCGTACTGGACCTCCGAGGAGCGATGGCGCGCGGCCGGGATGCTGGCGGTGCTGATGGCGCTGCTGCTGGCGCAGACGGGCTTCGCGGTGGTGTTCAACCAGGAGACGGGCGAGTTCACCTCGGCGCTGGCCGCGCGCGACGCCGACCGCTTCTGGGCCGCCATCCGCCGCTTCATGCTGGCGCTGGCCTTCGCGGTGCCGGTGTACGCGCTGTACTACTTCGTGCGCGACACGCTGGGGCTGCGCTGGCGGCGCTGGATGACGTTCCACTTCCTGGGCCATTACCTGGAGCATCGCGCCTACTACAAGCTCAACGCGATGCCCGGGCTGGACAACCCGGACCAGCGCATTGCCGAGGACATCAACAGCCTGACCTCGCAGTCGCTGTACTTCTCGATGATCGTGCTGGGTTCCCTCATCCAGCTCGTGGCCTTCACCGGCGTGCTGTGGAGCATCTCGCGGCTACTGGTGGTGGTGCTCGTCGGCTACGCCATCTTCGCCACGCTCTTCACCGCCTCGGTATTCGGCAAGCGGCTGATCCCGCTGAACTTCGCGCAGCTGCAGCGCGAGGCGGACTTCCGCTTCAACCTCGTGCGCGTGCGCGAGAACGCCGAGCCCATCGCGTTCTACGACGGCGAGCCGCGCGAGATGTCGGCGCTGCAGCGCGTGTTCGACTTTGCCTACCGCAACTATCAGAAGGTGCTGCGCTGGCAGTTGCGGCTGAACCTGTTCCAGTACGCGCACAGCTTTCTGACGCTGGCGCTGCCCAGCGTGGTGGTGGCCAAGGACGTGCTCGACGGCACGCTGGAAGTGGGCGCCGCGGTGCAGGCGGCGGGCGCGTTCGCGGCGATCCTGAGCGCGCTCACGGTGGTGGTGGAGCATTTCGAGGGCTTGAGCCGCTTCGGCGCGGGCATCGAGCGGCTGCACGGCTTCCAGCAGGTGCTGCGGGAGCAGTCCCGCCCGGTGAACGGGAACGGGCAGGAGAGCGGCACGGACCACGTGCAGCTGGTGCACGGCGCGGAGCTGGCGGTGGAGCAGCTGAGCGTGCTGACGCCGCAGCGCGAGCAGGTGCTCATCAGCAACGTCGATTTCCAGGTGCGCCCGCACGAGGGGCTGTTGATCGTGGGCCCCAGCGGCTCGGGCAAGAGCTCCCTGCTGCGGGTGATGGCAGGGCTATGGAACACGGGGCACGGGCGCGTGGTGCGCCCGTCCGGCGCCGACATGCTGTTCCTGCCCCAGCGCCCGTACCTGCCGCCGGGCGACCTGCGCACGCAGCTGTTGTATCCGCACCCGGAGCGCGAGATCAGCGACGAGGAACTGCTGCAGTGGCTGCAGCGCGTGAACCTGCCGACGCTGGCGGACCGCGTGGGCGGGCTCTCGGCCGAGCGGGACTGGGGCAAGCTGCTGTCGGTGGGCGAGCAGCAGCGCCTGGCCTTTGCCCGCGCGCTGGTCGCCAAGCCGCGTTACGCGCTGCTGGACGAATCCACCAGCGCGCTGGACGCGGCCAACGAGGAGCTGCTGTACGCGCAGCTGGCCGAGCTTTCCATCACCCCGGTGAGCATCAGCCACCGCCCGGCGCTGCAGAAATACCACCGGCAGGTGCTGGAACTGCAGGGGGAGGGGAGGTGGAGGATGGATGCGGCGGAGGAGTATCGGTGGACATGAACACCATCCAGCTCCTGCCTCGCGCAAGGCATCTCATTCCGACCGTCAGCCAATGGCTCCTGTCCGAATGGCCGGACTGGTATGGCGAGGACGGCCCAGGCGATTTGAGCGCCGATGTGACGGCGTTTGCGGCTTCCGAGCACACATTGCCCATCGGATTCGTGGCCTTCGATGGTGGAATTCCGGTGGGTTTCGGCGCGCTGAAGGCGGAATCCATTCCGAGCCACAGGCATCTGACGCCGTGGGCCGCCGCAGGTTTTGTGCTTCCCGCACGCCGTGGCCAGGGCATCGGAGCACTGCTGCTCCGCGCCATCGTGGACCACGCACGTAAATTGGGGTACGAACACGTGTATTGCGGAACCAGTACATCGCTCAGCCTGTTGCACCGCGCCGGGTGGCACGGGGTCGAGGGAATCGTGCATGCAGGTCAACCCATGATCATTTTCTGCAGCGGCCCGTGACGCTCTGCACTCGACTCGATGAGTAAAACAAGAACTGGTTTTTATATTGGCGTCCTGCTCACGTGCTGGTCTTCATGCGCGCCATGGGCTGGCCGCGTTGGCACATCACCATCGGACCTTTCCTTTTCTTCAATCTCATCCTCATGGCCACCATCAAACCACCCACGAATCCGGAATCCGATCCGCGAGTGAAAGCCGTTTTCGACGACATCCGCGCCACCCGGAAGACGGATTTCGTCAACAACCTCTGGCGTGCGCTCGCCTTCAATCCCGCGCTGCTGGAAAGCACCTGGGCCGAGGTGAAGCAGGTGATGGCCACGCCCTCGCATCTGGATCCGCTGACCAAGGAACTGATCTACGTCGCGGTGTCGATCGCCAATTCCTGCAGTTATTGCGTCCATTCCCACACCGCCGCAGCCCGCGCCAAGGGCATGACGGACGAGCAGCACGCGGAACTGCTGGCCATCGTCTCGCTGGCCGCCAAGACCAATCACCTCGCCAACGGCCTGCAACTGCCGTTGGATGCGGCCTTCGATGCTGGCGCGGCCGCGTAGCCTGGTTCGGCTGTGCAGGGCCTCACGCTGCCGACCGACCGGGTGAACGAGGCGGCCCAGCGCTCTTGCGCGTGCCGAGGCATCACGGCCTCGCCGATGCCGCCGATGCGGCTGCCGCTGTAAAGCGGCGGCACGGATGGCCGAAGAAGCAGGTTACCGGCCGGGCAGCCCCCGTGCCCTCTGTAGACTGCGGCCCCTCGTCCGGCGTCGCTGCCCATCGCCACCACCTGCCACCATGCCGCGTCAACCGCTGATCCTCTTGCACCTGCTGGGCGTGATCGTCTGGGTCGGCGGCATGTTCTTCGCGTACTGCTGCCTGCGGCCCGCGGCGGCCGAGGTGCTGCAACCGCCCCAACGGCTGCCGCTGTGGGCCGCGACCTTTTCACGCTTTCTGCCCTATACGGCCGTGGCCGTGGCCGTGATCCTCGCGACGGGTTTCACGATGCTGCTCCAGACGGGTTTTCAAAATGCGCCGCCCGGCTGGCACGCGATGCTGGCGCTGGGCTTGGTGATGGCCGCGATATTCGCCTACGTTTACGGCGCGCTGTTTCCCGCTCTGCGCCGTGACTGTTCCGCCGCCGCCTGGCCTGCCGCCGGGCAAACCCTCAACCGTATTCGCCGTCTGGTCGCGCTCAACCTGGTGCTGGGTATTTGCACCGTGGTGGCGGCCATGACGGCACGCTGAAAGGCCATCGTGTTCAACGTCGCCACGGACAAAGCCGTGAAGCAGATGTTCGATTTCATGGAGCAGATCGCTCCACGCTTCGAGACGGCCGGTTTCGGCGTGGAGGGGGTGTTCCACAAACGCTGGGCCGATGGCGACTACGGCATGTACATCAAGTACCGGGATCAGCCGGTGCTGTACATGGGCATCTGGTCCGAACTCTGGCGTGACCGCGGCTTTTCGCTGTGCATTGGCGTGCACCGGGGCCGCTGGTCGCCGCATGTGGTGGCCCGCTTCCAGCGCCGCTTTCCCGACTGCGAGCCTTATCCGCCCTACGACGACTATCCCTTTCTCGTCAAGGGCGTGGACCCGGTGATGCTGATGGGCGACGCCGTCACCAACGTCTCGCGCTGGCTGCTGCAGGGCTATCTGGTGGGGGTGCGCGAACAGCCGCGGCGGTGAGTCGCCGCGCTGTCCTCAACCGGGCAGCGGACGGCTGCGTCCCTGGTAGACCACCTGCCGGCAGGGATTGAAACCGAGCGTGGCGCACAGCTGCGCCGGGCGCTCCACCTCCCACAGCGCGAAATCCGCCGCCTTGCCGATTTCCAGGCTGCCGGTCTCCGTGGACAAGCCCAGCGCCGCGGCGGCATGGCAGGTGGCGCCGGCCAGGGCCTCGGTGGGTGTGAGCCCCAGCAGCAGGCAGCCCAGGTTCAGCGCGGCCAGGATGGAGGGCATGGGCGAGCTGCCGGGGTTGCAGTCGGTGGCCAGCGCCACCGGTACCCCCGCGGCGTGCAGCTTTTCAACCGGCGGGCGCCGCGTCTCGCGCAGGAAATGGATCGCCCCGGGCAGCAGCACGGCCACGCTGCCAGCGGCGCGCAGCGCGGCGATGCCGGCTTCCGAGACTTCCTCCAGGTGGTCCGCCGACAGTCCGCCGAAGCGCCCAACCAACTCGGCGCCGCCCAGGTCGGAAAGCTGGCCGGCGTGCAGCTTCACCGGCAGTCTCAACTGCCGCGCCGTCTCGAACAGCCGTTCCACCTGCGCCGCGGAAAAGGCGATGCCCTCGCAAAACGCATCCACCGCGTCCACCAGGCCTTGCGCGGCCAGGGCTGGCAGCATGTCGTCGCACAGCAGCGCCACGTAGTCATCGGCGCGGCCGGCGTACTCCGGCGGCAGCGCGTGCGCGCCCAGGAAACTGGCTTTCACCCGCAACTGAAACTCGCGCCCCAGGCGGCGCGCCACGCGCAGCATGCGCGCCTCGGTTTCCGACTCCAGGCCGTAGCCGGACTTCACTTCCAGCGTGGTCACGCCCTCGCGCATCAGGTTGCGCACGCGCGGCAGGCTCTGCGCCAGCAACGCCTCCTCGCTCGCGGCGCGCGTGGCGCGCACGGTGTTGAGGATGCCGCCGCCGCGCCGCGCGATGGCCTCATAGCTCTGGCCCGACATGCGCAGCTCGAATTCCTCGCTGCGCTGCCCGGCGTGCACCACGTGGGTATGGCAGTCGATGAAGCCCGGCAGCAGCCAGGCGCCGCCGCCGTCATGGGTCGATGCGGCCGCGACGCCTTCGGGCAGCGCGGCGCGCGGGCCCAGCCAGGCGATGCGGCCGTCGCGCACGGCCAGCGCGCCGTCGCGCACGGTGGCGGCCGGGTCGGCGGGCGTGAGCGGCAGCAGGTGGACGTTGAGCCAGAGGGCGTCCCAGGCGGGGGTGATGTTCATCATGCTCGGTCGTCCCACAGCGCCGCCAGCGCCTCGGGCAGCACGCGCGAAACCTCGCCCTGCAGCAGGAGCACGCGGGCGGCCTCGATGTCGGGCGCCAGCAGCCGGTCGTGGTCGTAGTGCGTGACGGCGCCACGCAGCAGCGCGTGCAGCTGCTGCAGCGGGGCCGAGGTGGTGAGCGGATGGTGGAAGTCCACCCCCTGCGCCGCGGTGAGCCACTCGATGGCGACGATGGTGGCGCTGTTGAGCGCCATCTCCTGCAGCCGCCGCGCGGCGAAGGTCGCCATGCTGACGTGGTCCTCCTGGTTGGCCGAGGTGGGCAGGCTGTCCACGCTGGCCGGATGCGCCAGGCTCTTGTTCTCCGAGGCGAGGGCCGCGGCCGTGACGTGGGCGATCATGAAACCGGAGTTCAGCCCCGCGTCGCGCACCAGGAAGGGCGGCAGCCCGGAGAGGTTGGCGTCGATCAGCAGCGCGATGCGCCGCTCCGCCAGCGCGCCGATCTCGGCGATCGCCAGCGCCATCTGGTCGGCCGCGAAAGCCACCGGCTCGGCGTGGAAGTTGCCGCCGGACAGCGCCTGATCGCCGAACAGCAGCGGGTTGTCGGTGACGGCGTTGGCTTCCACCAGCAGCGTGCGCGCGGCCTGCAGCAGCAGGTCGCGGCAGGCGCCCATCACCTGCGGCTGGCAGCGCAGGCTGTACGGGTCCTGCACGCGCTCGTCGGCCACCAGGTGCGATTGCCGGATCGCGCTGCCGGCCAGCAGCTCCCGGTACGCGCGCGCCAGCGCGATCTGCCCGGGCTGCCCGCGCGCGGCGTGGATGCGTGCGTCGAAGGGTGCGTCGCTGCCGCGCGCGGCATCCACCGACAGCGCGCCCACCGCCACCGAGGCTTCCAGCACCCGCTGCGCCATGAACAGCCCGTGCAGCGCCAGCGCGGTGGATACCTGCGTGCCGTTGATCAGCGCCAGTCCCTCCTTGGGCGCCAGTGCCAGCGGTACGAGGCCGGCGTCGCGCAGCGCCTGTGCCGCCGGGCGGCGCAGGCCGTCCACGCGAACTTCACCCTCGCCCATGAGCGCCAGCGTCATGTGCGCCAGCGGCGCCAGGTCGCCCGAGGCGCCCACCGAGCCCTTGGCCGGAATGCAGGGGCTGATGCCGGCGTTGAGCAGCCCCAGCAGCGACTCGATCACCACCGGCCGCACCCCCGAGCAGCCGCGCGCCAGGCTCGCGGCCTTGGTGGCGAGCACGAGCCGCACCACGGGCTCCGGCAGCTCCTCGCCCGTGCCCACGGCGTGCGAAAGGATCAGATTGCGCTGCAGTTGCGCGAGCTGGTCGTCCGGGATGTGCGTGTGCGCGAGCTTGCCGAAGCCGGTGTTGATGCCGTAGGCCGGCGCGCCGCGCGCCAGCAGCGCGGACACAGCCTCGGCCGAGGCCCGCACCGGGCCCCAGGCGCCTTCGGGCAGGGCCACGGTGGCGGGCCCGGCCCAGAGGCGGTGCCAGGTCTGCAGCGGCACGCGGCCGGGATCGAGCAGCAGGCGGGACGGATCGGAGGAGACGGGCAAGGGAAGCCTTTCGTGGGGAAGGTCGGGACGAGGAGGCAAACGCCGCTGCTCAGCCGAGCATGGGCAGCTTCAGGCCGTGGCGGCGGGCGCAGTCCTGCGCGGCCTCGTAGCCGGCGTCGGCATGGCGCATCACGCCGCTAGCGCAGTCGTTGACCAGCACGCGCGCCAGGCGCCGCGCCGCGGCCTCGGTGCCGTCGGCCACGATCACCATGCCGGCGTGCTGCGAGTAGCCCATGCCCACCCCGCCGCCGTGGTGCAGCGAGACCCAGGTCGCGCCGCCGGCGGTGTTGAGCAGCGCGTTGAGCAGCGGCCAGTCGGAGACGGCGTCGGTGCCGTCCCGCATGCCCTCGGTTTCGCGGTTGGGGCTGGCGACGGAGCCGGTGTCGAGGTGGTCGCGGCCGATGACGATGGGCGCCTTGAGCTCGCCGCGCGCCACCATCTCGTTGAAGGCCAGGCCCGCGCGGTCGCGCTCGCCCAGGCCCAGCCAGCAGATGCGCGCCGGCAGCCCCTGGAAGGCGATGCGCTCGCCCGCCAGCGACAGCCAGCGCTGCAGGCCGGCGTTGTCCGGGAACAGCTCGCGCACCTTGGCGTCGGTGCGGTGGATGTCCTGCGGGTCGCCCGACAGCGCCACCCAGCGGAACGGGCCCTTGCCCTGGCAGAACAGCGGGCGGATGTAGGCGGGGACGAAGCCGGGGATGTCGAAGGCGCGCGCCACGCCGGCGTCCAGTGCCACTTGGCGGATGTTGTTGCCGTAGTCCACCGCGGGCACGCCCAGCTCGCGCAACTCCAGCATCGCCCGCACGTGCTGCGCGCAGGACTCGGCCGCCGCCGCGCGCAGCGCCGCGTGCTGCGCCGGGTCCTGCTGCGCCGCCTCCCAGCGCTCCACGCTCCAGCCCAGCGGCAGGTAGCCGTGCAGCAGGTCGTGCGCGGAGGTCTGGTCGGTCACCAGGTCCGGTTTCAGCCGTCCGTCGCGGGCCCGGCGTGCCAGCTCGGGCAGCACTTCGGCGGCATTGCCCAGCAGGCCGATGGAGACGGCCTCGCCGCGTTCGGTGTGGTGGCGGATGAGGGACAGCGCGTCGTCGAGGTCGCGCGCCTGCTTGTCGAGATAGCGGGTGCGCAGGCGGGCGTCGATGCGCGGCTGGCGGCATTCGATGATCAGGGAACAAGCGCCGGCGAGGCTGGCGGCCAGGGGCTGCGCGCCGCCCATGCCGCCCAGCCCGGCGCTGAGGATCCAGCGCCCGCGCGCGTCGCCACCCCAGTGCTGGCGCGCGGCCTCCATGAAGGTTTCGTAGGTGCCCTGGACGATGCCCTGGCTGCCGATGTAGATCCAGCTGCCGGCGGTCATCTGGCCGTACATGAAAAGGCCGCGGCGGTCCAGCTCCTCGAACTGCTCCCAGGTGGCCCAGCGCGGCACGAGGTTGCTGTTGGCAATGAGCACGCGCGGCGCGTCCGGGTGCGTCCTGAACACGCCCACCGGCTTGCCCGATTGCACCAGCAGCGACTCGTCGTCGCCGAGCTCGCGCAGGCTGGCCAGGAGCTGGTCGAAGCAGTGCCAGTCGCGCGCGGCGCGGCCGATGCCACCGTAGACCACCAGCCGGCGCGGGTCCTCCGCCACCTCGGGGTCCAGGTTGTTCTGCAGCAGCCGCCAGGCGGCCTCGGTCTGCCAGCTGCGGCAGTGCAGTTGCGCGCCGCGCGGCGCGCGAACCACGCGCTCGGGATCGAAACGGGGGGCGGAAGGCATGGCGCACTCCTTCGGGCAGTTGGGCCGCCGTGCCGAGTGCGCGGCGTGCGCCTAGGGTACGCCCGCCACGGCGCGGGGACTACAGCGGCATGCCCAGGCGCAGTTGCCAGAAGTTGATCGCGGGATTCGGGTCCTTCACGCCGCCGTTGGAGAAATGTTGAAACCGCAACGAGAGCTCCGTCCCGCCGGCGCTGCGCCAGCCCGCGCCAAGGTGGTCGCCGAAGGTGAAATTGCTGCCCACGCGCTTGGTCATCGTGCGAAAGCGCGGCGTGACGACGTTGAGCCCGATGCCGGCCTCGACGAAGAAGCCCGCGGGCGAGCCGCCGGACCACCAGCGCAGCACCGGCGTGTAGCCGGCCTGGGTGAAGTTCTCATGCCCTTCGGGCACGTCGGCGCGCCAGCGGCCCACCGACAGCTCGTGGTAGCCGCCCAGCAGCCCGGAGCCCAGCGGGCGCGACCAGGACCAGTCCCAGTTCAGGCCCAGCGTGACGGCGCGGGTGTCCGTCTGCTCCCCGTACTGCACGATGGCCCGGTCGGGTGTCCAGGGCGAGTCGCCGGCGGCGGCCAGCGCCGCCACCGGACACAGCAAGAGCGCGGCCAGGATATGTCGCATTATTGGTTTCTCCCACAGTTGTTGAGGCGGCAACGCTGGCCGCCGTTTTGAGACGATAGCGCAGGCCAGCCTGCCCGGTGGCCGGTGGGGGCTGGGCGTGAAGCGGTCCTGGCGGGCGGCTTCGAGAGCCGGTCCGCCGCGCGGGCGCGGTGGCCGAGGCTTCAGTCGAGGAGCTCGATGTCCTGGCTGCTGACGAAGCGCTGCCAGTCGGCGCGCGGGATGGCGGCGCTGCCGCGGTAGTCGCCGTCGTTCCAGCTCAGCGTCACGTCCTCATCGCCTTCTTCGTACTCCACCAGGCCGGGCCGGATGGGCAGTTGCGGGCCGTCGCCCTCGCGGTATTCGACGCGGCCAGTGATGCGGGCGGTCCTGTTCATGGTGACTCCTTGCCGAAGGGAAGCCTCAATCGGAGCAACCGATGTGCCACGAAACCCGGGAAATGCTCGGGAGAGGGCGGGCCGGGCCGGGGGACGAGGTCAGTCGAAATCCGCGTCCAGCACCACGCGGTAGCGCGCCTTGCCGGCGCGCAGGTGCGCCAGCGCGTCGTTGACGCCGCTCATGGGGAAGCGCTCCACCAGCGCCTCGATGCGGTGGCGCGCGGCGAAGTCGAGCATGGCCTCAAGGTCGCCGCGAGAGCCCGTGGGCGAGCCCGAGACGCTCTTGGCGCCGCCGATGAGCGTGAAGGCCGAAACCGCGACGGGCTGCGGCACCGCGCCCACCACGTGCAGCCGCCCACGCGGCGCCAGCGTGGCCATCAGCGCTTCCCAGTCCAGTGCGGCGTTGGCGGTGTAGAGGATGAGGTCCAGCGTGCCGGCGATGGCCGCCAGCGCGGCCGGGTCGGTGCTGTCCACCACGCGGTGCGCGCCCAGCCGCAGCGCCTCGGCATGCTTGGAACTGCTGGAGCTGAAGGCCGTCACTTCGCAGCCCCAGGCCGAGGCGAACTGCAGCGCCAGGTGGCCGAGCCCGCCGATGCCCACCACGCCCACGCGCGCGGTGGGCGCGATGCGCAGGTCGCGCAGCGGCGCGAACACCGTGATGCCGCCGCACAGCAGCGGCCCGGCGCTGGCCGGGTCCAGCGCGTCGGGCAGCGGCAGCACCCAGGCCCAGTGCGCGCGCACCCGGTCGGCGAAGGCGCCGGGGCGACCGACGATGGTGGGCTGCGCGCGCAGGCACAGCTGCTGGTCGCCGCCCAGGCACCAGCGGCAATGCATGCAGCTCGAAGCCGTCCAGCCCAGTCCCACGCGCTGGCCGATCTCCAGTCCCAGGGCCTGCTCGCCCAGCGCCACCACGCGGCCCACGGCCTCGTGTCCGGGCACCAGCGGCCACTGCGTCTGGCCCCACTCGTCGTCCAGCATGGACAGGTCGGAATGGCACAGGCCGCAGTGCTGCACCGCGACTTCCACCTCCTGCGGCCCCAGCGGCCCTGGGTCGAAGCAGTGGCGCTGCAGCGGCTGACCGGCCGCGTGCGCGGCCCAGGCGGTGATCAAGGTCATGGCGTCATTGGCGTGAGGCGGGGATGCGGCACGCGGCAAGGGCTGTACCCAGGGCCTGGCGCGGGAGGCGGCGCGCCTTCGGCCATCAGCTGACAGCCATCTCCACGGTGGCGTCACCGGTCAGCGCGAAACATACAGCTTGCTAAGAATTTTATGAACTAACGACCGAGCGTTTCGTGCTTCGGACGGTGGAACCGATGCGTATTCCTTGATGCGCCGAGGGTTTGGGTCCCCCTTGAAGGCCGGTTTGAGTCCCCTCAACCTTCAGCAGCGTGATTCCGCGAGGGTGATTTGTTTCGGCCTTGTTCGTCCCTGGCAGGCTGGGGTGGGCTCACCCTGGAATGCCCCAACTCCGCACAACCGGGGGCACATGGCGCGCGCTGCTGAAGGTGCGAACCCTGTATGAAAGGTGAAAAGAAGGTTTTGGAAGGGAAATTTAGGAAGGAGCCTCAGGAGCTTTCAGATGCGGTTCAACGAGAGGTTGTTATTGTTCAAACGCTAAGGCGTTAGTTCAAAGCCATAGTGGACACAATGATGGGGCGGTCCATGGAGGGAAGGACTCGCGCTGGGCGTGCAGGGCTGATGGCCTCGCATGCATTTCCCGGGTGCCAAAGCGTCGCACCCCCTTGACAATGGATTCGCACTAGGGGCAGAGCTATGACCAAGGACACGACCACACGCATCAAGGACGACGGCCTGCGCTACGCCAGCAAGGTTTCAGGCTCGCCCTTCAGCGGACGCGGACAGACGCGCTCCTGCTTCAAGTGCGGGCAGCACCGATCGGCCGACCAACTCATGAGCCAGCGCCTGCTCGGCCGCGTGCACATGGTGTGCAAGCCCTCGTGCAAGGCGCTGGCGCTGCTGTCCCAGGAGCCGATAGAGGCGCCCGCCATCAGCACGGTGCCGGACGCGTCGAGCTGACGCGTTCCGCCGTGCGCGGGCCTCCCGCCACGGCCATGCACGCACCCGGCGCCACTCCGGCTCGCCGGAACGGCTCCGACCAGAAGCCTCAGCGTGGCGCCGAGGCTCCAGGACATGCGCTCTTCGAACGGAAGGCCGCCAAGGCAGCCCCGGGCTCATGGGAAATCCCGCGGCCTACGGCAAATGGGATCCAGGCGGCCGATCGCCGGCTTCCTGCGCCGGCGCGGCGACGCAGCACACCACGTCCCCCACACGCAGGCGTCCGCCGCGCAGCACGCGCGCCGTGACGCCGCCGTGGCCCCGCATCGCGGCGTAGCCGCCGGGGCCCAGGGCCTCCTCCATGCGCGAGCAAGGCTCGCAGGGACCCGTCACCTCCAGCTCGACCTCGTCGCCCAGCCGCAGCCGCAGCGGCACCTGCGGCAGCGGGCTGCGCGCGGCCAGCAGGTTCAGGCCCGATACGACCAGGTTGCGCCGCAGCAGCGAAGCCTCCAGCGCCGGCCGGCCCAGCAGCGCGGCCAGCACCGGCAGGTGTTCGTACTGCAGCAAGGTCACCTGGCGGCGACCGCCGCCTCGGCCACCTGAGCTGCGGTCACCGTCCAGTCCGCGCCCGGCCACGGCCAGCGCCTCCTGTATGCCCACCGCAGCCACGCCGCGCGCCGGGCGCAGCCAGATCGATTCCAGCCGCCCCGCCTGCGGGACGCGAGCGACGAGCTCGCGCAGCAGCATCCCGGCTCAGTTCAGGGCTGTGGCGCCTCGCCGCCCTCGGCCGCGGGTTGTGGCGCAGCTTCCGTCGGCGCAGCGGGTTGCGCTGCATCGGCCGCCACCGGCTCCGCAGCCGGCGCCGGATGCGGCTTCTGGCCTTGGCCCTGCGGAGTGCCACGCTCCTGGCGCCGCTGCCCCGGCTGCCCGGCTCCACCGCCTTCACGGCGGCCACCCGGCGCGGCGCCCTCACGCGGACCGCGCTCCTGGCGCTGCGGCTGCGCGGCGCTGCCCTCCTGCCGCGGCGCCTCCGAGGCACGAGCGGCTTGAGCCTGAGCCATGCGCTCACGCGCTTCCTGGCGCGCCAGCGTCAGCTGGGCTTCCAGCGCCTCGGGCTTGATGCCCTTGAGCACGCAGAAGTTGGACGGCGACAGCGTGGTGCGCTCGAAATCGCGCAGCAGCAGCGCGCGCTCGCGGCGCTCCGGATCGGTCTCGCGCAACGCCGGCTCGGCCTCGCGGCGCGGCGCGTCGAAGCGCTCACCACGCGCATGCGCCGGCGCGCCTTCATGGCGGCGCGGCCCCGGCCCGCCCTGGCGCTCG
>NZ_CALAOH010000084.1 GCF_937926365.1 uncultured Azohydromonas sp. | reverse complement strand
GGCAACGAGCGCGTGGTGCGCCCGCGCCTGGCCGACGCCAAGTTCTTCTTCGACCAGGACCGCAAGAAAACGCTGGCCTCGCGCGTGCCGGGCCTGGCCAAGGTGGTCTACCACGGCAAGCTGGGCACGCAGGGCCAGCGCGCCGAGCGCGTACAGGCCATCGCGCACGCCATCGTCAACCAGCTGCGCCTGGCCACCGTGCCGTACACGGTGGAAGCCAAGGACGAGTTCGAGGTGCTCGACAGCAAGGTCAAGGAGGCCGCGCTGCTGGCCAAGACCGACCTGCTGACCGACATGGTGGGCGAGTTCCCGGAGCTGCAGGGAATCATGGGCGGCTACTACGCGCGCCACGAGGGCCTGCGCGACGGCGTGGCCATCGCCATCGAGGACCACTACAAGCCGCGCTTCGCCGGCGACGTGCTGCCGCGCAACCACACCGGCACCGTGCTGGCGCTGGCCGACAAGCTGGAGACGCTGGTGGGCCTGTTCGGCATCGGCCAGCTGCCCACCGGCGACAAGGACCCCTTCGCGCTGCGCCGCCACGCGCTGGGCGTGATCCGGCTGCTGACCGAGAAGAACCTGCCGCTGTCGCTGCCCGAGCTGCTGGCGCAGGCCGTGCCGGCCTTCGGCGAGCTCGTCACCGACCCCAGCGCCGCGCTGCTGGACTTCATGTTCGACCGCCTGGCGGTGTCGCTGCGCGAGCAGGGCTACAGCGCGCAGGAGGTGGACGCGGTGCTGGCGCTGCGCCCCGAGCGCCTGGGCCAGGTGCCCAAGCGGCTGGCCGCCGTGCGCGCGTTCTCGGCGCTGCCCGAGGCCGCGTCGCTGGCCGCGGCCAACAAGCGCGTGGGCAACATCCTCAAGAAGAGCGAGAGCGGCGTGGGGGCGGCGGTGGACACCGCGCTGCTGCGCGAGAGCGCCGAAGGCGCGCTGTACGAGGCGCTGCAGGCCGTGGCACCCCAGGCCGACAGCGCCTTCGAGGCCGGCGACTACCAGGGCTCGCTGCAGGCGCTGGCGGCGCTCAAGGCGCCGGTGGATGCCTTCTTCGACCACGTCATGGTCAATGCCGAGGACGCGGCGCTGCGCGCCAACCGCCTGGCGCTGCTGTCCACGCTGCACGCGGCGATGAACCGCGTGGCCGACCTGTCGCGGCTGGCGCAATGAACCCCATCCCCAAGCTCGTCATCCTGGGGCGCGACGGCATCCTCAACCAGTACCGCGAGGACCACGTCAAGGAGCCCTCGGAGTGGACGCCGGTGCCTGGCGCGCTGGAGGCCGTGGCGCGGCTCAACCATGCCGGCTGGCATGTGGTGGTCGCCACCAACCAGGCCGGCATCGGGCGCGGGATGATCGACATGGCCTCACTCAACGCGGTGCACGCGCACATGATGAAAGTGCTGCAGCAGCAGGGCGGGCGCATCGACGCGGTGTTCCTGTGCCCGCACACGCCCGAGGACCATTGCGACTGCCGCAAGCCGCTGCCCGGGCTGATGCTGGACATTGGCCGGCGCTACGGCGCGGACCTGACCCAGGTGCCGCTGGTGGGCGACACCGCGCGCGACATGCTTGCCGCGCGTGCCGCGGGCTGCCAGCCGCACCTGCTGCGCAGCGGCCGCGGCGCGGCGCTGGACGAGGCGCAGTTGCAGCAGCTCGCGGCGCAGGTGCCGGGGCTGCAGGTGCACCAGGACCTCAGCGCCTTTGCCGACTACCTGCTGCAGCGCGAGCAGCGCGAGGCGCGCGTGGACGTCGAGGAGAGCCGCTGATGGGCCGCTTGCTGTCCGTGCTGCGCTCGGCGCTGTACTTGCTGTTCCTCACCGCCACCGTCATTCCCTGGGCGCTGACGGCGGTGTTCCTGTCGCTCTTCATGCGCGGCGACCCGCTGTACTGGGTGTGCGCGGGCTGGCTGCGCACGGCCATCCTGGGCGCGCGCTGGATCTGCGGCGTGCGCTGGCGCATCCAGGGCATGGAGCACCTGCCCAAGGGCAAGAACGAGGCGGTGGTGCTGGCGGCCAAGCACCAGTCCACCTGGGAGACCTTTGCCTTCCCGGCGCTGATGCCGCACCCGCTGGCCTACGTGTTCAAGCGCGAGCTGCTCTACATCCCGTTCTTCGGCTGGGCCATGTGGCGGCTGGACATGATCCACATCGACCGCAGCAAGCGCACCGAGGCCTGGAACAAGGTCGCCTCACAGGGCCGCAAGTTCATGTCGCGCGGCACCTGGGTGATCATGTTCCCCGAGGGCACGCGCACGCCGCGCGGGCAGCAGGCGCGCTACCAGAGCGGCGCCGCGCGGCTGGCGCTGGCCGCGGGCGTGCCACTGGTGCCCATCGCCGTGACCTCCGCGCGCTGCTGGCCGCGCAAGAGCTGGCTGCTGCAGCCGGGCGTGATCGACATCTCCATCGGCGCGCCCATCCCGGTGCAGGGCCGCAGCCCGGACGCGCTCACGCGCGAGGTGGAGGGCTGGATCGAGTCCGAGATGCGCCGCCTGGACCCCGAGGCCTACACGCCCGCCGCTACGCAGCCCGCCGCTGCCCGCTCCTGACTTTCCCCCGACCTTGAGCCGCGGCGCGCCCTTACCGCTGGACGCGGCAGTGCCCGAAGGGGCCGCCGCGCCGGTTTCCTCGCCCTGGCGCCATCCCGAGGCGCGCTACGCGCTGCGGCTGCCCGGCGGCGAGGTGGCGCACTACGCCTTGCGCCGCAGCAGCCGGCGCAGCATCGGACTGGTGGTGGACGCGCAGGGGCTGCGCGTGGCCGTGCCGCGCAGCGCCACGCTGGCGCAGGTGGAGCAGGCGCTGCAGGCCAAGGCGGCGTGGATCCTGCGCCACCTCGCCGCGCAGCAGGTGCAGCAGGAACGCCGCCGCGAGGCGCAGCCGCCGGTCTGGGGCGCGCAGGCGCTGCTGCCCTTCCTGGGCGCGCCGCTGCGGCTGCAGGCCAGCTCCGCCGCCTGGCGCCTCGATGCCGCGGACGCGCTGCTGCACGTGCCGCTGGCCGAGGCGGCGACATCGGCGCAATGGGCTGCCGCGCTGCGCGGCTGGCTGCAAGCGCGGGCGCTGGAGGTGTTCAGGGAGCGCTGCGCGCTGCATGCGCCGCTGATGGGCGTGCGGCCGGCGCGGCTGGCGCTGTCGGCGGCCCGCACGCGTTGGGGCAGTGCCAGCGCCGCCGGCGTGATCCGCCTGAACTGGCGCCTGGTGCACCTGGCGCCCGCGCTCATCGACTACGTGGTGGTGCACGAGCTGGCGCACCTGCGTGAGATGAACCACAGCGCCGCCTTCTGGGCCCATGTGCGCGCCGTGCTGCCGGACTTCGCTTGCCGCCGTGCCGCGCTGCGCGCGGCGGTGCTGCCGACGCTGGACTGAGCAAGTTTTCAGGCGGTGACGGAAAGCTGGCTTGTGCCTGTTACCGTGCGCTAGCGCATTGCCGTGCATCCGTCACGACCATCCCCCGTCTTTGGTGGAGTCGGAATACAGGGTCTGTCGCAAACTGTCACCACGCTGTCCATGACGGCGTGCACCGCGGGAGGAGGCCGCGTCCGACGGCGAGGGCGGTGCACCACTGGGCCTGTCCACGCAAGTGGCAGGCCCTTCTTTTTTTGTGGTGCGCTCAGGGCGGCGCGAAGCGCCAGACGCCGTCCGGGCCCGCCAGGCGCTGCAGCCGACCCTCCTGCCACAGCGCATGCAGGTGCGCGATGGCTTCGCCCATGGCGAACGTGGTCTGGTGCAGGTCCAGCGGACGGCGGAACAGTACCGGCAGCAGCCCCGCGGCATGCAGCGGCTGCGCGGCGCAGGCCTGCAGCACCTCCTGCAGCCGCTTTTCATGGTGCTCGCGCAACTGCGCCACGCGCGGCCCGATGCCGACGAAGGGTTTCCCATGCGAGGGCAGCACGAGCGTCTCGGCCGGCAGGACCGCCAGGCGCTCCAGCGAGTCCAGGTACAGCGGCAGCGGGTTGGCCTCGGGCTCCTGGTCCAGCACGCTGACGTTGGTGGAGATGCGCGGCAGCAGCATGTCTCCCGAGATCAGCACCCCCAGCGCCGGGCAGTGCAGGCTGATGTGCTCGGGCGCGTGGCCGTGGCCGGCGATGCAGTGCCAGTCGTGCTCACCGATGCGCAGCCGCTGGCCGTCGAGCAGCCGCGCGAACTGCGTGGGTACCTCCGGCACCATGCTGGCGTAGTAGCCGCCGCGCTGGCGCACCTTCTCCAACGCCTCGGGGTCGGACAAGCCGTGGCGGCCGAAGAACTCCGCCGCCGCAGCGCCGCCGTGGCCGGTGACGCTGCGGCTGCCGGTGCAGGCCGCGTGGTAGTCGGTGGCGCTGATCCACAGCCGGCAGTTCCAGCGCGCGGTGAGCCACTGCGCCAGCCCGATGTGGTCGGGGTGCATGTGCGTCACGACCAGGCGCAGCAGCGGCAGGCCGTCCAGGCCCTCGCGGAAGAGCTGTTCCCAGGCCGCACGCGTGGCGTCGTTGGCGATGCCGGTGTCCACCGCGGTCCAGCCGTCCACGCCGTCGATGCGGTCGCGCAGCAGCCAGAGGTTGACGTGGTCCAGCGCGAAGGGCAGCCCCATGCGCACCCAGCGCACGCCGGGCGCCAGGTCCAGCGTCTGGCCGGGGGAGGGCAACTGGTCGCCCAGCGGATAGTGGAGGGCTTGGTCCTGCGGCGTGCTCATCCGGGGCAGTGTAGTCAGCCCCCCTAAAATCCGGGGATCCGCGCCGAGTACCTGGAGGATTGATGAGCTTCGTTCCCGCAGACGCCGGCTATGCCCAGCGCGTACGCGACAACTTCGCGCGCCAGGGTGCCATGCACACCCTGGGCGCCACGCTGGAGGCGGTATCGCCGGGCCACGTGGTGATCGTGCTGCGCCACAGGCCCGAGCTGGCACAGCAGCACGGCTTCATGCACGCCGGCATGCTGACCACGGCGCTGGACTCGGCCTGCGGCTACGCCGCCTTCTCCCTCATGCCCGCCGACGCCTCGGTGCTGTCGATCGAATTCAAGGTCAACCTGCTCGCGCCCGCGCAGGGCCCGTGGCTGCGCTGCGAGGGCCGCGTGCTCAAGGCCGGGCGCACCATCAGCGTGGTCGAGGGCCGCGCGCTGCAGCACGAGCCCGGCGGCCCCGAGAAGCTCGTCGCCACCATGACCGCCACCATGATGACGGTGCAGGGCCGCCCCGACGTGCGCGGCTGACGCCCGCCGCGACACCTCCGCCGGCGCGCCGATCGGGCGCGCATCCCGCCCCCCGTTTCCTCAGCAACGTCCCCCTCTGCCATGATCAACGAACTCAAGGATCTCTTCGAGCGCAACCGCCAGTGGGCCGACCAGACCGAGGCGCGCGAGCCCGGATTCTTCTCGCGCCTGCTCAAGCAGCAGTCGCCGCAGTACCTGTGGATCGGCTGTGCCGATTCGCGCGTGCCGGCCAACGAACTGGTCGGGCTGTTGCCGGGCGAGCTGTTCGTGCACCGCAACGTAGCCAATGTGGTGGCGCATTCGGACCTCAACTGCCTGTCGGTGCTGCAGTTCGCGGTGGACGCGCTGCGGGTGGAGCACGTCATCGTGGTGGGCCACTCCAACTGCGGCGGCGTCAAGGCCGCGCTCAACGACCTGCGCGTGGGCCTGGTGGACAACTGGCTGCGCCACGTGCAGGACGTGCGCGACAAGCACCGCGATTGGCTCTTCAGCATCCCGGTGGAACTGCGCATCGACGCCCTGTGCGAGCTCAACGTGCTGGAGCAGGCGCTCAACGTGTGCCAGACCACGGTGGTCAAGGACGCCTGGCTGCGCGGCCAGAGCGTGGTGGTGCATGGCTGGGTGTACGGCCTGCACAACGGGCTGCTGCAGGACCTGTGCATGAACGTCAGTGGCCCCGACGACGTGGTCCCGGCCTACGAGCAGGCGCTGCAGGCGCTGTACCGGCGCGTGGAGGCGCTGCAGGCGGCGCAGGCTTCCGCGCCCACCCCGGCACCCGCGCCGCCGGCTCCCACGCCCGCGCCGGCGCCGCAGGCCGAGGCGGAGTCGGGGGCCGAAGCCGAGTCCGGGCGCGGCCGCCGGCGCGGTCGCGAGGCGTCGGCGGAGGTGCCGCCCGAAGCCTGATCGCCGAGGGCCGAGCACACGCGACACCAGGACCGGAGACCTCGATGCTCAACAACCCCCATCTGTTCCCGCGCCTGCTGGACGACAGCCGCGCCTACGCCATCGCCGGGGCGCTGCTGGAGGGGTTCAACCGCCACTACCGGCTGTTCCGCGAGACCAGCGCCGCGGCCAAGCAGCGCTTCGAGGCGGCGGACTGGCATGGCCAGCAGCGCGCGCAGCGCGAGCGCATCGAGTTCTACGCCAAGCGGGTGGAGGAGGCCGCGGAGCGGCTGCAGACCGAATTCCAGGCCTCCAAGCTGCCCATGGACACCTGGCAGCAGGTGAAGCTGCACTACATCGGGCTGCTGACCAACCATCACCAGCCCGAGCTGGCCGAAACCTTCTTCAACTCGGTCACGACCAAGATCCTGCACCGCAGTTACTTCCACAACGACTTCATCTTCGTGCGCCCGGCGGTCTCGACCGAGTACATCGAGAACGACGAGCCCGCCGCCGCGCCTACCTACCGCGCCTACTACCCGACGCCGGCCACGCTGCGCGAGACGCTGCTGCGCATCGTCCACAACTTCCAGCTGAGCCTGCCCTTCGAGAACCTGGACCGCGACATCGACGACGTGCTGGAGGCGATACGGCGCCAGCTCGGCGACACGCGCTGGCGCACCAACTTCCAGATCCAGGTCCTGTCCTCGATGTTCTTCCGCAACAAGGGCGGCTACATCGTGGGCAAGATCGTCAACGGCTTCCACGAGACCTCCTTCGCGCTGCCGGTGCTGCACGCCCAGGAGGGCCGCACGCTGGCCATCGACGCGGTGCTCTTCGGCGAGGAGGACCTGCTGCTGCTGTTCAGCTTCGCGCGCGCGTACTTCATGGTGGACATGGAGATTCCCGCGGCCTACGTGCAGTTTTTGCGCAGCCTGATGCCGCGCAAGCCGCGCTCGGAGATCTACAGCGCCCTGGGCCTGCAGAAGCAGGGCAAGAACCTGTTCTACCGCGACTTCCTCTACCACCAGCGCCACTCGACCGACAAGTTCCGCATCGCGCCGGGCATCAAGGGCATGGTGATGCTGGTGTTCGACCTGCCCAGCTTTCCCTTCGTCTTCAAGTGCATCAAGGACTTCTATCCGGCACCGAAGGAGACCACCCGCGAGCTCGTCCAGGGCAAGTACCAGCTGGTGAAGACGCACGACCGCGTCGGGCGCATGGCCGACACGCTGGAGTACAGCAACGTGGCCTTCCCGCGCGCGCGCTTCGAGGACGCGCTGGTGGAGGAACTGCTGCACCACTGCCCCAGCCTGGTGGAGATCTCCGACCGCGACGGCGACGGGCAGCTGGAGGTGATCCTCAAGCACGTGTACATCGAGCGCCGGATGGTCCCGCTGAACATCTTCCTGCAGGAGGGCACGCCCGAGCAGATCGAGCACGCGGTGGTCGAGTACGGCAACGCCATCAAGGACCTGGTGGCGGCCAACATCTTCCCCGGCGACATGCTGTGGAAGAATTTCGGCGTCACGCGCAACGGCAAGGTCGTGTTCTACGACTACGACGAGATCGAATACCTGACCGACTGCAACTTCCGCAAGGTGCCCACGCCGCGCACCGAGGAGGAGGAGATGTCGGGCGAGATCTGGTACCACGTGGGCCCCAAGGACGTGTTCCCCGAAACCTTCGCGCCCTTTCTGCTGGGCAACGCCAGCGTGCGCGAGGTGTTCATGAAGCACCACGCCGAGCTGCTCGACGCCGGGTTCTGGAACGCGCACAAGCAGCGCATCCTGGCCGGGCACGTGCACGACGTCTTCCCCTACGACCCGCACAAGCGCTTCGTCCACCAGCGCGCGGCCCGGGCCGCCGCGTCCGAGTGGGACGCCATGGCCGAGCCGCAAGGCTGAGGCGGGCGGGGACTTTCGGGCGGGCGGGGCGCGCGGGCGTGGACATGGAGGCGCTGAGCCAGGCGCTGGAGCTGGGCAGCTACGCCGTCACCGTCTTCGGCCTGCCCTTTGCCGTGTGGGTGTTCCTGCACGAGCAGCGCAAGGAGCGCGAGAACGAGGAAGAGGAGGCCTACCAGCACCTCTCGGACGCCTACAACGACTTCCTCAAGACCGTGCTGGCCAACGCCGATCTGCAGCTGCGCAGCGCGCAGGCGCTGCCCAACCCGACTCCGGAGCAGAACGAGCGCATGCTCGTGATCTTCGACATGCTGATCTCGCTGTTCGAGCGCGCCTACCTGGTGGCCTACAAGCCGGAGATGAGCCCCACCGAGGCACGGCGCTGGAACTCCTGGGACGACTACATGCGCGAGTGGTGCCGGCGCGGAGACTTCTTCAACGCCCTGCCGCTGCTGCTGCGCGGCGAAGACCCCGACTTCCAGCAGTACATCCGCGACATCGCGCAGCAGGAGCGTGGTGCCATCCTGTCCCCCTGATCCGTCACCGGAAGAAGAGAGGAGCCCGCCATGGCCGATTCCGTCGTCATCGTCTCCGCTGCCCGCACCCCCATTGGTGGCCTGCTGGGCGACTTCGCCTCGCTGCAGGCCTGGGAGCTGGGTGCCGTGGCCATCCGCGCCGCCGTCGAGCGCGCCGCGCTGCCCGGCGACGCCGTGGACGAGGTGCTGATGGGCAACTGCCTCATGGCCGGCCAGGGCCAGGCGCCCGCCCGCCAGGCCCTGCGCCGCGCCGGGCTGCCCGATGCCGCCGGCGCCGTGACGCTGTCCAAGATGTGCGGCTCGGGCATGCGCGCCATGATGTTCGCGCACGACATGCTGGTGGCCGGCAGCGCCGATGCCCTGGTGGCCGGCGGCATGGAGAGCATGACCAACGCGCCGCACCTCGTGTTCGCGCGCAAGGGCGTGAAGTACGGCGCCGCCGCCCTGTACGACCACATGGCGCTGGACGGCCTGGAGGACGCCTACGAGCGCGGCAAGGCCATGGGCGTGTTCGCCGAAACCTGCGTGACGCAGTTCGGCTTCACGCGCGAGGCCATGGAGGCGTATGCGATCGCCTCCACCCAGCGCGCGAAAAAGGCCAACGAGGACGGCAGTTTCGACTGGGAGATCGCACCGGTGGCCGTGCCCGGCAAGGGCGGCGAGACGCTGGTGAAGCACGACGAGCAGCCCTTCAAGGCCAGGCTGGACAGGATTGCCGGCCTGAAACCCGCGTTCAAGAAGGACGGCGCCATCACCGCCGCCACCGCCTCCAGCATTTCCGACGGCGCCGCGGCGCTGGTGCTGATGCGCGAATCCACCGCCGCGCAGCGGGGCCTGGCGCCCATCGCCCGCATCGTGGCGCACGCGGTGCACGCGCAGGCGCCGGAGCTGTTCACCACCGCGCCGGCGGGCTCGATCGAGAAGGCGCTGAGGAAGGCCGGCTGGCGCAAGGAGCAGGTGGACCTGTGGGAAGTCAACGAGGCCTTCGCCGCCGTGACCATGGCGGCGATGTCGGCGCTGGAGCTGCCGCACGAAATCGTCAATGTGCACGGCGGCGCGGTGGCGCTGGGGCACCCGATCGGCGCCAGCGGCGCGCGCATCGTCGTGACGCTGCTGGGCGCGTTGCGCCGGCGCGGCCTCAAGCGCGGCGTGGCCTCGCTGTGCATCGGCGGTGGCGAGGCCACGGCGGTGGCACTGGAAATGCTGTAAGGCCGGCCGGGGCCGCGGATTGCCGCATGGCTCCAGCTCGAGCCGTGGCCCGTGGGCGGCCGGTGAGGGAAGAAGGTCAAGGAGAACGAGAGCGATGCAGAAAGTCCTGGTGATCGGCGCCTCGCGCGGCATCGGCCTGGAGTTCGTGCGCCAGTACCGCGAGGCGGGCGCGCAGGTGTGGGCCACGGCGCGCGGGGAGCATCTGAAGGCGGTGGAAGCCCTGGGCGCCACTGCGTGGGCGCTGGACGTGGCGGACGCGGCCGGCGCTTCGTCCCTGAGCTGGCGCCTGGACGGGCTGGGGCTGGACTTGGGCGTTTACTGCGCCGGCGTCTACGGCCCCGACACCGCGGGCCTGGAGCCGCCCACGCAGGCCGACTTCGACGCCGTGATGCACGTCAACGTGCTGGGCGCGATGCGGCTGCTGCCAGTGGTGGCCGAAGGCTTGGCGCCGGGCGGCAGGCTGGCGGTGATCTCCTCGGTGATGGCCTCCATCGGCGCGCGCAGCTCGCCCTCGGCCTGGCTCTACCGCGCCTCCAAGGCCGCGCTGAACTCGGTGCTCAAGGACGCGGCGCTGGCGCTGCAGGACCGCGCGATCTGCGTGGCGCTGCACCCGGGCTGGGTGCGCACGGACATGGGCGGGCCCTCGGCCACGCTGTCCGTGGAGGAGAGCGTGGCGGCGCAGCGCCGCGTGCTGGCCGGGCTGACGCCGGCGCAGAACGGGAGCTTCCTCGACCCGCAGGGGAACGTGATTCCTTGGTGAGAAAGACGAAGGGCTGCCTGGCGGGCAGCCCTTTGGGCCTTTCGGAAGTTGGGTGCTGCGCAGGGGCCTTCAGCGCGGCGCCACCGGCAAGTAGCGCCGGTCGGAGTAGGTCAGCAGCCATTGCGGCCGCCAGGCCACGAAGATGGCGCACAGCATGCCGCTGAGCACCGCGTCGCTCCAGGCGATCAGCCAGCGCCCGGTGAGCACGGCCGCCACGTCGCTGCCCGGCGGCAGCGGGTGGCGCAGCAGCCACAGCCCGCCCACGAGCGCCATGGCCAGCAGCGTGGCGCCGAAGCCGCGCGCCAGGATGTAGACCATCAGGTGATGCGGCATCCAGCGCCGCGTGAGCAGGCCGATGCCCAGTGCCAGCGTGGCCGGCAGCACGCCGTTCCACACCGCCTGGTGCAGCGCGGACTCGATGCCGCTGGCGTCGATGAACGCGGTGCAGATCGCCACCGGCACGCAGGTGAGCACGGCCAGCGGCCAGCCCACCATCAGCACCAGCAGCGCCGCACAAGAGAGCTGCAGCGGCGGCCCGCCCGGCAGCACGCCCTGCAGCGACCACACGAAGGGCAGCAGCACCAGCGCCGCCAGCCAGGGGTTTCGCAGCTCGGTGGCGCGCAGCGCCGCCCACGGCTTGAAGCACAGCGCCACGCCGCAGGCAGCGAGCAGGACGACGAGTTCGAGCAGCATGTTCATGATTCAGCATCCATCGTGCCCGCATCGGGACACCGTTGTGTTCTCCTGGCGCAAGGGAATGCGCCGATACGGCGCAGGCGCACCATCAAAAGGATGAAGCCATGAACACCGTCGATTTCTGGTTCGATTTTTCCTCGCCCTACTCGTACCTGGCCTCGACCTGGATCGAGCCGCTGGCCGCGCGCCATGGCTGCCGGGTGCGCTGGCACGCCATGCTGCTGGGCGCCACGCTGGCCGCGGCGGAGCTGCGCCCGCCGGTGGCCTACCCGATCAAGGGCGACTACATGCGCCGCGATTTCGAGCGCTCGGCGCGCTTCGAGGGCGTGCCCTACCGTCCGCCGCCGCGCTTTCCCATCGCCACCCAGAACGCGGCGCGCATCTTCTGGTGGCTGCACGCGCAGGACGAGTCGCGCGCCGCGGCCTGGGCGCGCCGGGGGCTGGCCGCGTACTTCGCCGAGGGCGTGCAGCTCGACGAGATGCCCGCGCTGCTGGCGCTGGCCGAGCGCTGCGGCATCGATGCGGCGCAGGCGCAGGCCGCGTGTGCCGATGCGCAGTGGAAGGCGCATCTGAAGCAGGTCAACGACGAGGCCATCGCCGCGGGTATCTTCGGGGCGCCCTGGATCGTCGTGGACGGCGAAGCGTTCTGGGGCAACGACCGCCGCGCGCAGATCGAGCGCTGGCTGGCGGCACCCTTCTAGAAACCGAGAGACGATCCCCTGGAGGAGACACATGAAGCTGAAGAAGACGGCCCAGCAGATGGTCGAGGAGGCACTGGCGCAGGTGCACACCTGCACGTTGGCCGAGGCGCTGGCGCTGCACGCCCGCGAGGACGTGCAGTTCATCGACCTGCGCGACATCCGCGAGCTGCAGCGCGAGGGCACCATCCCCGGCGCCTACAACACCCCGCGCGGCATGCTGGAGTTCTGGGCCGACCCGGAGAGCCCCTATCACAAGCCGGTGTTCGCGCAGGGCAAGCGCCTGGTGCTGTTCTGCGCCGCGGGCTGGCGCTCGGCGCTGGCCACGCGCACGCTGCAGGAGATGGGCTTCGACGACGTGGCCCACATCGACGGCGGCTTCAAGGCTTGGAAGGAGGGCGGCGGGCCGGTGGAGCCGCTGCAACCCCGGTGCTGAAGTCGGCCCCGCGCCGCTGGCTATAGTCCGGCGCGCGCCGCCACCTTCTCTTTTTCCGTTCGCCCTGAGCTCGTCGAGGGGCTCAGCCCGAACGGAAATTTCAAACCTCAAGGAACTTGGATCCGGGCGGCACGAGGACGGACGATGGACAACGACTTGCAGCAGCGCCCCGAAGGCTTCCAACGCGTGGCGCAGGCCCTGGCGGCGCAGGGCCACCCGCACGCGCCGCACTACCTGGACACCGCCGCGCGCACCGCGCAGGAGGCGGCCGACGCGCTGGGCGTGAGCGTCGGGCAGATCGCCAAGAGCGTCATCTTCAAGCTGCGCGCCGTCGAGCGCGCGGTGCTGGTGGTGACCTCGGGCGACCGGCGCGTGGACGAGAAGAAGGTGGCGGCGCTGGTGGGCCCCGTGGGCCGCGCCGATGCCGAGTTCGTGAAGGCGCAGACGGGCTTCTCCATCGGTGGCGTCTCGCCGGTGGCGCACCTCAACCCGCCGCTGACGCTCATCGACCGCGACCTGTTCCGCTTCGACGAGATCTGGGCCGCCGCGGGCCACCCCAACGGCGTGTTCCGGCTCAGCCCGCAGCAGCTGGAAAGCCTCACCGGCGCGCCGGTGGCCGACGTGGTGCAGCAGCCATGACGGCGCCATCCCCGCCGCCGGCCACCGCCCGGGCGGCGGCTGCCGCGACGCCCGTGGGCTCGCCCTGCACCGGCGTGTGCAGGATGGATCCGGCCACCGGCTGGTGCCTCGGTTGCGCCCGCACCATCGACGAGATCGCCGGCTGGTCCACGCTGGACGACGCGGCCCGGCGCGCGGTGTGGCTGCGCCTGCCGCCGCGCCAGGCGCAGCTTCGGGCGCAACACGGCCCCGCGCCCGTGCCGGAGCCGCGCCGATGAAGACGCTGGACTTCTGGTTCGACGTCGTCTCGCCCTACGCCTACCTGGCGTTCGAGCGGCTGCCGCAGGCGCTGGAGGGCTGCTCGTACCGCGTGCGCTACCGCCCGCTGCTGTTCGCGGCGCTGCTCAAGCACTGGGGCCAGCTCGGCCCCGCGGAGATAGCGCCCAAGCGCGACTGGACCATGCGCCAGGTGCACTGGCTGGCGCGCGAGGCCGGCGTGGAGCTGGCGTTGCCGGCGCAACACCCCTTCAACCCGCTGGCGCTGCAGCGCCTGGCGTTGGCCTGCGGCGAGGTGGATGGCCTGCCCAACCGCCGCGTGGTGGAGGCGCTGTTCCACCATGTCTGGCGCGGCGCCGGGGCCGATGCCAACGACCCGGCACGGCTGCAGGCGCTGGCGCAGGCACTGAAGCCGGCGCTGGACCCGCAGGGCGAGGAGGCCCGGCAGCGCCTACGCGCGCACACGGATGAAGCCATCGCGCTGGGCCTCTTCGGCGTGCCCAGCATCGTCTTCGAGGGCAAGGTCTTCTGGGGCCTGGACGCGCTGCCGATGCTCAAGGCCGCGCTGCAGGGCGATGCCTGGTTCGACGCGGCGTGGCAGGAGTCGGCACGGCCGTTGCCCGGCGTGCAGCGGCGCTGAGGACGCCAGGCTTTCCCGCTCGGGCAGCGGTTGCCGTCCGGGGTCTGGGCGGCTCCAGCCCAGGCAAGGCCGGGCACGGGACGGCCTGCCGTGCATCAATCTGGCGTCAGGCGGCGCTGCACAAAATGGCCGGTTATGCCCAGCGCCTTCAACTTCGACGCATCCCCTTTCGACTGCCTTGACGCCGAGGAGCGCCAGCTCGTGCGCAACAGCGTGGACATCGCCTACTTCCGCGCCGGCGAGGCCATCCTGGAGCCCGGCATCGAGCCCGGCCACCTGTTCGTGCTGATCAAGGGGCACGTGCAGCAGCTCGACGAGGAACAGCAGGTCATCACGACCTACGGCCCCGACGACACCTTCGACGGCCGCGCCCTGGTGGCCGGCCGCGTCACCAACCGCTTCGTGGCGCAGGAGGAGGTGCTGGCCTACCAGCTTGCGCGCAAGGCTGTCAACGAGCTCATCGCGCGCAACGCCACCTTCGGCGCGCTGCTGTTCTCCGACCTCTCCAACAAGCTCTCGGCGCTGGCGCAGCGGCGCAGCCAGCACGAGATGCAGTCGTTGACCATGGCACGCGTGTCCGAGACCGGCGTGCGCCCGGCGCAACTGGTGGATGCGGCCACCACCATCGTCGAGGTGGCGCGCGTGTTCCAGGAGCACAGGATCTCCAGCGTGCTGGTGCGGGATGGGTCCGCCACGCCGCCGCGGCTGGGCATCTTCACCAACACCGGGCTGCAGCGCGCGATCCTGGACGGCACGCCGCTGGACCGGCTGCCGGTGGGCCGGCTGGCGACCTTCACGCTGGTGTGCGTGAAGCCCTCGGACCCCGTGGGCGAGGCGCTGGCGCTGATGCTGCGCCACAACGTGCACCGCGTGGTGGTGCAGGACGGCGACGGCACCGTGCACGGCGTGCTGGAGGCGCTGGAGGTGTTCAGCTTCCTCTCCAACCACTCCTACCTGGTGGGCCTGCAGATCGCGCAGTCGCGTGATCTCGCCGGGCTGGCGGAGGCCTCGCGGCAGATCACCAAGCTCATCGCCATCCTGCACCGCGGCGGCACGCGCGTGGGCATGATCGCCCGCCTGGTGAGCGAGCTCAACGCCAAGCTCTTCGAGCGCGCCTGGCAGCTCATCGCGCCCAAGGAACTCGTCGCCAACAGCTGCCTGTTCGTCATGGGCAGCGAGGGCCGCGGTGAGCAGCTGCTCAAGACCGACCAGGACAACGGCCTGGTGCTGCGCGACGGCTACGAGCCCCCGGCGGACCTGGAGGCCATCTGCAACCGCTTCACGCAGGCGCTCATCGACTTCGGCTACCCGCCGTGCCCGGGCGGGATCATGGTCAGCAACCCGGCCTGGCGGCAGCCGCAGTCGGCCTTCCGCGAGACCGTGCGGCGCTGGATGCTCATGCCCAACGCCGACAGCCTCATGGCGCTGGCCATCTTCCTCGACGCGCACCCGGTATGCGGCGACGCCGCGCTGCTGGAGCCGCTGCGCGAGGAGGTGTTCTCGCTGGCGGCCGACAGCGACGCCTTCAAGGCCCGCTTCGCCGCGGCCATCACGCTCTTCGACGAGCACACCGGCTGGTGGAACCGGCTGCTGACGCGGGGCGACAACGACCCCGACCGGCTGGACCTGAAGAAGGCCGGCATCTTCCCGCTGGTGCACGGCGTGCGCAGCCTGGCGCTGGACAAGCGTATCCGCGAATGCGGCACCGCCGAGCGCGTGCAGGCCCTGGTGAGCGCGGGCCACATGGCGCCCGAGATCGGCTCCGACGTGGTGCAGAGCCTGCACTTCTTCATGGGCCTGAAGCTCAAGGCCGGGCTGCAGGAGCTGGAGCTCGGCAGCGACGTCAGCGGCGGCGTCAAGCCCGACCAGCTCAACAGCCTGGACCGCGACCTGCTCAAGGACACGCTGGGCGTGGTCAAGCGCTTCAAGGCCACGCTGCGGCTGCGCTACCACCTGGACGCGCTGCAGTGAAGTCCACGGTCAACCTCCTGGGGCCGCTGGCCGGGCCCTGGGAGAAGCTCAAGAAGGGCTGGTTGCTCTATCACCTGGCCAACGACAACTACCGCTTCATGTTCGAGCCGCCGCCGCCCGACGAGTGGGTGTCGCTGGACTGCGAGACGACGGGGCTGGACCGCCGGCGCGACGAGATCGTCTCGATCGGCGCGGTGCGCATCGCCGGCAGCCGCGTGCTCACCAGCGAGCGGCTGGAGCTGCTGGTGCGCCCGGAGAAGCGTGCCATCTCCTCCGAGGCGGTGAAGGTGCACCGGCTGCGCGAGCAGGACGTGGCGCAGGGCATCGCGCCGGAGGCGGCGATGGCGCAGCTCATGCGCTTCATCGGCAGCCGCCCGCTGGTGGGCTACTACCTGGAGTTCGACGTGGCCATGCTCAACCGCGTCGTCTGGCCGATGCTGGGGCTGAGGCTGCCGCAGCCCAAGATCGAGGTCTCGGCGCTGTACTACGAGTGGAAGAACAGGCAGCTGCCCGCGCACGAGCGCGGCAACCGCAACGTGGACCTGAGCTTCGCCACCATGATGGCCGACCTGGAGCTGCCCCTGCGCGAGGCGCACGACGCCATGAACGACGCGGTGATGGCGGCGCTGGCCTTCACCAAGCTGCGGCGGCTGTTGGGGCATGCCTGAGGCTGTTTTCCGATGACAACTCAAGCAACTCCGTCACACCCGCGAAGGCGGGTGTCCACGAACGCCGGACCGCATCCCGGTACGCGTGGATGCCCGCCTTCGCGGGCATGACGCCTCCTTGGTTGCCGAACGAGCACGACCATGAAAAAAGCCCGCTGCCGCGGGCTTTTTCGTGGGGTGGCCGCCAGGCCGGGGGTCAGGCCGCCGCCGGCGCCGGGGTGCGGATGAGGTGGTCGAAGGCGCTGAGCGCGGCGGCCGCGCCGGCACCCGCGGCGATGACGATCTGCTTGTACGGCACCGTGGTGCAGTCGCCCGCGGCCATCACGCCCGGCACGTTGGTCTGGCCCTTGGCGTCGATCACGATCTCGCCGAAGCGGTTGAGCTCCAGCGTGCCCTTGAGCCACTCGGTGTTGGGCACCAGGCCGATCTGCACGAACACGCCTTCCAGCGGCACGAGGTGTTCCTGGCCGGTGGCGCGGTCCTTGTAGCGCAGGCCGTTGACCTTGCCCTCGGCGCCGGTGATCTCGGTGGTCTGGGCGTTGGTGACGATGTCCACGTTGGGCAGGCTCTTGAGCTTGCTCACCAGCACCGCGTCGGCCTTGAGCTGGTCGGCGAACTCGATGAGCGTCACGTGCGCCACGATGCCCGCGAGGTCGATCGCCGCTTCCACGCCGGAGTTGCCGCCGCCGATCACCGAGACGCGCTTGCCCTTGAACAGCGGGCCGTCGCAGTGCGGGCAGTAGGCCACGCCC
>NZ_CALAOH010000083.1 GCF_937926365.1 uncultured Azohydromonas sp. | reverse complement strand
GGCAGCCGCCGGGGCTGCGGCGACCTGGCCGGCCGGCTGCTCCCCGCCCAGCGCCTCCAGCAACTCGGGAATGAGCCGGCGCAGCTCGCCGGTGGCGATGGCGGCATCGGCGTCGAAGGCCTCGTCCTCGGCCACGCCGTCGCGGCCCTCCAGCGCGGTGTCCAGGATCTCGATCTTCTTGAGCGTCAGCGCCTCGGTCAGCGTGAAGGCCACGCGCTCGTTCCACGACAGCGCCAGCCGCGTCGGCCGCTTGCCCGCGGCGATGTGCTGCTTGACCTCGTCCGTGTCCAGCGCGTGGCGGGCGTAGCGCACCACCGAGCGCATCTCGTCGGCCGACTTCAGCTCGCACTCGCGGTCCAGGTAGAAGGCGCCGGGCGCCTCGCCCTCGGCCAGCCACGCCGCCATGCAGCCCGCGGGCGACTGCTGCGTCTGCAGCGGCAGCAGGTTGAAGCCGTCCAACGCCTTGACCAGCAGGCTCACCACCGCGTCCGCCTGCGCCGCGGCCCCGGCGTCGATGGCCAGCAGCCCGGCGCGCGGGTCGATCCACACCTGGATGCGGCTGCGCTTGGTGAAGGCCAGCGGCAACAGCTCCTGCGTGGCCTGCTCCTTGATCTCCTTGGCCTCGCGCCGCCCGGGCTTGTAGCCGCGCTCCTGCTCCAGCCGCGCGGCGATCTCGGCGCTGCGCTCCTTGACCACCGAGCCCGGCAGCATCTTCTTCTCGGTCATCAGCGCCAGCAGCCACTGGCCCTGGATCACTTCCACCAGCGGCGCATGCGGCTGGCCGCGTGGCGGCACCCACCCGGCGCTCTCGGGCTGCGTGGCCCCGCAGGGCGTGAAGGACTCGCGCGCCAGGCGCTCTTCGGCCTGCGCCGCGTCGGCGGTCCAGCCGGGAGCGATGCGCAGCAGGTGCAGGTTCTTGAACATGGCTTCCAACGAAAGAGGAGGGCGCCGGCGGCTCGCCGGCACGAGGCGCGCATTGTCCACGCCGCGCGAAGGGCCCTCCGGCGCGGTTGACCTGGGTCAAAGCCTTCGGCGCGGGGAGCGGGCAACATAGATTCATCTCTGGTACATCTTTAAGACTGGAAGCCCTGATGACCCCCGCCGTGTCCCTCGACCTGCGTTCGCTGCCGCCCCAGGAGCGGCACCTGCGCGTGTTCTCCAGCTTCGATGCCCTGGCGCCGGACGCCACGCTGGAGCTGGTCAACGACCACGATCCGCAGCCGCTGCAGCGCCAGTTCCACGCCCTGGTGCCCAACCTGTTCAGCTGGACCGCCGTGGAAAGCGGCCCCGAGGCCTGGCGCGTGCACATCACCAAGCTGGCGCGGCGCGACCACTGCTGCGGCGGCTGCTGCGGAAGCTGACATGGGCACGCCTGTGCAGGACGGCGCGGCCGAGCCGCCGCGCTTCGAGTTCGAGGGCGACGAGGGACTGCGCGCACCCATCACCGAGGCGCTGCGGCGCGTGGTGGACCCGGAAGTGGCGCTGTCCATCGTGGACGTGGGCCTGATCTACCGCGTGCGCGTCGATGGCGAGGGCGTGCACGTGCTCATGACCATGACCTCCGCCGCCTGCCCGGTGACGGACGTGATCGTCGAGGACGTGCAGAACGAGCTCGACCGCGTGCTGCCCGCGGCGCTGCCGCTGGAGGTGGAGATCACCTTCGATCCGCCGTGGACGCCCGAGCGCATGAGCCAGAGCGCGCAGCGCTTCATGCGCTGGTAAAGAGGTCGAGCCATGGCCGCCGCCGTGTCCCGCCGTCCCGCCGGCCCCTCGCGCGCGCTGCGCTGGGGCCGGTTGCTGCTGATGCCGCTGCTGGCCGTGATGCTGGTGACCGGCATCAGCGGCGGGCTGCTGCGCGCCGGGCTGCCGGTGGGGCAGAGCAGCCTGATCGGCCAGGCCGCGGCGCAGCACGCGGCGCTGATGATCTGCGCCTTCTTCGGTGCCGTCGTGAGCCTGGAGCGCGCGGTGGCGCTGGGCCGGCGCGCGGCCTTCGCCGTGCCGCTGCTGTGCGTGGCCGGCGGTGCGGCGCTGCTGCACGGCTGGCCCGAGGCCGGCGCGCTGCTGTTCACCGCCGCGACGCTGGGCTTCACCGCCGTGAACGTGATGCTGGTGCGCCGGCAGGCCGCGCCGCACACGATCGTGCTGCTGGTGTCGGCGCTGGCCTGGCTCACGGGCTGCGTGCGGCTGGCGGTGGGGCTGCACGACGACGCGATGCTGGCCTCCTGGTTCGCCTTCCTCGTCATCACCATCGCCGCCGAGCGGCTGGAGATGACGCGGCTGATGCGCCGCCGCGCCGCCGCGCAGCCGCTGCTGGTGGGCGTGCTGTGCGCGCTGCTGGCCGGCGCCGCGCTGTGGAGCCTGCTGTTCGGCGTGGCCCTGGTCGCGCTGGCGCTGTGGTTCGCCGCCTTCGACATCGCGCGCCACACGGTGCGCGCACGGGGCCTCACGCGCTACATGGCGCTGTGCCTGCTCGGCGGCTACGCCTGGCTGGCCGTGGCCGGCGTGGCCTGGGCCGGCTTCGCGCTGGGACATCCCACCCGCGACGCGGCGCTGCACGCGCTGGGCCTGGGCTTCATCTTCTGCATGGTGATGGGTCACGCGCCGGTGATCCTGCCCGCGGTGGCGCGCATCAAGGTGCGCTTCGACGCCGCCTTCTACGCCCCGCTGCTGCTGCTGCACGCCTCGCTGCTGCTGCGGCTGGCGGACCCGGCATGGCGCGGCACCGGTGCCGCGCTCAACGCGGCGGCGATCGCGCTGTTCGCGCTGGTGATGGTGCGCGCCGCGCTGCGCTGGCGCGCGATGGAAAGGTCTCGGTCATGACTGTGTTTCTGAAAATCGAGGAGCCGCCGCGCGGCGCTCCCGCGTCCGCGCCGCGCCCGCAGGGCTTCGCGCTGTGGGCCCTGGGCTTCAGGCCCTTCTACCTGCTGGCCAGCGGCTTCGCGGCGCTGTCCATCGTGCTGTGGACGCTGCAGGCCACGGGGCTGCTGCCGCTGCAATTCCTGCCCGGGCCGCTGTGGCACGCGCACGAGATGGTGTTCGGCTTCACGCTGGCGGTGGTGGTGGGCTTCCTGTTCACGGCCGGGCGCAACTGGTCGGGGCAGGACACGCCCACCGGCGGCGCGCTCATGGCGCTGGCCGGGCTGTGGCTGGCGGCGCGCGTGCTGGTGCTCACGCCCTGGGCCTGGGCCGCGGCGGTGGCCAACGTGGCCTTCCCGCTGCTGGCGGCCTGGGCCCTGTTCCAGTCCCTCAAGCGCGGCAACAACCGGCGCAATTACTTCTTCGCCGGGCTGCTGGTGGTGATGGGGCTGGGCGCGGCGCTGGTGCATGCCGAGCACCTGGGCTTCAAGCTGCTGCCGGGCTGGGCCGGCATCCAGATCGCGCTGGACGTGGTGCTGTTCATGATGGCCGTCATGGGCGGGCGCGTGATCCCGATGTTCACCAACAACGGCGTGCCGGGCGTGCAGGCCACGCGCCATCCGCGCATCGAGCAGGGCGCGCTGGGCGCGGTGCTGGCGCTGCTGGTGGCCGATGCGCTGGCGCTGCCGGGCGTGGTGGTGGCGCTGGTCGCCGCCGTGGCCGCGCTGCTGCACGGCGCGCGGTTGGCGCTGTGGCAGCCCTGGCGCACGCGCCGCGCGCCGCTGGTGTGGGTGCTGCACGCGGCCTACCTGTGGATTCCGCTGCACCTGCTGCTGCGCGCTGCCGCGGCGCTGGAACTGCTGCCCAGCACCTTCGCCACCCACGCGCTGACGGTGGGCGCCATCGGCGGCCTGACCATCGGCATGATGACCCGCACTGCGCGCGGCCACACCGGCCGCCCGCTGCGTGCCGACCGCTTCGACGTCGCCTGCTACGTGCTGGTGCTGGCCGCGGGCCTGCTGCGCGTGGGCCTGCCGCTGCTGTGGCCCGCGAGCTACGTGCACGCGCTGGGCTGCTCCGCGCTGCTGTGGGCCGCCGGCTTCGGGCTCTACGCCTTGCGCTACTGGCCGGTACTGAGCCGGCCGCGCCTGGACGGAAAGGCGGGCTGACATGCGACTCACCGCCATGACCGACTACGCGCTGCGGCTGCTCATGCACGTGGCGCAGCACCCGCAGCGGCTGTGCACCATCGCCGAGGTGGCGCGCGCCTACGCCATCTCCGAGGCGCACCTGATGAAGGTCACGCACCGCCTGGCGCTGGGGGGCTGGCTGGAGACCGTGCGCGGCAAGGGCGGCGGCATGCGGCTGGCCCGGGCGCCGCAGGACATCCGCCTGGGCGCCGTGGTGCGCTCCGTGGAGCCCGATTTCGCGCTGGTCGAATGCTTCGACACCCCGGCGCCGGGCGCCTGCCCCGGGCACGGTGCGGCGCATGCGGGCTGCCGCCTCGACGGCTGCTGCGCGCTCTCCGGCGTGATCGCCGGCGCGCTGCAGAGCTTCATGCAGTACCTGGACGACCACACCCTGGCCGACGTGCTGCCCGGCGCGCCGCAGCGCCCGCGCGTGGTGGCGCTGCCGCTGCCGCGCCAGGTCCACGCGGCCACCACCGGGTAGCCGTTGCCCTTTCGCCACGGCCGCGCCGCCCCGGTGCGGCAACCCTTCACGCAGGGCGCCGCGGCAACGCCGGGCGCGACGCTGCGGCATTCATCCAAAGATACATTTCGCGCGCATCTCAGAAGGCTGTTCCCGTGAGCAAGAGTTCCACCGTCATTCCCATCCAGCCCGCGTCGCTCTTCCAGAAGCAAGCCAAGATCTATCCCAAGGCCGTGGACGGCTGGTTCGCGCGCTGGCGCTGGGCGATGGTGTGGCTGACGCAGCTGTTCTTCTATGGCGCGCCGTGGCTGCAGTGGAACGACCGCCAGGCGCTGCTGTTCGACCTGGAGCAGCGCCGCTTCTTCCTGTTCGGGTTGGTGCTGTACCCGCAGGACCTGATCTACCTCACCGCGCTGCTGGTGATCTCGGCGCTGGGGCTGTTCTTCTTCACGGCGGTGGCCGGGCGGCTGTGGTGCGGCTACGCCTGCCCGCAGTCGGTCTACACCTCGATCTTCATGTGGGTGGAACGCAAGACCGAGGGCGACCGCATCGCGCGCATGAAGCTGGACAAGGCGCCGTGGAGCGCCAACAAGGTCCTGCGCAAGGGCGGCAAGCATGCGGCGTGGGTCGCGATCGCGCTGGTCACGGGCTTCACCTTCGTGGGCTACTTCACGCCGATCCGCGCGCTCACCGTTGAGCTGGCAACCTTCAGCCTCACGGGCTGGGAGACGTTCTGGGTGCTGTTCTACGGCTTCGCCACCTGGGGCAACGCCGGCTTCATGCGCGAGCAGGTGTGCAGCTACATGTGCCCCTACGCCCGTTTCCAGAGCGCGCTCATCGACCGCGACTCGATGATCATCACCTACGACGCCAAGCGCGGCGATCCGCGCGGCTCGCGCTCGAAGAAGGCCGATCCGGCGCAGCTGGGCCTGGGCTCGTGCATCGACTGCGGGCTGTGCGTGCAGGTGTGCCCCACCGGCATCGACATCCGCAACGGGCTGCAGGCCGAGTGCATCGGCTGCGCCGCCTGCATCGACGTGTGCAACGGCGTGATGGACAAGATGGGCTACGCCCAGGGCCTGATCCGCTACTCCACCGAGCGCGGCGTGTCCGAGGGCCTGACGCGCGCGCAGATGGTCAAGCGCGTGTTGCGGCCGCGGGTGCTGATCTACGGCGCGCTGCTGGCGGCGGTAGGCATTGCCTTCGTCACGACGCTGGCGCTGCGCAGCCCCTTCCACGTGGACCTGATCAAGGACCGCAACACGCTGGCGCGCGTGGTCGAGGACGGCCGCGTGGAGAACGTGTACCGGCTGCAGCTCCTGAACGGCGCGGAGAGCGTCGGGCATTTCCGCATCAGCGCCAGCGGCCTGCCCGGGCTGGAACTGGTGGGCGAGTCCACGCTGGAGGTGCCGGCGGCGCAGATCGGCTCGCTGCCGCTGCGGCTGCAGCTGCCGGCCGAGGCGGCGCAGTCGCTGCAGGGGCGCTCCAGCCCGGTGACGGTGGAGGTCGCGCGGCGCCTGCCCGATGGCTCGGAACAGGTCGTGCGGGAGAAGACGACCTTCGTGGTGCCGCGCTGATACCGCTACCTGCCAGTGAGGTATTCCGTTCGCCCTGAGGTATCGAAGGGTGAATCGAAGGGTGAACGGCCCCGGCCGTGGTGCCGCCATCGCAGCCTGCCGGATTCGTACTTCGATGCGCCGTAGGCGCACCCTGCCCTGAGGTATCGAAGGGTCAGTACGAACGGGCCATTTCACGATCAAAGTGAAACCGGGATAAGGCCACACCTGCGGCCCGAGGCATCGGCCTCGGACCAGAGCCGCCTCATACCGGTTCTTGACGCCGACTTAAAGAATCCCGTCACACCCGCGGAGGCGGGTGTCCACGAACTCCGGGCGGCATCCCGGTCCGCGTGGATGCCCGCCTGCGCGGGCATGACGGAATGACTTCACTGGCAATCGCGAACTGGAATCACGCCGCCGCGTGCGCCAGGCGGAACACCGCCACCGCGTCCACCAGGCGCTGCGCCTGGCTCTTGAGGCTGTCGGCCGCCGCGGCGCTTTCCTCCACCAGCGCGGCGTTCTGCTGCGTGACCTGGTCCATCTGGCCCACGGCCTGGCCCATCTCCACCACGCCCTTGCTCTGCTCGCTGCTGGCGGCGCTGATCTCGCCCATCAGGTCCGTCACGCGCTTGATGGCCGTGACCACCTCGTGCATGGTCTCGCCGGCCTGGTCGGCCAGCATCGAGCCCTGGCCCACGCGCTCCACGCTGTCGGTGATCAGGTCCTTGATCTCCTTGGCTGCGCCGGCGCTGCGCTGCGCCAGGCTGCGCACCTCGCTGGCCACCACCGCGAAGCCGCGGCCGGCCTCGCCGGCGCGCGCGGCTTCCACCGCGGCGTTCAGGGCCAGGATGTTGGTCTGGAAGGCGATGCCGTCGATGACGTTGATGATGTCGGCGATCTTGCGCGAGCTCTCCTCGATGCCCTTCATGGTCGAGACGACCTGGGCCACGACCTTGCCGCCGCGCGAGGCCACGTCCGAGGCGCCCTGCGCGAGCTGGTTGGCCTGCAGCGCGTTGTCGGTGTTGTGGCGCACGGCGCCGCCGAGCTGTTCCATCGAGGCGGCGGTCTGCTGCAGCGAGGAGGCCTGCTGCTCGGTGCGGTGGCTCAGGTCGTGGTTGCCCTGCGCGATCTGCGCGCTGGCCGTGGCCACGCCCTCGGCGTTGCGGCGCACGTGCGCCACGGTGTGGGTCAGCTTCTCTTCCATGGTGGCCAGCGCGCCCAGCAGCTGCGCGGTCTCGTCCTTGCCCTCGGCCCGCACGCCCGAGGTCAGGTCGCCCTCGGCCACGCGCAGCGCTACCTTGCAGGCGTTGCTCAGCGGCACGGTGATGGAGCGCGTGATGCGCCATGCCAGCACCACCGACACCACCAGCATCAGCGCGGTGCTGCCCACGAGCAGGTTGCGCGCGGAAGCGTAGGCCGCGCGCGCCTCGGCATTGCTCAGGTCGTTGGCCGCCTCCTGGGCGTGGATGCTTTCCGTGAGCAGGTCCTGCCAGCGCTGCGTCAGCGGCTGCGACTCCTTCACGAGCAGGTCCACGGCCTCCTCGCGCTGGCCGGCCAGGCCGAGCTGCACCACCTTGTTGTTGACCGCGCGGGTGCCGCCACGGGCCTCGTCGATGCGCGCCAGGTGCGCCTTGAACGCCTCGTCGGCGGGGAGCTGGTCCAGCGCCGCGCGCGCCTGGTCGTACTCGGCGCGGAACTGCGCGATCTTCCGGCCCTCCTGGTCGATCGCCGCCTGGTCCTGCAGCAGCATGAGGTTGCGCATGGAACGCAGCACCTCATGGATGGCGTTGTTCATCTTGTGGCTCAGCGCGATCTTGACGTTGCTGTCCTCGGCCATCTTGTCGAGGTTGGCCTGGATCTGCGAGAGCTGGTGGATGCCCAGCCCGGCCGAGGCCAGCGCCATCAGCATGACCAGACCAAACGCGGCTGCCAGACGCTGCCCGATGCGGAAGTTCGCGAGTTTCATGGGATGTACCCGATTGGTTGAAGCTGTGGGGTGGCAAGGCAGAGCCCGCGCCGCGAAAACCGCCATCAACGTCATCGCCGGGCATTCCACGGCATGAGCTGCCGGGATCGAGCGGACGCCCTGCGATGCTGCAACGCACCAATCTAGGTACAAATGTTTACGTCTGCCTTAATGCATGCCGGCAAATTTTTTGTTGATCAGGAGCAAGTCGGTATTCGCTCGGGACAAGAAAAAACCCTGTCCGGTATGCCGGACAGGGTTTTGACGAATTTGGTGCCCTGATCGCGGGCGTTGAAGTTTTTAGCAAACCCAGGTCCGTGGGTCCGGACGTTTGCGAAGAGAGGGTCCGTTCAGCCGGACGCCTGCTCAGAACGAGGTCCACTCCTCGTCGTCGTCCCGGGTATCGGCGCGCGCGGTCGCCGTGGAGATGGTGGGCAGGGCCGGTGCGCTGGGACGCTGGAAGTCTGGCCGCACCACGTTGCGCGCGCGCTGCGGGCTGCGGCGTTCACCGCCGTCCCAATCGGTGGCGGGCAGCGGGTCCGGTGCCGAAGCCGGCTGCGCATGGGCGGTCAGGGCCTGCGGTGTCGGGATGGCCCGTGCCGCCGGGGCGCCCACGGACAGCGACTCGCCGGCGGCCAGGCGGAACACCGCCACCGCCTGCACCAGGCGCTGCGCCTGCTGGCGCAGGCTCTCCGCGGCGGCGGCGCTTTGCTCCACCAGCGCGGCGTTCTGCTGCGTGGCGCGGTCCATGCCGGTCACGGCCTCGGCCACCTGCGCCACGCCCTCGCTCTGCTCGATGCTGGCGTGGCTGATCTCGCCCACGAGGTCGGTCACGCGCTTGATGGCCGCCACCACCTCCTGCATGGTGTGGCCGGCCTGGTCGGCCAGCGCCGAGCCCTGGTCCACGCGCTGCACGCTGTCGGTGATGAGCTGCTTGATCTCGCGCGCGGCCCCGGCGCTGCGCTGCGCCAGGCTGCGCACCTCGCCGGCCACCACCGCGAAGCCGCG
>NZ_CALAOH010000082.1 GCF_937926365.1 uncultured Azohydromonas sp. | reverse complement strand
AGCGCCGCCGCGGCGGCGGCGGCCTCCCCCAGCGAGGCCGGCGCGCCGTTCACCAGCGGGGTGGCGGCTGGCGCGGGTGGCGTGGCGCGGAACTGAGCCAGGCCGCGCTGGGCACGAGGGCAGTCGCTGCCCTGGAGCTGCAGGCTGCCGTCGGCCTGCGCGGCGACGCCCCAGCCGTCGCAAAGCAGGGTGCAGAAAGGGCAGGTCCAGGGGGCTTCGGCGGCCGGGGCGGAGAGGTCGTCGCGGGCGTCATCCATGGGGGCCGGGTCCGCAAGGGGCATGCCACGCGGTTTGCGGGGGCTCGGGGCGGGCGTCCGGCCGGGCTGTTGCCCCGTGGGTGTCCCACTGTGCTGCGGGGGTGGGACAGTGTGTTGCGGGGGCTGAGGCCGCGGCGCGCACCGGCCCCATGGCATGGAACGTGTTTCACCTCTCCGCCATGGAGCACGCGCCCGACCTGTCCAACCCACCCGCCCGGCGCCGCGCGCGGCTGCCGTGGGCCTCAGCGTGGGCGCAGCTTCAGGTCGTGCAGCGCGCTGGCCACCAGCCAGCCGGCGGCGCCGGCGGCCTGGGCGGCCTCCAGGTCCGCCTCGCCGCGGATGCCACCGGCGCCGAAGAGCCGGGCGCGCGGCGCCTGGGACTGGACGTCGGCCAGGGTCCGCAGGTCCGGCCCGGCGTCCGCGCCCACGCGGTCCAGCGTCATCACGATCAGCTCGCGCGGCCAGTGCCCCGGACGCTGCCATGCGCCGGCCGGGTCCATCGGCGCCTCATGGCGGCGGTCCAGCGACAGCAAGCCCTGCAGCGCCGGGGCGGCGGCGTTCTCGGCCGTGGCGCCGCCGGGCGCCGGGAAGCAGCACTCGAAATCGGCGGCGCTCTGGAAAGACTCGGTGCCGAATACCGGGCGCACGCGCAGGGCTGCCTCGCCCAGGGTGTCCAGCGCGGCCCGCGCCGCGGGCGGGCCGCTGAAGCCGCCGTCCAGCCACAGCGTCACGCCGGGCAGCGCCTGCAGCAGCGAGGCCAGCAGCCCGGTCTGCGGCGCGCGGCCGGTGAGCGCGTTCAGGTCGGCGACGTAAAGCAGCCCGGACGCGGCGTGCTCGCACAGCGCGCGGGCCACGGCAAGCGGCTCGCTGCCGCGGCACAGGGCCGACTCGATGGGACGGTAGCGCGCGCGATCGCCGCGCACGCCGCGCACCACCTGGCCCTCGAGCAGGTCGATGACGGGAATGAGGAGCATTGATTCCATGCGAACGCAGCGTGTCTTCGTATACGAGTATCTCAGCGGCGGTGGACTGGTCGGCGGGGAGGACGGCGACGACGAGGAACTGCTGGAGGAGGGCATCGCCATGCGCGATGCCCTGCTGGCGGACCTCGTGGACGTGCCCTGGCTGAGCGTGAGCGCCGCCGCCAGCACCGGGCCGATGCCGGCCACGGCCGGCGTGCAATGGGTGCGGCCACGTTTGCAGGAGTCCGCGCACGACTTCGTGCTGCGCCAGGCCGCGTCGCACGACCTGAGCTGGATCGTTGCGCCCGAGACCGGCGGGCTGCTGGGCTGCCTGCGCAAGCTCGTGGGCCCGATGCGCTGGATCGGCTGCGACAGCGTCGCCATCCGCGTGGCCAGCAGCAAGCTCGCCACGCTGGAGCACCTGGCGCGCCACGGCCTGCCCACGCCGCTGGACGCCTCCAGCGCCCGCGAGGCCACGCGCTGGGTGGTCAAGCCCGATGACGGCGCCGGCGCCCTGCACACCCGCGTGCACGCCTCGCTGGCCGACGCCAAGGCCGACCTGCGCCAGCGCCAGCGCATGAACGCCAGCGCCACGCTGGAGCCCTGGGTCGAGGGCGAGGCCATGAGCCTGTCGCTGCTGTGCGGCCGGCAGCGCACCGAGCTGCTGAGCATCAACCGCCAGCAGTTGCTCCTGGCCGCCGACGGGGCGGTGCACTTCGGCGGCGTGTGCCATGGCGCCATCGGCCTGGACGACGCGCGCGCCGCGCTGCTGCAGCGCCTGGCGCGCGACGTGGCGCTGTCGCTGCCGGGGCTGCGGGGTTGCGTGGGCATCGACCTGGTCTGGCACCCGGTGCGCGGGCCGGTGCTCATCGAGGTCAACCCGCGGCTGACCAGCGCCTTCGTGGGCCTGTCGCAGCGCCTGGGCCGGCGCCTGGCGCTGGAGGCGCTGGAGCCCTTCGCGCGTTCGGAGGTGCTGCATGCGGCCTGAATCGGGCGTGATCGGCTGGGACATCGGCGGCGCGCACGTCAAGGCCGCCTGGCTCGACGGCGGGCGGCTGCGCGACGCCGCGCAGTGGGCCTGCCCGCTGTGGGAGGGCCTGGACCGGCTCGACGCCGTGCTGGCGCAGGCACGCGCGCGCTGGCCGGACATGCACCGCGCGCAGCACGCCGTGACCATGACCGGCGAGATGGCCGACCTGTTCGCCACCCGCGCCGAGGGCGTGCGCCGCATCGCTGATCACATGGCGCTGCAGCCGGGCATCGGGCTGCGCTTCTGGGCGGGCGAGCAGGGTTTCGTCGCGGCCGGCCACGTGGCGGCGTTGTGGGAGGCCATCGCCTCGGCCAACTGGCTTGCCACGGCGCAGCTGGCGGCACGGCGCGTGGAGCAAGGGCTGCTGGTGGACATCGGTAGCACCACCTGCGACCTGATAGCGCTGCGCCACGGCCGTCCCGCAGCGCAGGGCCGCAGCGACGCGCAGCGCCTGGCCAACGGGGAGCTGGTCTACCAGGGCGTCACACGCACGCCGCTGTGCGCGCTGGCGCGGCACATCGACTTCGAGGGCCGGCCGCACAACGTGATGAATGAGTTCTTCGCCACCACGGCCGACGTGTACCGGCTGCTGGGCGAGCTCGACGCCGCGCACGACCAGCATCCGGCGGCCGACCACGGCCCCAAGGACGCCGTGGGCACGCGGCGGCGCCTGGCGCGCATGGTCGGGCGCGACGCGCAGGAGGCCGGGGACGAGGCCTGGCTGGACTTCGCGCGCGCCTGGCGCGCCGAGCAGCTCAACGAGATCGGGCACAACCTCGACCGCGTGCTGGCTGCTGCCGGGCTGCCGGCCGACGCGCCGCTGGTGGCGGCGGGCTGCGGTGGCTTCCTGGTGGAGAAGCTGGCGGCGGCGCGCGAGCGGGCGTGCCTCTTTTTCGCCTCGCAGGTGGTGCGGCTGGACGCGCGCGCGAAGCCGTCGACGATCCGGCTGGCGCAGGTGTGCGCGCCCGCGGTGGCCGTGGGCCTGCTGCTGGAGCAGGAGCGCTGCTGAGATGTGGGTCGTCAAGCTCGGCGGCAGCCTGCAGTCGGACCCGGCGCTGCTGCGGCGCTGGCTGGAGCTGCTCTCCTCGCTGGGCCGCGGGCGCGTGGTCATCGTCCCTGGCGGCGGCCCCTTCGTGGACCAGGTGCGGCAGACGCAGGCCCACTGGGGCTTCGACGACCTCGCGGCGCACAACATGGCCATCCTGGGCATGGGCCAGAGCGCGCTGCTGCTGCGCGCGCTGCGCCCCACGCTGCAGATGGCGGCGCGCGATGCCGACATCCGCCGCGCCCTGCGCGCGGGCCGCACCGCGCTATGGATGCCGCTGGAGCTGCTGCGCGAGCACGCCGACGAGCTCACGAGCTGGGATGTCACCGCCGACAGCCTGGCGCTGTGGCTGGCGATGCGGCTCAACGCCGAGCGGCTGGTGGTGGTCAAGAGCTGCGCGCCGCCGCCCTTGGCCTCGCTGCGGGAGCTGGTGGACACGGGCGTTCTCGACACCCGCTTCGCCGCCATGGCCGCCGGCGCGGGCTGTGCCGTGGACGTGGTGGACAAAAGCGCGCTGGATGAGGTGCAGGCCCAATTGGTGGGCGGCTGCCGGCACTCGCCGGCCTAAGAACTGCTGTTTTGGTGCACGAAACAGCCGTAAACGTGACGAAACGGCTTGTCACAGCAGAAATGCCCGGGCAGGATCGCGCGTCTGCTGTGTCCGGTTCGGCCAGGTTGCGGGCTAGCGCCTCGCACGGACGCACCGGATCCGTCGTCACCCACAGAACTCCGCTATCCAGCCATGGACGTCGCCACCCTTGCCCTGCTCATTGCGACCCCGGTCCTTGGCGTTGCCGTCTTTCGCCTTTCGCGCAAGACGGACCAGGTACTGACGCAGCTGAATGAGCTGAAGGCACTGCTGTCCGAACCCGGCGGCGTCTCGCACGCGCCGGCCGAGGCACGCGAGCCGGACGCTGTCCGGCCCGCCCAGGACATCAGCGCCGAGGAGCTGCAGCCCACGCAGCTCTACTTCTGTACCAGCGACGGCAAGATGGTGCTGGGCATCAAGAAGCTCGAAATCCAGCAGCTGGCCCGCTTCACGCGCAGCGCCATCCGCGGCTCTGAAAGCAGGCTGGCCACCATCAAGGGCGTACTGCAGGCATCGCCGTCCGTGCTCACGCATGCGGGCATCGAGGAGGGCCAGTTGATGGAGGTGGTGCTCAACGGCCCGTTGGCGGCCAGCTGCAACGGCGATGCACTGCTGGCCATGGTGCGCGGCGCCGGCGGCAAGGTCGTGGAGCAGTCGCGCGTGCGCAACCTGCCGTCGCTGGCCCCATTGCCGGCTTCGGCCGTGGCCGCCACGGCCAAGGCGCTGGCGGGGCAGCACTATCTGGACGGCATCAACTCCATGCTGGTGGACTTGGGCAAGGGCTTGGCAGAGGTGCGCGACACGCAAAGCACCGAGCTCAAGGCGGCCCTGGCCGAGGTTGTCAACTTCCTGTACGACAAAGTGTTGGGAGCCGTGCGGCGCGGCCATCTGCCCCCGGCGCTGATGACCGAACTCCAGGCTGCCGAGGCCCGTCTGGTCAAGGTGCAGCAGGAACTGGTGCAGTTGCACCGCATGCTCAATCAGCGCACCAAGCATCTGCGCCGCGCTGGCGAGTTCGACCCGGACGAAATGTTCAAGGCCCTATCCGACCACGCAAAGGCCGTGGACGCGCTGCGCAAGCAGTTCGTGTGGACGGTACAGGCGCGGCTGACGGTCTTGCAGTTCGAGGCCATGTTCGTCCAGGACCCGCAGGTGCTGCAGCCCCGCCGGCAGGCCATTGCCGAGTCCATGCAAACGCCGGAGCTGGGCACCGGCTTCGAGCCGCTGATCCGGGCCTTGGTCGAAGAACTCGACAGCCTGGACGAAACACTCTCCGACGATAAGACGCTGGGCCACCGCAAGGCCGCCCTGAAGGTCTTCGTCCAGCAAGCGTTCGAGAACACGCGTACCGAACTCGCGGAGGCAGGCAAGGTGCTGGAGGAGTCGGTGTCGCAGGGAACCACGGGGCTCAAGCCGATCCGGCTGGCGATCCGGATCGACAAGGGCCGTGTCGAGGGCTTCGAGCTAGCGCCGCGGCGCGTGGCCGCAGCGCCGGCGCCGCAGCCCAGCGCCGCGACGGCCTGATACCCCGGTCCTGCCGCGGGTGCCGCGGCAGCGGCGCCGGGCTCCCCGCGCGTGCGTGGCACGCAGCAGCGCCCGTCTCGCTGCGTGGCACTGCGGGGCGATATAGGCGGGACGGTGGGAGGCACCATCTATGAGCAGCGCTCCAGCACCTGCCGTGAGTTCACCCAGGGAAACGCACGCTGCCACGAAGCACGCCGGCAACATGACCCGGCCCTGCTGGATGCGGAAGAACCGGCCTGGCGGGAAATCTCGGCTTGAGGCTCGCGTGCCACAATTCGGCCCCATTGCAGCGGCATTCCATTGAACTGGAAATATGGCTCCAGCACCTCGACAAGAATTCCAGGATCCTGAAGGAGCCAGCCAGCGACTGGCGGCACTGCTGCGGCGCAATTTCGGCGGTTTCAAGGGGCTGGTACGCCTGCTGCTGGCCAACGTGGATTATTTGACGGGACCGGCAGTTAAATTCACACGGCCGGATCTATCCCAAGTGGACCGGCTCGTTTTCGTGTGCCTGGCCAATCTCAAGCGCAGCGCCTTCGCGCAGGCGGTGGCGCAACAGGCGGGCCTGCCGGCCGCCTCCTTCGGGCTGTGCGCCGTCAGCGGCCAGGCGCCGCTGGGCACGGTGCTGAGAGTGGCCGCCGAAATGGGCGTGAGCCTCGACGGCCACCACAGCGTGGACATGCCGCTGTTCGAGCCCTCCGCCGGTGACCTGTACCTGGTGATGGAACTGCGCCATGCCCATTACCTGGTGCGCCAGGGTTATCCGGCCGAACGCGTGGCGCTGCTGGGTTTCTGGTCCCGCCCTCAGCGCCTGCATCTCCAGGATCCGCACCGCAAGGGCCCCTCCTACCTGCGCACCTGCTTCACGCTGATTCAATCAGCGGTGCTCAACATCAGCCGGGAATTGAAGACGGCTCAGGCAGCGCGACCTCAGCCTTAGGAAACCGAAAGAAACGCGGTGATGGGCAATACAGTTGCCCAAAATACCGTAGCCCAGGCAAGCCATTCCGGCTCCAAGGCTGGACATCCTGGATGAATCAATTTCCGGCGCGAGAAATCTGCCAGTTCCAGCGCTCGTCGGGAACGATTCGCAAGTCGTGATACTTGCCCCCGGCAAAATCGAGCATCAATTCGACAAAAGCTTTTTCGCGTTCGTGGGCCGGCGGTTGCGGATTCAGCGGGCCTTGGCCTTCATATCTCAAGCCCAACGAATACTGTCCCGGCGGGATACGCACCATCAGGTTTTCACCATTCTTGATCACGGCAACTTCCTTGCCGTCGATGGTCAACGTCGTGGGCATGGCCCAGCCCTTGAAACGGGCCTCTCGGATGATATGCACGGTAGCCAGCGCCGCGCTCGCGGGCACCTCGGGCGACCAATGGATTCTTTCAGGCGGCACGGGCTGGCTCAATACCACGACCGGGGCGTGCCGCGCTGCCAACACCTGCAATGCCATCGCCCAGACAGCAATGGAGAAAAACTGCACGAAGCGGGCATTAAGCGTCTTCATGGTTTCCTTGCGTCAAGGCAGCCGACCATTCCAAAAACTTGTAACCATGTTACCCGCCACCCGTGGGCCCGCGAATGCAATGGAAATAGCGGGGGCACCGATCTCCGTGATACGGGAACGGGCCTGTCCACTTGATGTGAATGGTGGGGTGCTTCCCGTGACGACACCGTGAAGCCCGTCACGGTTGCCCGCGCGGTAACTGCCGTTTACCGGTGTGCGGGACCCTCGTGGCAGCGCTCAGCTCCGCGGGGTTGCGAAGGCCTGCACCAAGGCCTGCACGCGCTGGGGCTGCAGCGCAGCGCCACGCCCACCCTCGCACAGCGTGCCTCTGAAGCCGGCGTAATCCGGCGCCAGCTCGCGCAGCAGCGCGGCCTGGGCCGGCCGCAGCGAACCGGCCACGCCGGCGAGCCGGCCTGCACCCTGTACGCAGGTGATGAAATGGCGCACCGTGGCCTCGTCCAGGCGATCGAAGAGGCTGCCCGCGCGCTTGTCGGCCGTGTCCAGCATCAGCGCGGGGAAGGGCAGCCAGCACGCCAGCGCCAACACCGCCTCGTCCAGCCCGTCGTCGCCAAAGAACACCGGCACCACGGGCGCCGGGCTGGCGGCCAGCGCCGCCAGCAGTGCCGTGGCGCCGTCGCCGCGCGGGATGCCGACCTTCACCACGTCCACGCCGCAGGCGGCCGTGGCACGCACCTGCTCCAGCACCGCGGCGCGCGCGTCCAGCGGCCAGTCGCCCACAGTGGCGCTCACGGGATGCACATGCCCGGCCGCGCGCAGGGCCTGCACCACCTCGTGCACCACGTGCAGCGGCAGCGCGCCCAGTGCGCCGGTGTTGGGCTCCTTCAGATCGATGAGATCAGCCCCTCCCGCCACCGCGGCCAGCGCCTCCGGCACGTCGCGCACGCTCACCAGCAACTGCACGCGTCCATCGATGGCGCGCCGCAGGCCGCCGGAAGCGGCGCCCGAAGGCGTGGGACGGAAACGCGGCGCGGCTGCGGGAGCCGGAGCGTCGGCGGCGGCCTCCACGGACGGCGGCGGGGCCATCGTCATGCTGCCTCCCTCGTCCGGTACGACGCCACCGCCTGCTGCAGCCAGCCCCAGGCCTCGTGTTCCTCGGGTCCGGCGGTCTTGTCGATGGCAATCTGCAGGTAGCGCATTTCGCTTTCCACCTTCTCGCTCGGCAGCAGGTGCAGCCGGCTCACCAGCACCGCGCCTTCCACCACCGCGGCCTGGGCGCGATTGAGGCCGATGAACTCGCCGTGCGTCTCCTCGTGCACGCGCGCCATGCGCAGCACGGGCCGCTGCGGATCGTCCTGCGCCCGGGTCAACCGCAGCTCCAGGTGGCGCAACGCGCACTCCAGCCGCACGCCCGGGACGATGCGCGCCGGCAGCGTGGGCCAGCCGCGCCGGCCCGTGACGCAGCCGGCGATCACGCGCGTGTCCACCAGCACGTTGAGCACCGCGCAACCCGAGCCCAGGATGTTCATGAGGGTCGAGGAGGGCTTGAAAGGCATCAGTACGACCTCGGCGCCCTGGTAGCGCACGCCCAGAGGCGCATGGTGCGGCCGCCCATCGGGCGACAGCGTGCTGACCACCACTTCAAAAATCTGATCGTTCATGGCGTTTCGTCCTTCCCGCGCAGCGTGGAACCTGGTGCGCACCAGGCGTCCAGGTTGTCCTCGCGCCGCGGTACCGCGCAGCCCCAGCTCAGGGGTTGGTCCTGCACGTAGCGCTTGCCCAGCTGCCACGCGACCTCGGCGCGTGCGAGCTCCACCCCCATGTAGAAGGCATGGGCAGCATCGTTCTCAAGCTTGAGTTGCGGCCACAACTCGAAGGCGTCCCGCGCCAGCCGGTGGCCGTCGCGGTTGTAGACGTGGATGCCGTCGTCCGCCACCTGCACCCGGAAGTTGGGGTCGCGCACGCCGGCGGCGGTCTGGCGGATCTCCTCGGCCGTGTCCGGGAACGGGCGCTTGGCATGCACCGTCAGCAGCTCGTCCGTGAAGCCCTTGGCCAGGCTCCGGCTCTCGTGCGCGGCATGCATCAGGCGCCGCGCCACGTCGGCCTCGCGCACCGCGCGCCGCGCGTGCGCGCTGACCTGCGTGGTCAGGATCGCGCGCGCCTGCAGCTCCTCGCACAGGCCCAGCAGCAGCGCGTTCATGCCGGCGGTGTCAGCCTCGGTCAGCTCGGTGACGTTGCCCACGCCCACCAGGATGTCCACGTCCGGGAAGCGGTCGCGCAGGCGCTGGTAGCGGCAGATGGAGCGGGTGAAGCCAAAGGGCAGCGGGTCCAGGATCGAGTCGGCCAGGAAGGCGCGCCCGCGCCCGCGCAGCGTCTCGATCGCCTGCGCCAGCGACTCCTCGTCCTGCGGCGTCCTCGGGATCAGCACTGGCGTGCTCGCCACCTCGTCGGCCACCCACAGCGTGTCGAGGTTGAGGCTGAGCAGGTAGTCGGCCCCGGCGCGCCCGCCGCGCAGCAGCTCGGCCGTGTCCAGCGAATCGACGCTGACCTTGAGGCCTTCCGCCTTGAGCGCCTTGACGCTGTCCTCCAGGTGCGGGAACGGCGTGGCGGGCAGGCCGCCGAGGTCGATCACGTCGGCGCCGTCAGCGGCGTAGGCGCGGGCGCGCTCGACGATGCCGGCCACGTCCAGCCGCGGCGCGTCCACGATCTCCGCGAAGATGTCCACGCGGTACGTGGAGAGGTCCACCGGCTTGGCCTCCCGGTTGAAGAAGGCTGGCAGGTCCTTGAGCTCCTCGGGGCCGCGCTGCACCGGGATGCCGAAATGGGCTTCGAGCGCGTGCACGTCGCCGCGGCAGCGCCCGGGCAGCAGCAGCCGGTCGGCCGGCCGCGGCGCCTCGCCCTCGACAGGGGAAAGCACGGGCGCGCTCACGCGGCGGCGCACCATGTCGGCGGTCATGAGCCCGGCGACCTGCAGGCCGATGTCGCGCACTTCCCAGGTGAAGGGGGCGTCCATGCCGGCCAGCACACGCTGCAGCGCTGGCTGCGCCAGGTGGCCCGTCAGGAAGACGATGTGTTCCATTCCAGGGACAGCTCCCGCAGCCGCCGTGACAGGGCCGCTTCCAGCTCGGCGGGCGAGCACACCACGCGGCAGTGGTCGATGGCGCGCAGCCGCTCCACGTTGTCCAGCTCGATGCGGCGCGGGTGCAGCGTCACCCACTCGTGCGGCGCCTTGGTGATGACGGTGGGCTCGGTGTCGCACGCGAACACGATGCCCGGGATGCCCAGCTTGCCCGCCTGCGCGAACATGTTCGTGGGCAGCGTGTCGGAGATGCCGAAGGCGCACTTGGCCACCGTGTTGGAGGTCGCCGGCGCCACGATCACCGTGTGGTAGGCGTCCGAATACAGCATGCCCACCGGTACGGCGCTGGCGCTCTTGTCGCGGAAGACCTTGAAGCGCTCCTTGAGCGAGTCCAGCGTGAAGCCGTACTGCGGCAGCACCTCCTCGGCCGCGGCGGAGAGGAACAGGTCCACCGCCGGCAGCCGCGCCGCCAGCGCCATGGCTTCTTCGAGGTAGTGGCCCGATCCGGTGACGGCAAAGGCGAAGCGCGAGCGCGGCGGGCCGTCGGGCACGTCCAGGGCCTCCAGCGCGGCCTCGGTTTCGAGCACGTCTTCTTCAGGCGCGTTGGGAGACGGCGATCTGGAGCTTGTGGAGCTTGCGGTAGAGGGTGTTTCGGCTGACATCGAGCGCCTTGGCGACGTTGCTCACGTTCCAGCGGTGCTGCTCCAGCAACTGCAGCAGCACCTGTCGCTCATGCGACTGGATCAGGTTGAGGCCCTGCGGGGCCGGGGTTTCGGCCGGGACCATGCCCGAAGCCAGTAGCGAAACCGATGCCAGCGCCGGCGCGGGCGCATCCGCCACCGCCGGGGCCGGCACGGCCGCCGGGCCTTGGCGCAGCGAGGGCAGGTGCTCCAGCCCCACCGGCGCGCCGTCGGCCAGCGCCACGGCCGCGCGCAGCACGTGGCGCAGCTGGCGCACGTTGCCGGGCCAGCGGTAGCCCATCAGCAGCTGCTCGGCCTCGGGGCGCAGCACCACCGGGCCGCCGTTCTCCTCCTGCAGGATGCGCTGGATCAGCTCTCGCTTGTCGCTGCGCTCGCGCAGTGCCGGGATGCCCAGCTCGATGCCGGCCAGACGGTAGTACAGGTCCTCGCGGAAGCGCCCCTGCGCCACCAGCTCCAGCAGGTTGCGGTGGCTGGCGCTGATGAGCTGGAAATCGACCGGGTGCGTCTCCTCCGTGCCCAGCGGCGTGACGCGGCGCTCGTCGAGCACGCGCAGCAGCCGCGCCTGCAGCTCCAGCGGCATGTCGCCGATCTCATCCAGGAACAGCGTGCCGCCGTCGGCCTGCAGGATCTTGCCGCGCCGGCCGTTGCGCTGCGCCCCGGTGAAGGCGCCGGCGCGGTAGCCGAAGAGCTCGGACTCGACCAGGCTCTCCGGCAGGCTGGCGCAGTTCACCGCCACGAAGCTGCCCGAGGCATGCGGGCTGCGCTCGTGCAGCGCGCGCGCGAACACCTCCTTGCCCGCGCCGGTCTCGCCGCGCAGCAGCAGCGGCGTGCCACGCGCCAGCACGCGCGCACCGGTGTGCAGTTGCTGCACGAGCTGCGGATCGGCCAGCCCGGCGGCCGGCACCGCGCGCGCTGGCCGCGCGGCCGGGACCAGCGTGGAGGACAGGCCGCGCGCGCCGGTCTGCGACTGCGGTTGTGCCTCCGCCGCCGGGCAGCGCACCACGGCGAAGAAGCGGTGCGCGCCGTTGGCGCGGTACACCGCCACCGGATGGAAGGAGGTGGCGCGGTTGCGCTCCAGCAGGTCGTCCAGCGTGGTCTGGAACACCTCTTCGAGCCGCCGCCCGCACAGCGCCTGCGGGTGGTCCACGCCGAGCTGGAACAGCGCGCTGCGGTTGGCGGCGCGGATCACGCCCTCGCCGTCCACCGCCAAGCGGCCTTCGTGCAGCGTGTGCACGAGCTCGGGCCGGGTGTGGAAGTGCAGCGGGTGGCTGTCGCGGTAGCGCTGGTCGATGAGGCGGTTCTCGATCATGCGCGCCGTCATGCCCAGCAGCACCAGCACGTGCTGCTGCTGCAGCGCCGAGCGGCTGGTGACGTCGAGCACCGCCACCATGCGGCCCTCCGGGTCGTGCACCGGCACGGCCGAGCAGGTCAGCGAGGTCAGGCGGGTGAAGAAATGGTCCTCCTGGCGTACCGACACCGGCTCGGCCAGGGCCAGGCAGGTGCCCATGCCGTTGGTGCCGGCGTAGGCCTCGTTCCACAACGCGCCCACGGTGAAGCCCACCGGCTCCAGCTCCTGCGCGAACTCGGGCGAGGACACCAAATGCAGGATGACGCCCTCGCCATCGGTCAGCACCACGGCGGTTTCGGTGTCGGCGAGCTGCTGGTAGAGCGTGCTCATCTCCAGCCGCGCCGCCTCGATCACGTCGCCCAGGCGGCGGCAGCGCAGCGCCAGCGCGTTGCGGTCGAGCACGGGCGGATGCGGTTCGCCGTCGGGGTCCAGGCGGTACTCGTTGAGGCAGCGTGTCCACGACTGCGCCACCTGCTCGTGCAACCCCGAGCGCATGCCCCTCAGCACCGCGCCCAGCACGCGTTGGCCATGTCCCACCGCCGCCAACAGGCCTTGTGTCATATGTGAGCTCCTACTGAAGAGGGCCCCCGTTGGAGGGAGCCCGCTCGCGGCGCATTGTCGGCCGGCACCCCCGGGTCAGCGCTGTCGGGAATTGCCCGCAATCCACCGGGTTATTGCGTCATTCCGTGACACGGCGCGGGCTCCCTGCTTGCCGCGCGGAAGAAGGCCGGCCGGGACTGGCGCGCAACTTGCGGAAAGCCGCCGTCCGAACCACGCCTGGAGGCTTGCCGATGTCCGCCCTCATGCCCTTGCCACCCCTGCCACGCCACGAATCCACCGGTGCCGCGCTGGACCTGATCTTCATCGAGGGACTGACCATCCCGACCGTGATCGGCATCCACCACAGCGAGTTGCATGACCCGCAGCCGGTGCGCGTGGATCTCGCCGCCGGGCTGCCGCGCAGCGGTGCCTGCGACAGCGACCGCATAGGCGACACCATCGACTACAGCGTGCTGCGCGAGCGGTTGCACCGGCTCTTCGCCGAGCACCAAGTGCAACTGCTGGAGGCGCTGGCCGAGGAGATCGCGCGCATCACGGTGTGCGAGTTCGGCGCGCACTGGGTGCGGGTGGCGCTGGCCAAGCCGCGCAAGTTCGACGACCTGCAGGCCGTGGGCGTGGCCATCGAACGCCGGGCGGACGATTTCAATGGCGCCGCGTCCCGCGCGCGCGCGCCGGCCCGGGTGCTGTCGCTGATCGGCGAGGGCATGGTGCCCGGGAAGAAGTGACGTCAACGAAATGAAGAAGCGGCCCCGCGGGGCCGCTTCTCTTGGGGTGGCGGCCCGTGGCGCCGCGGCGCCACGGGCCTTCCGCGATCGCCTGCCGGTGGGCAGGCGCTGCGGCTTGGGGCCCTTCCTCAGCCCTGGGCCTGGAAGGGGTGGGTGACGGAACCCTTCTTGGACACGACTTCCTGTGCGCTGGGCTCGTTGCGCACGGCGCGGGCGATGGATTCGCGCACGGCGCGGTAGTTGAACTCCTGGATCTTCTTGTCGTCCTCGGCCTGCCAGTGGATGAACACGCCGACGCAGATGAACAGGTTGTCGGCCTCGTCGGCCGGGATGGTGCCGTCCTCGACGCTGTCGGCCACCGCCATCGCCACGCCGCGCTGGGCCGGGCCGAACATCTGCACCGCCTGCTTGGCACCCTTGATGGTGACCTTGTTGAACATCACGGTGGCCGGCTTGGCCATCAGGTTCGGCGCGACCACGGCCAGCAGCGACGTGAAACCTTCCTTGTTGTTCACCAGCGCGTTGGCGAAGGCGGTCTCGGCAGGGGAACCACGCGGGCCGATGATCAGGTCGATGTGGGCGACCTCGTTGCCATCCCCAACCAGTGATTCGCCGACGAGCATGCGGTCGATTTTTGCCATGGGTCAGTCTCCATGTGGGTTTCGCGATCCACGCCGCGGCTGCGGCGCTTCGTGCCTTTATTCACGTTCCGTGCCACGCGAAACCAGGAGGCCCAGCAGGGTGCTGGCCACTGCCAGATCGGCGCTGGTGCCCGGGTTCAGCCCCTGCTGTTTCAGGGTTTCATCCCAGTCGGCGAGCGCTTCGGCCAGCGCGGCCGGGCCTTGACCGCGCAGCCCTTGCTCGAAGACCGTGGCCCGCTCCAGGACAGTCTGTGCCACGGCTGCACCCTGCTTTCGAACAATGTGTGAATCGGGCCAGCGCGCCAGGCAGGCCAGCCAGGCCCGCAGCATCCCGGCCTCGGCATCCGCGCCGGCCTGGAACGCGGGCAGGCCCACGGCGAAGAGATCGTCGAAGTCGCACGCGTACTGCCGCGCGATGCTGTCGCGCCGCGCCGCCAGCGCCATGGCCTCGCGCAGGCCGGCGGTGGGTGCGTCGTTGACGTCCTGCGCCTCGGCACGGCCCAGGCCGCCGGGATGGGCCGCGGCGATGGCGCGGAAGGCGTGACGGGCATCCTCCAGGTCCAGCTCCCGCAGCACCGCCCGCACCGCCGCGTGCAATCCGGCGGCGTCGCGGGCGCCGGGCGCGCGCTCCAGCGCGGCGGCAATGGGCGCGCACAGCAGCACGATGCCCAGGTTGGTGTTGCAGCCGGCCACGGCCAGCGTGGCCCGCACCGCGCCCTCGATGCGCTGGCCAACGCTCAGCCCCGGCGCGAACAGTGCCTCCTGCGCCGCCGCGGCGCTGTCCAGGAACTGCTGCGCCCGCATGCCGTGGCCGGGCGAATGGAAACTGACGTTGCCGGGCTTGCGCACCTGCACGTCGAGGCGGCAAGCGGCGAGGAAGGCGGCGCGTCCGCGCTCCAGCGCCACGGCGGATTCGGCGGAAACCACGGGCATCTGCATGCTCATGCGCTACGCCGTCCCAGCGCCGCCGCGACCTTGCGGTCGAGCAGGTCGTCCACGATCGCCTGCGCGATGTCGAAGCCCGTGACGCGCTGCAGCCCCTGCCAGGCCGCCACGCCGTTGACCTCCAGCACCTGCGGCCCATCGGGCGTGGGAATGAGGTCCACGCCTGCGTAGTCCAGCCCCAGGGCCTGGGCCGCGCGTACCGCGGGCAACGCCAGGTCCTGCGTCACCTCGGCCGCCTCGCAGCGCGCACCCTGCGCCACGTTGTGGACCCAGTGCGCGCTCACGCGCCGCATGGCGGCCACGGCCCGGCTGCCGATGACCAGCACGCGCCAGTCGAAGCCCGGCGTGCCCAGCGGCGGCACGTAGCGCTGCAGGTAGGCCAGGCCGCCGTAGGGCTCCAGCGGCGGCAGCGGCACGAAGGTGCCGTGCACGCGGCCCACGAGTTGCAGCCCCTTGCCCTGGGAACCGAACAGCGGCTTGAGCACCAGCGCGCGGCCGGCGGCGGCCTCGCGCATCACCAGGCGCTGCGCCTGCGCGGGGCACTCGGTGGTCCAGGCCGGCGGCGAGGCAATGCCGGCGCTGCGCAGCAGCAGGCTCGTCATGGCCTTGTCCACGCTGCGCTCGATGGCGCGCGCCTCGTTGTAGACGGGCACGCCCAGCGCCGCGAGCGCATGCAGCACGGTGAGCCGCTTGGTGACCTGCTCGAAGCTGCCGGCGGCGACCCCGCGCACGATCACCGCGTCGGGCAGCTCGCGCCCGAAGCCCGGCAGCACCAGGCCGTGGCGCGAGGCGGCGGTGGCGACGCCGCACTGCGCGAGGTCCAGGCAACGCACCAGCGCCGCCCCGCGCGCCAGCAGCGCCCGGCGCAGCCGCCGCACGTGCCAACCGGATTCGTCGCTCATCAGGGCGACGCGCAGGCCCTCCATGCCGTGGCTCACGCCTCCTCCAGCCACAGCCCGCGCAGCAGTCCCATGTCCGTGCCGCCGCCGCGCCAGGTGCGGCCCGAGCCCAGGTGGCTGACCCATACCTCGGCCGGCGCGAAGAGGGCGCCGTCGATCTTGTAGAAGTCGTATTCCGCGGCCTTGAAGATGTCGGCGAAGCTGCGCCCGTACTCCCGCGCGTTGCGCGAGGGCAGTTGCTGCGCCAGGCGCCGCGCCGCTTCCTCGTCGCCGCGTACCTGCAAGTGCACCCGGCCGCCGTACAGGATCGCGTCGTTGGTCCGCCCCATGGCCTGCAAGCCGTCGGCGCCGGGCGAGGGCAGCGGCGCCGTCGCGCTGCCACCCACGATGTCGGCCAGGTGGAAACCCAGCTCGTGCGCCTTGTGCAGCGCCACCTCCAGCACCCGCGCCACCACCTGCGTGGTGCCGGCCAGGCTCGCCGTGGGCGTGACGATGACCGTGAGGCCCTGCGGCGGCAGCGCGCAGTCGCGCAGCACCTTCTCCACCACCACGTCCGGCGGCAGGCGGTCCACCTCCAGCACCAGCACACCGGCGTCGGCGCGGTCGCGATAGCCCAGCTCCTGGAACAGGTCCTCTCGCGCGGCCAGCGCCCGCGCCGGTCCCGAGCCCAGGGCGAAGAACTTCTTGCCGCCGGTCTCCTCCTTGGTGGCCGACAGGCTCCAGCCCGCGTACTGGCTGCCCAGGCAGGCCAGCACCGGCTGCGCGCTGCTCACCTGCACCCAGGTCGGCCAGCCCTCCTCCGGCGCGGCACGCAGGCTCACCTCGCCCAGGCCGCCCATGCAGATGCGCGCCACGGCCAGGCCCGCCTCCACGCTGCCCTGGGCCTCCAGCCCGGCATCGACGACCTGCACGCCGAATTCGTCGCGCTGCACGCGCACGCGCAGCGCCGTGGCCTCGTCCAGCAACCGCCGCAGCAGGGGCTGCGCAAGGTGGTTGACGCTCAGGGTGTCAGCAGGGGAGCTCATGAGCACAGTTCTCCAAGAGGGGGGTCAATTCGTCATGGCGCCGACGCAGCAGCGCGCGCACGGCCTCGGCGTCCGGCGCCGTGGCGCTGAGCGAGCACACCGGCTCGCGCGCGGCCACGTCCACCGGCGCATCGGGCAGGTCGTGCACCCAGGCGCGGCGCGCCAGCCGCTGCAGCTCGGCGGCCTGCAGGCGCAGCCGCCGCGGCGCGTACAACACTTCCAGGCCACTGACCGTTTGCGACACAGGCTGTGTCGGCAACGGCGCACCCAGGCAGGCGCGCAGGTGCAGCCGCAGCGGCGATTGCGGCGCGTAGAGCTGCAGCGTTCCCCCGGGACGAGGGTTCAGTTCCAGCAGCGACACGCCGCCATCGGCGCCGAGCAGGAAATCCAGGCTGCCCAGCCCGCGCAGGCCGCAGGCCGGTATGAGCTGTTGCAAGGCCGTGTCGATCTGCGCCGCCACATCGGACGGCACGGGCACGGGGCCGATGGCGCCGCGCCAGGCGTAGGGCGCATCGGGCAGGCCGACGAGTTGTTCGTTGAAGCCCAGACACAGCGCGCGGCAACCGTCGGCCACGAAGGCGGCGGACATCGGCACGCCGTCGAGGCGGCGCTGCCAACAGCCCAGGCCGCCCGGCGCCTCGACATCCCGTGCCGGCCGCACGTGCCAGCCGCCACAGGCGGCGCCGTCCTTGAACAGCCAGTCCTGATGATCAGCCGGGGGTTGGTCCCAGCGCGTGGGCGGGTGCGGCAGACCCAGCGCCTGCAGCAGCGGGAAGAAGCGGCGCGGATCGCGCACCAGCCGCCAGCCATCCACCGGCGTGCCCAGCAGCGGCAGCCGCAGCGCGCCGGCGGCCAGCAGGTCCAAGTGGGCTTCGAAGCCGCTGCCGGCGATCCAGCCCAGCGCGCCGGACGCGGCGGCCTCGTGCAGCGCATCCAGCAGGTCGCCGGCGTCGAAGCGGTGCCAGGCCCGCCAGCGCGGCGCGGCATGGCGCGTGTCGCGGTCGCCGAAGGCGTCCAGCGCGAGGGTCGTGAAGCCCTCGCGCGCGGACGCCTGCGCCAGTTGCCGCACCGACAGCCCGGCCACCAGCAGCGTGGGCCGGGCCATGGCCTCAGCCGGCGCGCAGCTCGCAGGCCAGTGCGAAGGCGTCATCGAAGCTCAGCGTGACGGGCTTCTCGGCCTCGCGCATGCGCTGCAGCAGGCGGTGCTGCACCTGGTACTTGACGTTGCCCACGGCCAGCGCGCCGATGCCCACCGCCCGGGTGCCCGCCAGCGGCTTGCCGTCGTCCATCACGCCCACGCCGGCGATGCCCTCCGGCGGCACGGCGTTGACGTCGGCCGCCACCAGCAGCTTTCCGCCCGCGGCGGCGAGGTCTTCGGCGCTCAGCACCTGCACGCCCGCCGCGGCGGTGGCGAGCACCACGTCGGTGGACTGCAGCGCCTCGCGCACCGCGGCCTGGTCAGCGCTGGAGGCGCCCAGCACCTGGGTCCCGAAGCGCCCGTTCACGGCCTGGGCCGTCTCGTCGGCCGCCTGCTGTCCCTTGTGGCTGGCCACGCGCACCTGTGCCCCGGCGCGCGCCGCCAGCACCGCCACGATGCGGCCCACCGGCCCCGTGCCGCCGAGCACCAGCACCTGGCGGCCGGCGAGATCGGCGCCATGCGCCTTCTTCAGCTGCTCGCGCACGCAGGCCAGCATGGCCGCGGCGGTGGTGAAGGCGCCGCTGGGGTCGGCCATCACCGACACCACAAAGGGCGGCACCATGGCCTTGCGCGCGGCGTCGAGCATGTCCACCGCCTGCATCACGTCGCGCCCGCCGATGAACAGGCCCGTGCGCGCCACGCCCTTGGGGCCGCGCGAAAAGATGGCGTCCTGCGTCAGGTTGGGCGTGGCGGCCACGTCCACGCCGCAGTACGGGACGATCACCTGGTAGCCGGCGTCGGCGGCCATGTTGACGTCGAAGGGGCTCATCCACGGGCCGGGGGTGAGCATGTGCAGGATGTAGGGTCGTTCCATGAGGTGATGCCGGAGGGGTGGGCGCCGTCAGGCGCAGGCAGCGGCCGGGGAGGCCGCCAGGATCTGGAGATCGGCGCCGGCATTGCGGCCCTGCACGAGCTGCAGTTGCAGCCCCGGCGCCACCGCGCCGGCCGCGCGCGCGGCCCGCAGCAGCGCCGCGGCGGCCTCGGCCGAGGGCAGGATGGCGAAGCCCGTGGGGCCCCAGGAGCTCTGGCCGATGGCGGCGTCGCCGTGGCGGCCGATCCAGCGCATCAGCGCATCGACGGCCGGGCTGGTGTAGGAGCTGCCGCCCTGCGCCGGCGCGAAGTACCCGCCCAGCAGCGCCTGCATGCGGTTGAGCCCCTCGGCGAAGCAGCCGAAATCGGCCGCCGCGGCGCCGGGCAGCACCTGCATCACGACACGGTGGCACAGCTCGGCCGCGAGCTCGCGCGGGAAGGGCGGGAGCTGGGCCAGCGCCTGCTTCTCCTGCGCGCCGGAGAGGCCGCGGCGAGCAGGGTCCAGCACCAGCAGCACGCGCCAGCGCTCCGGGAAGTCCAGCCGCGACGTCACGGCCGCGGGCCGGCCGTCGGCCTGCGGACCACCGTCCAGCAGCAGCCCGCCGTGCTCGAAACCGGCGATGCCCACGCCCGAGCGCAGGCCGCGTCCCAGCATCTGGGCCACCTCCGGGGCACCCAGCGCCAGCCCGTGCAACCGCGCGAAGGCCGTGCCCACCGCCAGCGCCAGCTGCGTGCCCGAGCCCAGGCCGGCGTGCGGGGGCAGCACCTCCAGCAGCCGCAGGTGCAGCGGCCGTCCCAGTCCGGTGTGGGCCTGCACCTGGGCCAGGTGCGTGGCGGCGCGCTCCAGTTCCCCCGGATCGATCCCGGGCGCGGCCTCCACCACCGGACGGCCCGCCAGGCGGAGCTCCAGCCGCGTCCGCGGTCCCTGCACCACCAGGCCCAGGCTGCCGAAGCGCCGGCCCAGCGAGGCGCCGGGATCCAGGAAGCCCAGGTGCAGCCGGCCCGGGGCGCTCACGCGCACGAACTCAGGAGTGGAAGCGGCGGACACGGCAAGGGCAAAAGTCATGGCGGGACGCGGCTCGGAGAAGGAACCCCCTTCCTGCAAGCCCTGTTCCACGCGGCTGGATGGCGTGCTTGTTGCAAGCCGGGTTGTCTGGCAACCCTGTTGCTGCCCTGGATTCAGTACACAGTGTCACGGCAGGCCGGGGGCGTATGCTGCGCGCGCCTGTAAGAAAACCCAGAGGAGACCTCCGCTGCAGGCGGAAGTAGAAAGGACAGCGATGCTCACGACCCGTCCGTCCGAGGGCCCGTTGGCTGGCCGAAAGCGCGACTTGGGCTTCGGACACTCAGCCACGAGCGTGCTGGTGCCCAGCGACCCGGCGCATGTGGAGGCCATCCGCAAGTCGCACGAGCGCTGCGCGGCGCTGGGGCTCACGCGCATCGGCCATGGCGACTACACGCCGCTGCCGCGGGCCGACCTGGCATTGGTTCATGAACGCAACCGCCGGCTGTTCATGCATGCCGCGCCGGTGATGGAGCTGCTGCTGGAGCAGATCCTGGTCAGCAAGAGCATGGTGGTGCTGGCCGACACGCAGGGCACGGTGCTGCACTCGGTGGGCCACTCGGACCTGCTGGAGCGCACGGCCAAGGTGGCGCTGGCGCCCGGCGTGAACTGGGCCGAGGCCAGCAAGGGCACCAACGGCATGGGCACGGCGCTGGTGACGGAGGAGCCGGTGTTCGTGCATGCCGACGAGCACTTCATGTATGCCAACGACTTCCTGACCTGCTCGGCCGCGCCCATCTTCGATCCGCGCGGCAACCTGCTGGGCGTGCTCGACGTCACCGGCGACCACCGCTCCTTCCACGCCCACACGCTGGGCCTGGTGAAGATGTCGGCGCGCATGATCGAGAACCACTGGCTGACCGACGACTGCCAGCACGCGCTGCGGCTGCACTTCCACAGCCGCGTCGAGTTCATCGACACGCTCATGGGCGGCATCCTGGCCGTGGGCGAGGACGGCAAGCTGCTGGGCGCCAACCGCAGCGCGCTGGACCTGCTGGCGCTGAGCCCCGCGGGGCTGCGCATGAACTGCGTGGAAAGCCTCTTCGGCCTGAGCCTGCCGCAGCTGCTGGACCAGGCGCGCAGCGCCTCGACCGGCCCGCTCACGCTCACGCTGGCCAACGGGCTGCAATTGCACGCGCGGCTGCAATTGAACTGGCCGCTGGCGCGCCCGACGATGAGCCTGCTGCCCTCCGGCGACGCGGCAGCCGAAGCGGGCGCCACCGAGGCGCCGTCCGCGCTGGTACGGCCGGCCTCCCCCCCGGTGAGTTCGGTGCTGGTGCCGCGGCGCGAGCGGCCGCGCGCGGCGGACGCCGAGGCCGTGCCCGATCTGTCGTGGCTGCAGACGGGCGACGCGCAGATGGAGGCGCTGGCCACCCGGCTGCGCCGCGTCGCCGACCGCGACATCTCGGTACTGATCCTGGGCGAGACCGGGTCGGGCAAGGAGGTGCTGGCGCGCGCCATCCACCAGGAATCCTCGCGCGCCGGCCTGCCCTTCGCGACCGTGAACTGCGCCGGGCTGCCGGAGCCGATGATCGAGGCCGAGCTTTTCGGCAGCGAAGGCGGCGCGCGGCGCCCCGGCGCGCTGGGGCGCATCCTGCAAGCCCAGGGCGGCACGCTGTTCCTGGACGAGGTGGGCGACATGCCGCTGGCGCTGCAGGCGCGGCTGCTGCGCGTGCTGCACGAGCACGAGCTTGCGCCGCTGGGCGGCGCGCCGGCCGACGTGGCCGTGATCAGCGCCACGCACCACAACCTGCGCGAGATGGTGGAGCGCCAGGCCTTCCGCGAGGACCTGTATTACCGGCTCAACGGCCTGACGGTGCGGCTGCCGCCGCTGCGCGAGCGCAGCGACCTGCTGGTGCTGGTGCAGCGCATCCTGCGCCGCCACGGCCCGCTGCGCGCGCCGACGCTGGACGCGGAGGTGGTGCGGCTGATGCAGTCCTACCACTGGCCGGGCAACGTGCGCCAGCTCGTCAACGTGCTGCGCGCGGCGGCCGCGATGGCCGGCGACGAAGCCGCCATCACGCCCGCGCACCTGCCCGAGGACTTCATCGAGGACGTGCAGCGCGCCGTGGCACGGCGCCAGCCGGACGCGAGCATCGGCACCGGCAAGCCCGCAGCGGAGCACGATCCGGCACCCGTACTGGCGGCACAGCCTGATCCGGCCGAGGCCGGCGCCACGCTGGAAGAGCTGGAGATGCAGACCATCCTGCGCGTGGTGCAGGAGCTGGACGGCAACATCTCGCTGGCTTCCAAGCGGCTGGGCATCAGCCGCAACACCATCTACCGCAAGCTGAGGCGGCGTTCGTGAGCGCGTATCGGAGCCACCGGATGCAGCGCCATCGCCGCCTGTTGCTCCTGACCGCGGCCGCCGCGCTGGCGATACCGGGGGCCACGGCCCGCGCGCAGCCGGTGCCGCCGCCCAGCGCCGTGGTGCTGGACTTCGACCTGCTCGACGACCATCCCAACCCCGAGCCGCAAGCGCATGCCGCGCTGCAGCGGCGCTTGCGCCAGGCGCGCGAGGACCTGGAGGAGCAGTTGCAGGCGCAGCGGCTCTACCGGATCGTTCCGCTGCAGGGTGCGCGAGCGCTGATGGACAAGCTGCGCAACGAGCAGGAGTTCATGCACCGCTGCGAGGACTGCGCGCGCCAGGTAGGGCAGCAGCTCGACACCGACTACGCCATCACCGGCTGGGTACAGAAGGTCAGCGAGCTGATCCTGAACTTCAACATCGAGGTGCACGACGTGCGCCGCAAGCGCGTGGTGCTGTCGAAGTCGGTGGACCTGCGCGGTAACAACGACGAGTCGTGGCAGCGCGCCGTGCGCTTCCTGGTGCGCGACATGGCGCAGAAGCGGCAGGGGAATCCGAAGTACGGGACGTGAGTCCCGCGCTTGCTGATCAGCGACGTATTCCGTTCGTCCTGATGCTTCGATACCTCAGCACAGGGCGCGCCCTGAGGTATCGAAGGGTCAGTGCAAACGGGTCATTTCACGAACAAGAGCAAGCCGGGACTGGAGGAAGGTCTTCAGCGCGCCGCCGTCGGCGCAATGAAGCAGCCCTCGCGCGCCGTGGACTGCAGCTTGCGGAACTCGCGGATCTGCTTCTGCAGCGGCTCGGTGTCGCGGATGGTGTTGCCGCGCTCGCCGCCGATGCTGTTGGCGTTGGTGGCGGTGCTCATGGTCACGAAGTCGTCGTAGGGCACCTGCGCCGCCAGACGATCCAGCACGCACGAGCACTTGTTGAGCATCTCGTAGTAGCTGCCCGGGTGGTCGCGCATGCAGGCCTGCACGTATTCCACGCGTGCGGCCGTGGGGTAGTCGTGGGCAAAGGCCCAGGGAGCGGCAACGCTCAACAGCACGGACACGGCGGCGGGGCGCAGCAGCTGGCGGGCCAGGCGAAGGGAGGGCAGGGTCATGGTTTTGCAGTCGCGGCGCCCACTTCGGCGCCTTCAAGGGTGAGGGTTTCTTCAAGCAGCGGCGGCGTGCCGGACTGATTGCCGGGCAGCAGGGTGCGCAGTTGCGCCACGCCGCCGGGCACGTCGGCCAGCACGAACTCGTAGCGCTTGGCCGCGTACTGCTCGAAACGGTTGCGCATGGGATCAGTGAGGTAGGGGCTCACCTGCAGCCGCTGCGCCGGCAGCTCGCGGCCCTGGTAGCGCACGCGGGTGTCCTCGCTGCGGGCATCCTCGGCCAGCGCGAGGCGGATACGGCGCCGGAAGTGGTTCATCTGCCCGCGCGTGAGGCGCTGCATCTCGCGCAAGTCGTGCTCCAGGAAGTAGAGGATCACCGGGTTGGCGCTGGCGCCTTCCACGGTCGGCAAGGGACGCGGGCCTTGCGCCTCCGGGAAGGTGGCGCTGGTGTCGCAACAGCGGCCATCGGCGCCGGCGCGCAGTTGCAGCTCCAGCGCGCCGGCGTAGCCGGGCTCCAGCGAGCCGCCATGCGTGAAGGCATAGCGCAGCACGGTGCCGGGCTTGAGGCCCTGCAGGTGCGGCGCCATGAAGATCCGCCGCTCGGCCTCCGAGATGGTGCCGGCGCCGGCCACGCGCGGCTCCTCGTCGGGGCTCGGCTCCTCGGCGGCACGCAGCGGCGCGGCGCCCAGCAGCGTGGCCGCCAGCGCCGCCGCGGCCAGCGCCGCAGCACGGCGACCGCGCGAAAGAAGGGAAAGACTCATTGGCGTGCGGATTCCTGAGGGGGTTCTGAAGGATCGGCGCGCAGGCGGTCCGACACCTCCAGCGCCAGTCCGGGATTGAGGGCGGTGAGCGATTCGATGGCCTGTTGCGCCTGCGAGGCCAGGCCGGTGCGGTGGTAGAGCTGCGCCAGCCGGGCCCAGCTGCGGCTGTAGGCGGGATCGATGTCCAGGCTGCGCTGCCAGCTCTGCACCGCGGCGGTGTCACGGCCCAGGTGCTCGTAGGCCAGCGCGCGCAGGTACAGCGGCTCGGGATCGGCGGCGTCCTCGTGCGCCCAGCGCTCGGCCAAGTGCAGCAGATCGTCCCACTGCCCGGCGCGCTCCAGCGTGGCCGCCTGCAGGAACAGCGGCTGCGCGGCCAGCGGCTGCTGCCAGAAGCTCAGCCCGTCATGCGGGCGCACCTGGCCGAAGCGCATGCGCAGCTCGGTGCTGTCGGCCAGCCATTCGGCCGGCACGGCGTAGTAGTGCGTGCGCCCGCCCGGCAGCCGGAAGGTGAGGATGCCCACGAGGTTGCCGTCGCGGTCGAACAGCCCGCCGCCGCTGGCGCCCGAGGTGAAGCCGTTGCTGCACTGGATGACGAGGTGCCCGCCCCAGTGGTGCAGCGCCACCACGCTGCCGCCGCTGATCTGCAGCGCCGGCCCGCCGGTGTAGCCCAGCGCGGCGAGCTCCTGGCCCTCGCGCAGCGAAGCGGCGCGGCCCAGCGCCACCGGCGCGTTGGGCAGCCCGGGCACCTGCAGCACGCACAGGTCGCGCTCGGTGTCCAGGGCCTGCGACTGCACCGACCAGCGCGCGCCGGCCTGCACCACGGAGATGCTGCTGGCGTTGCGGGTGACATGGCAGTTGGTGACCACGCGCTCCTTGGCGATGACCACGCCCGAGCCCAGTTGCAGTCGCCCGCCGGCGCCCTCGGCCTCGATGCGCAGCACGCTGCGCCCCAGCAGGATCAGCGAGCGGCGGTCGAACTCCGCGTGCGCGCCGCTGCTGCTGAGCAGGCAGGCCGCCACCAGCGCCGAGCCCAGGAGGCGGCGCTGGTGAGCCGAGGGGCCGCGGGCCACGGCATCAGTCCCTCGAAGCCGGCCGACCAGAGGCGCCGGACTCCACCAGCGGCACGCCGAACTCGCGCAGGATGGCCTGGATGTCGCCGCGGCGACGCTCGATCAGGCCCTCGATCTGGCTCTTCCACTGCGGCTCGCCGTAGCGCACGCCCATGGCTATGGCGTAGTCGAAGCGCACGTCCGGCTCCGAGGCCAGCGGCACCACCACGAGGTTGGCCGCGCTCTGGCGCTTGGCGGCGTAACCAGCCAGCGGGCCCCACAGGATGGCGGCGTCGATGCGGCCGGCGGCCAGGTCGGCCTCCACCGCCTCGCCGGGGTCGTGCTCGGTGTCCGGGCTCATCATCGGGTAGACCACGGCGCGATCCACCAGCTGGTGCTTGGCCAGCCACTTGCCGGCCGGCGAGCGATCGTGCACGCCGATGCGCAGCTTGCCCAGCACGCCCGGGTCGAGCTTGAGGAAGTCCTGGCCCGTGCGTACCCCGTCGAGCCCCTTGCCGCGCGGGAACACCAGCGCGTAGGTCGAGCGGTAGTAGGGCTTGGTCACCGAGACCTGATCGAAGCCCTCGGGCACGCCCAGCACCACGTCGCAGCGCCAGTCCTCGCCGGGGAGCTTGTAGCGCAGCGTGTTGCGGATGAAGGCCAGGCGGTTGGGGAAGTCGTAGTACTGCAGCGGCAGCCCCAGGTCGCGGGCGAAGAGCTCGGCGATGCGGTTCTCGATACCGTTGCCCTGCGCGCTGGAGAAGGGGAGGTTGTGCGGGTCCTGGCACACCTTGAAGGCCTTGCGCGGCGGCTGTTCCTCCTGCGCTGCAGCGGGCCAGGCCGCCACCAGTGCGCCAAGCAGCAGCGCCGCGCTCCAGCCGCGCCGGCGCGAGCGCGGGAAAGCGGCGGCGCTCATCAAGGCATCTCCTGCACCCTGGCGGAAGTGATGGCCCCGTCCGAGCGGCCCTTGAGGTAGGCGTAGAGCTGGTCGATGTTCTGCGTCACGGCCGGGTTGCTGCCGAAGGAGGGCATGCCCTTTTCCAGCCGGCCTTCCAGCACGGTCTTGGTGAACTCGTCCTTGCTCAGCTTCTTGAGGCTCTCGATGAGCGAGGGGCCGACCATGCCTTCCTGGTTGGGACCATGGCAGCGGTCGCAAGCGGCCGAGCGCCAGGTGCGGAAACCCTTCATGGTCTGGGGATCGACCTTGTTGCCATCCACCACCGTGTAGAGCTGGTTGCCCTGAGCATTGCTGTAGACCGTGGCACCGAACAGCGCCAGACACGACACGGCGGCGAGAGCGACTTTGCGGAACTTCATGAGAGCTTCACTCCAACGAACGTCAGTGAGGAATGCGAACGCCCCAGGCCAACCCGGCACGGGCCGTGCCTGAGGCGTTTTTCAGTGGTGCCTTGTTGTGATGCGGGAGATCAGTTGGGCAGCGCGAACACGGTCAGCGAGCCGCCGAGCTCGGTGTACTGGCTCAGCTCGCGGTAGCCGCCGACGGCGCCCAGGCCGTCGTTGTCCTTCTCCAGGCCCGCGGCCATGCCGATGCCGGCCCAGCCGCCGATGCCCGAGAACACGCCCATGTACTGCTTGCCCTTGTGCTCATACGTGAACACGTTGCCGATGATCCCGGAGGGCGTCTTGAACTTGAACAGCTCCTTGTTGATGTCCTTGGCGTCCACGCACTTCAGGTAGCCCTCCAGCGTGCCGTAGCAGCTGATGCCGCCGGCCGTGTTGAGCGCGCCGCTCCACACCGAGAACTTCTCGGGCTTGCTCTGCACGATCTTGCCGGTGCCGGCGTCCCAGGCGATGTAGTTGCCCATGCCGCCGTGGCTGCCCGGGGCGGGATACATCGCCAGCGTGGCGCCCACATAGGGCTGGCCGGCGGTGTACTCGACCTTGAACGGCTCGTAGTCCATGCACACGTGGTTGGTGGGCACGTAGAACAGCTTGGTGTTGGGGTCGAAGGAGGCGGGCTGCTGGTCCTTGGTGCCCAGCGCCGCCGGGCAGATGCCCTTGGTGTTGACGTCAGGCCCGTTCTGCGCCGTGGAGTACTGCTTGACCACCTGCGGGCGCCCGGTGCGCATGTCCACGTGCGTAGCCCAGTTGACCTTCGGGTCGTACTTCTCGGCCACCAGCAGCGCGCCCGTGACGCGGTCCAGCGTGTAGGCGAAGCCGTTGCGGTCGAAGTGCACCAGCGCCTTGGTCTGCTTGCCCTTGACGGGGATGTCGGCCAGGATCATCTCGTTGACGCCGTCAAAGTCCCACTCGTCATACGGCGTCATCTGGTAGGCCCACTTGGCCACGCCGGTGTCCACGTCGCGCGCGAAGATGGTCATGGACCACTTGTTGTCGCCGGGGCGCTGAGCCGGGTTCCAGGTGGAGGGGTTGCCGGTCCCGTAATAGACCATGTTGGTGGCCTTGTCATAGCTGTACCAGCCCCAGGTGGTGCCGCCGCCGGTCTTCCACTGGTCGCCCTGCCAGGTCTTGAGCGAGGAGTCCTTGCCCACGGGCTTGAGGCCGCCGTCGGCCCAGGTCATGGTCTTCTCCGGGTCCATCAGCATCTCGTTGTCCGGGCCGGTGGAGTAGGCCTTCCAGACCTGGCGCCCGGTGTTGATGTCGTAGGCCGCCAAGAAGCCGCGCACGCCCCATTCGCCGCCGGAGATGCCCGTGATCACCTTGTCCTTGAACACGTGCGGGGCATTGGTGTTGACCGCGCCGAGCTTCGGGTCACCGTTCTTGACGCTCCAGATCACCTTGCCGTTGTTGGCATCCAGCGCCACCAGCATGGAGTCGGCCTGCTGCAGGAAGACCTTGCCCTCGGCATAGGCCAAGCCGCGGTAGACGGTGTCGCAGCACATCTGCGCGATCACGGCCGTGTCCTGCTTGGGCTCGTACTTCCACTTGATCTTCTGCGTCTCCAGGTCGATGGCGAAGACCTTGTTGGGGAAAGGCGAGTGCAGGTACATGGTGCCGTCAATCACCAGCGGCGAGCCCTCGTGGCCGCGCAGCACGCCGGTGGAGAAGGTCCAGGCGACCTGCATCTTGCCGACGTTGCCCTTGTTGATCTGGTCCAGCTTGCTGTAGCGCTGGTTGAACATGTCACCGGCCTGCATCGCCCAGTTCTTCGAGTTGGCGATGTTCTTTTCCACGTCGGCGTTGGCCAGTGCCACGGCGGGTACGGCGAGCAGCAGGCTTCCGAATGTCTGCGCCAATACGGCGACGGAAGGCTTCAAACGCATGGTCATTGTCGTCTCCTGGTGAATGTCAGCGGGCCCACCGCGGCGTCTTCGACGGGTTCCCAGGAGCGCGTTGTAGGCATCGATCGCGGGCGCAACCACTCAGGGCAGACCCTGCGGCCAGGGTCAAAATTGAACAGTCGCCCCGGTGCCGCGCGTCAGCGCGTTACAGCCCCGGGCTCGCCCCGGGCCTGTTCCCGTGGCTCCAGCTGGGCCTTCACCAGCGCCTGGCCCTGCTCGCACAGGAAGCGCTCGAAGGCCGCCGCCACCTGCGGCAGCTGGCGTGCGGCCAGGTGCATGACGTACCAGTCGCGCTCGATGGGGTTGCCCGGCAGCGGCAGCAGCCCCAGCAGCCCGGCCCGCATCTCCAGCGTGCAGGTGTGCAGCGACAGGAAGGCCACGCCCAGCCCGGCCGCGGTGAGCTGCTTGATGGCCTCGTTGCTCGACATCTCCGAGCCAAGACGCAACGGCAGCCCGGCCTCGCGGAACAGCGTCTCGACCGTGGCGCGCGTGCCCGAGCCGCGCTCGCGCACCAGCAGCTCGGCATCGAGCAACTGCGCCAATCTGAGATCGCTGCGCTGCATCAGCGCATGCCCCGGCGCGGCCAGGAAGGCCATGGGGTGTCGCGCAAAAGCCGCGGACACCGTCTTCAGCTCCGCCGGCGGGCGGCCCATGATGGCCAGGTCCACCTCCTGGCCGGCGAGCATGCGCACGATCTGGTCGCGGTTGCCGACCTGCAGCTTCACCTTCACCTTGGGGTGCTCGTTGGCGAAGGCCACCAGCAGCGGCGGCAGCAGGTACTCCGCCGTCGTCACCGCACCGACGCGCAGCGTTCCCGAAAAGTCTCCGTGCTGCGCAGCCATCTCGTCGCCGGCCTCGCGCCACAGCTCCAGGATGCGCCCGGCATAGCCCGCCAGCAGCTCGCCCGCCTCGGTCAGCCGGATGCCGCGCCCGGTGCGCTGCAGCAGCGGCGTGCCCGCCGCCTCCTCCAGCGCGCCGATCTGGATCGACACCGCCGGCTGCGTCAAATGCAGCTCCGCCGCAGCGGCCGAGACGCTGCCCAGCCGGGCCACGGCGTGCAGGGCGGCGAGTTGCTTGAAGGTGGCATGGCGCAACGACGACATGATCCGATATTAGTTAAACCTGATGTCATCTTAAAAAGAATTAACTTTTCCTGATTCCATTCGCTTCCTAGAGTCCATCCCAAGCCGATGCAAACCGGTGTCGGACAAGCAGCCAAGGAGCAGGCGATGGGCGAGATGAACGAACTCAAGCAGATCGTGGACGCGAGCAAGCGCTACGCGGCCGGCGTGCTGAAGTACGCGCAGATGGGCTACTGGAACCCGGACTACGAGCCCAAGGACACCGACATCCTGGCGCTGTTCCGCATCACGCCGCAGGAGGGCGTGGACCCGGTGGAGGCCGCCGCGGCGGTGGCCGGCGAGTCCTCCACCGCGACTTGGACCGTGGTCTGGACCGACCGCCTCACCGCCTGCGACATGTACCGCGCCAAGGCCTACCGCGTGGAGCCGGTGCCGGGGCAGCCGGGCCAGTGGTTCTGCTGGGTGGCCTACGACCTGAGCTTGTTCGAGGAAGGCTCCATCACCAACGTGGCCGCGTCCATCATCGGCAACGTCTTCAGCTTCAAGCCGCTGAAGGCCGCGCGGCTGGAAGACATGCGCTTCCCCGTGGCCTACGTGAAGACCTTCAGCGGCCCGCCCACGGGGGTCATCGTGGAGCGCGAGCGCCTGGACAAATTCGGCCGCCCGCTGCTGGGCGCCACCACCAAGCCCAAGCTGGGCCTGTCGGGCCGCAACTACGGCCGCGTGGTCTACGAGGGCCTCAAGGGCGGCCTGGACTTCATGAAGGATGACGAGAACATCAATTCGCAGCCCTTCATGCACTGGCGCGACCGTTTCCTGTTCGTGATGGACGCGGTCAACAAGGCCAGCGCCGCCACCGGCGAAGTGAAGGGCAGCTACCTCAACGTCACCGCCGGCACGATGGAGGAGATGTACCGCCGCGCCGAGTTCGCCAAGGAGCTGGGCTCGGTGATCGTGATGGTGGACCTGGTGGTGGGCTACACGGGCATCCAGAGCCTGAGCCACTGGTGCCGGCAGCACGACATGATCCTGCACCTGCACCGCGCGGGCCACGGCACCTACACCCGGCAGAAGAACCACGGCGTCTCGTTCCGCGTCATCGCCAAGTGGATGCGCATGGCGGGCGTGGACCACATCCACGCCGGCACGGCGGTGGGCAAGCTCGAAGGTGACCCGCTGACGGTACAGGGCTATTACAACGTGTGCCGCGACGCGCACACGGTGCCCGACCTGCCGCGCGGCATCTTCTTCGAGCAGGACTGGGGCGCGCTGCGCAAGGTGATGCCGGTGGCCTCGGGTGGCATCCACGCCGGCCAGATGCACCAGCTGCTGGACCTGTTCGGCGACGACGTGGTGCTGCAGTTCGGCGGCGGCACCATCGGCCACCCGCAGGGCATCCAGGCCGGCGCCACCGCCAACCGCGTCGCGCTCGAAGCCATGGTGCTGGCGCGCAACGAGGGCCGCGACATCAAGGAAGAAGGCCCCGACATCCTGCGCGCCGCGGCCAAGTGGTGCACCCCGCTGCAGGCCGCGCTCGATACCTGGGGCGAGGTCAGCTTCAACTACACGCCCACCGACACCTCGGACTTCGTGCCCACCCCCTCGGTGGCCTGATCGTTGCAAACCGGAGCCCCCCATGCGTCTGACCCAAGGCACCTTCTCGTTCCTGCCCGACCTCACCGACGAGCAGATCCTCAAGCAGGTCGAATACGCCCTCGACAAGGGTTTCGCAGTCGGCATCGAGTACACCGACGACCCGCACCCGCGCAACACCTTCTGGGAAATGCACGGCAACCCGATGTTCGACCTGCAGGACCCTGCCGGCGTGCTCATGGAGATCAAGGACTGCCGCAAGGCCTTCCCGAACCACTACATCCGCGTCACGGCCTTCGACTCCACGCACGGGGTCGAGTCGGTGGTGCTGTCCTTCATCGTGAACCGGCCGCAGGACGAGCCCGGCTTCCGCCTGGTGCGCTCCGAGGGGCCGGGACGGCAGATCCACTACCGCATCGAGGGCTACGCGGCGCAGGCGCGGCCCGAGGGCGCGCGCTACTGAGCGCGGGAGGCCGCCATGGAAGCCGAAGTGCTCGAAGCGGCCGCCTCCGAGGCGGCCGCGCCCCCGGTGCAGAGCCCGCGCCAGCTGTTCGAGAGCAGCGGGGTGAAGGCGGTGCTGGCGCAGCTCGACGCCGAGCTCGTCGGCCTCGCGCCGGTGAAGAGCCGCATCCACGACATCGCCGCGCTGCTGCTGGTGGACAAGCTGCGCGCGCAACAGGGTTTCGATTCGCAGCCGCCCTCGCTGCACATGTGCTTCACCGGCAATCCCGGCACGGGCAAGACCACGGTGGCGCTGCGCATGGCCGAGGTGCTGAAGCAACTGGGCTACGTGCGCAAGGGGCACCTGGTGGCCGTCACCCGCGACGACCTGGTGGGCCAGTTCATCGGCCACACCGCGCCCAAGACGCGCGAGGTGCTCAAGAAGGCCATGGGCGGGGTGCTGTTCATCGACGAGGCCTACTACCTCTACCGGCCGGAGAACGAGCGCGACTACGGCCAGGAGGCCATCGAGATCCTGCTGCAGGTGATGGAGAACCAGCGCGAGGACATCGTGGTGATCCTGGCCGGCTACAAGGACCGCATGCAGACCTTCTTCGGCTCCAACCCGGGCATGGCCTCGCGCATCGCGCACCACATCGACTTCCCCGACTACACGGAAGCCGAGCTGCTGCGCATCTCGGAGCTGATGCTGCAGAAGCTGCACTACCGCTTCGACCCCGGCGCGCAGGCCGCCTTCGCGCGCTACATCGCGCTGCGCCGCGCGCAGCCGCACTTCGCCAACGCGCGCTCCATCCGCAACGCGCTGGACCGCATCCGGCTGCGCCACGCCACGCGGCTGTTCGACAGCGACGCGCCGCTGCAGCCCGAGCAGCTCGTCACCCTGGAAGCGGCCGACGTGCTCGGCAGCCGGGTGTTCGACAACCCCACGCCCAACGACCCCGACGCAAGGAATCGCGCATGAGCATCCAGGCCCTGATCTTCGACGTGGACGGCACGCTGGCCGACACGGAGGAACTGCACCGCCAAGCCTTCAACGCCGCCTTCGCCGATGCCGGCCTGCGCTGGGACTGGAACCGCGCGCGCTACCGCGAGCTGCTGCGCGTGACCGGCGGCAAGGAGCGCATCGCGCACCACATCGACACCCTGGGCCTGGACGAGCTGGACCGCCGCGCCGCGCTGGCGCGCATCCCCGCGCTGCACGCGGCCAAGACGCGGCACTACGCGGCGCTGGTGGCGCAGGGCGCCGTGCCGCTGCGCCCGGGCGTGGCGCGGCTGCTGCGCGAGGCGCGCGAGGCCGGGCTGCACCTGGCCATCGCCAGCACCACCAGCCCCGCCAACGTCGAGGCGCTGCTGGTGGCGACGCTGGGCCCGCAGGGGCCGGGGCTGTTCGACCTGATCGCCTGCGGCGACCTGGTGCGGCACAAGAAGCCGGCGCCGGACGTGTTCGAGCTGGTGCTGCGCACGCTGGGCCTGGATGCGGACGAGGCCGTCGCCTTCGAGGACTCGGCCCACGGCCTGCGCGCGGCGCGCGCCGCCGGGCTGTGGACCGTGGTCACGCCCACCTGGTGGACCGAGGACGAGCGCTTCGCCGACGCGCAGCTGCTGCTGCCGCACCTGGGCGACCCCGGGCAGCCGCTGTCCGGCGAGCCCGGCGGCAGCCTGCCCGACGCGGCCTGGCTCACGCTGCAGGGCCTGGAGCAGCTGCGCCATCCGCCCGTGCACTGCGAAGTGCGGCAGCTCTACCAGGGCGTGTGATGCGCGCCGAAGCCCTGGCCCTGGACCTGGACGGCACGCTGGTGGACAGCGCGCCGGACATCGCCGCGGCGCTGGCGCATGCGCTGCGCGCGGAGCACCTGGACGCCCGCTTCGACCTGCCGACCGTGCGCGGCTGGGTGGGCGACGGGCCGGACGCGCTGATCCGCCGCGCGCTGGCGGCGCGGGGCGTGACGGACCCGCATCCCACGCTGCTGCGGCGCCTGCGCAGCCACTTCGACAAGGCCACGCTGGCCGCGCCGCTGGCGCACGGCACGGTGTTCGAGGGCATCGAAGCCGTGATGGGCGAGCTGGCGCGCTCGCTGCCGCTGGTGGTGGTGACCAACAAGCCCACGCCGCTGGCGCGGGCGGTGCTCGCCAGTGCGGGACTGCTGCCGCACTGCGCGGCGGTGATGGGCGCGGACCGCCCCGAGTTGCGCAAGCCCGCGCCGGCAATGCTGCTGGCCGCGTGCGAGCTGTGCGGCGTGCTGCCCTCGCGGCTGCTGATGGTCGGCGACGGCCCCGCGGACGTGCGCGCCGCGGCGGCGGCGGGCTGCCTGATGGCGCTGGCCGGCTGGGGCTACGGCGGCGTGGAGGAGCCCGGCCCCGCCGTGTGGCGGCTGCAGGTGCCACGGCAGCTGCTGGCCCTGCTGCCGCCGCGCGCGCCCACAGCGTCCCACTGAAAACCGGCATCCAACAAGACAACCGAAGGAGACCCCCCATGCTGATCGAAGGCCGCAGCAACCTCACGCAGTTCCTGATCGAGGAACGCCGGCGCCACCCGCGCGCCACCGGCGAGCTCAACGCGCTGGTGACCGACGTGTCGCTGGCGTGCAAGGCCATCGCGGCGCGCGTGGCGCGCGGCGCCCTGGGGCAGGACGCCGCCGCCGAGGCCACGCCGCAGTTCGCGCGCGACGCCTTCACGCGCGCCTGCGAGTGGGGCGGCAACCTGGCGGGCTATTCCGCCTGCGGCGAGGCCGAGGCCACGCCCATTCCCGAGGCCTATCCGCGCGGCAAGTACCTGCTGCTGTTCCAGCCGCTGGACGGCGCGGGCAACCTGGACATCAACCATGGCGTGGGCAGCCTGTTCTCGGTGCTGCGCGCGCCGCAGGCCGGCGTGGCGCCGAGCGCCACCGACTGGATGCAGCCCGGCAGCAGCCAGGTCTGCGCCGGCTACGCGCTCTACGGCCCGGCCACCATGCTGGTGCTGAGCTTCGGCCAGGGCACGCACGGCTTCACGCTGGACCCGCAGCTGGGCGAGTGGATGCTCAGCCACCCGAACCTGCAGGTGCCGCGGCGCGCGCGCGAGTTCGCCATCAACGCCTCGCACAGCCGCTTCTGGGAGCCGGCCGTCAAGCGTTACGTGGACGAGTGCCTGGAGGGACGCAACGGGGTGCGCGGCGCGGACTTCTCGATGCGCTGGATCGCCTCGCTGGTGGCGGAGACGCACCGCATCCTGCTGCGCGGCGGCGTGTTCCTGTGCCCGCGCGACGGCACCGACCCGCAGCGCGCGGGCCGCGTGCAGCTGCTGCATGAGGCCGACCCGGTGGCGATGCTCATCGAGCAGGCCGGTGGTTGCGCGAGCACCGGGCGCCACCGCGTGCTGGGCCTGGAGCCCGAGGGGCTGCAGCAGCGCGTGGGTTTCATCTTCGGATCGGCGGAAGAGGTGGAGCGCATCGAGCGCTACCACGAGGAGCAGTTGCTCGACGGCGGCTACCGCGCGCCGCTGTTCGGGCAGCGCGGGCTGTTCGCGCCCGTGTAAGCACAACGGTTCTGACGACCCCTGGAGTTTTCCCATGTCCGTGAAGCACCCCATCGTCGCCATCACCGGCTCCTCCGGCGCCGGCACCACCTCGGTGACGCGCACCTTCGAAGCCATCTTCCGCCGCGAGGGCGTGCGCGCCGCCATCGTCGAAGGCGACAGCTTCCATCGCTACGACCGCGCCGAGATGAAGAAGGCCATGGCCGAGGCCGAAGCCAACGGCAAGCCGCACTTCAGCCACTTCGGCACCGACGCCAACCTGTTCTCCGAGCTGGAGAACCTGTTCCGCCACTACGCCGAGACCGGCACCGGCCAGGCGCGCAAGTACCTGCACGACGAGGCGGAAGCGGCGCCCTTCAAGCAGCCGCCGGGCACCTTCACGCCCTGGGCGCCGCTGCCGGAGTCGGAACTGCTGTTCTACGAAGGCCTGCACGGCGGCGTGAAGACCGGGGAGCACGACGTGGCGCGCTACCCGGACCTGCTCATCGGCGTGGTGCCGGTGATCAACCTGGAGTGGATCCAGAAGATCCACCGCGACAAGGCCACGCGCGGCTACTCCACCGAGGCGGTGACGGACGTGATCCTGCGCCGCATGCACGAGTACGTGCACTACATCTGCCCGCAGTTCACGCGCACGCACATCAACTTCCAGCGCGTGCCGGTGGTGGACACCTCCGACCCCTTCATCGCCCGCACCATCCCCACGCCGGACGAGAGCCTGGTGGTGATCCGCTTCGCCAACCCCAAGGGCATCGACTTCCCGTACCTGCTGAGCATGCTGCACGACTCGTGGATGTCGCGCGCCAACACGCTGGTGGTGCCGGGCGGCAAGATGGACCTGGCCATGCAGCTGATCTTCACGCCCATGATCCTGCGGCTGATGGAGCGCAGGCGGCAGGCGATGGTGGCCTGAAAGAAAGGTGCGGCGGCAACCGTACTGCCGCACGGGGCGCCGGACGTCCGCGGTATGCGGACCGCATCGCGCCTCCAGGCGGCTGACCCGCACCGCACCCTGACCCCTCATGCCCGCGAAGGCGGGCATCCACGCGCACCCGTTGGTCTCCTTGTGGGTACAGGACAGCCCCGAACGTCGGCCGGGGCTGGGTGGCAGCACGCGTGGATGCCCGCCTTCGCGGGCATGACGGAGCGGTGTGCGCGGCGCGTCGGCTGACGGTCGGCGCAAACCCCGGCGTCGCCGCCTCACGAACAACACCCTGATTTCACTGGAAGGAGAGCCCATGCCCCACACCGCCCCGGACCCCATCCGCCGCCGCTGCGCGCACGCCCTGCGCATGCTGGCCATCGAGGCCGTGCAGGCCGCCAATTCCGGCCATCCCGGCATGCCCATGGGCATGGCCGACATCGCCGAGGCGCTGTGGCGCCACCATCTGAAACACGACCCGGCCGATCCGCAGTGGCCCGACCGCGACCGCTTCGTGCTCTCCAACGGCCACGGCTCCATGCTGCTGTACGCGCTGCTGCACCTGAGCGGCTATGACCTTCCGATGCAGGAGCTGCAGCGCTTCCGCCAGCTCGGCTCGCGCACGCCGGGGCATCCGGAAGTGCACATGACGCCCGGCGTGGAGACGACGACCGGGCCGCTGGGCCAGGGCCTGGCCAACGCGGTGGGCATGGCGCTGGCGGAGAAGCTGCTGGCCCAGGAGTTCAACCGCCCCGGCCACGAGATCGTGGACCACCGCACCTGGGTCTTCCTCGGCGACGGCTGCCTGATGGAAGGCCTCAGCCACGAGGCCTGCTCGCTGGCCGGCACCTGGGGGCTGCGCAAGCTGGTGGCGTTCTACGACGACAACGGCATCTCCATCGACGGCAACGTGAAGGGCTGGTTCGGCGACGACACGCCCGCGCGCTTCGAGGCCTACGGCTGGACGGTGCTGCGCGGCGTGGACGGCCACAGCTTCCAGGCGCTGGACGAGGCCATCGCGCAGGCGCTGCGCTCCGAGCGCCCGGTGCTGGTCTGCTGCCGCACGCAGATCGGCCACGGCTCGCCCAACCGCGCCGGCACGGCCGACGTGCACGGCGCACCGCTGGGCGAGGCGGAGATCGCCCTGGTGCGCCAGGCGCTGGACTGGGAGGCGGCCTCGTTCCAGGTGCCGCAGGAAGTGCGCCAAGCCTGGGACGCGGCGGAGCGCGGCGCCACGCTGCGCCGGCACTGGCAGCAGCGCTTCGACGCCTACGCGCAGGCCTTTCCCGAGCTGGCGGCGGAGTTCCTGCGCCGCCGCCGCGGCGGCCCGCTGCGCGAAGAGACGCTGGCGGCGCTGGCGCAGGCGGTGCTGGATGCCGAGCGCCGCGGCGCCAAGGTCGCCACGCGCAAGGCCTCGCAGGAGCTGCTGGATGCGGTCGCACCCACCGCGCCGGAGCTGCTGGGCGGCTCGGCCGACCTCACCGGATCGAACCTCACCGACTGGCGCGGCAGCCGCTCGCTGACCGGGCAGGGCAGCGGCAACCATGTGCACTACGGCGTGCGCGAGTTCGGCATGGCGGCGGTGATGAACGGCGTGGCGCTGCACGGCGGCTACCGGCCCTTCGGCGGCACCTTCCTCGCCTTCTCCGACTACTCGCGCAACGCGCTGCGCATGGCAGCGCTGATGCGGCTGCCGGTGGTGCACGTGTTCACGCACGACTCCATCGGCCTGGGCGAGGACGGCCCCACGCACCAGCCGGTGGAGCACGCGCACAGCCTGCGGCTGGTCCCGAACCTGGACGTGTGGCGCCCGGCGGATGCGACCGAGACGGCGGTGGCCTGGCAGCAGGCGCTGCGGCGCGATGACGGACCGAGCTGCCTGCTGCTGAGCCGCCAGGCGCTGCCGCACGCGGGCGACGGGCAGGAGCGCATCGAGGGCATCGCCCGCGGCGCCTACGTGCTGCGCCGCGAGCGCGGCGAGCGCGTGGTGCTGATCGCCTCGGGCTCGGAGGTGTCGCTGGCGCTGGCCGCGGCGCAGCGGCTGGCCGACGAGGGCATCGCGGCGCGCGTGGTGTCGGCGCCGTGCCTGGAAGTCTTCGAACGCCAGGACGAGGCCTACCGCCGCGAGGTGATCCCGCGCGCGCTGCCGCGCCTGGCCATCGAGGCCGGGCGCAGCGGGCTGTGGTGGAAGTACGTGGGCGAGGACGGCGACGTGGTGGCGCTGGAGCGCTTCGGCGAGTCGGCGCCCGCGCCGGCGCTGTTCGAGCACTTCGGGTTCACGCCGCAGGCGGTGGCGGGGAGGGCGAGGAGACTGCTCGGACAGGTGAACCACGCCGGATGAGCGTTGGCCGACGCTGGCCCGTGATGCCCACTGTTTCGTCATTCCCGCGAAGGCGGGAATCCAGGCGGCCCCCAAGCCGGCCGCCAGCACGGGAAACGGCGCACCAAGAGCCGGACCTCGTGCCGCCTGCCTGGCCTCTCGCGCTCCGATGTGGGGCCGCCTGGATCCCCGCCTGCGCGGGGATGACGAAGTAGCAAGGGAGGCGGATCAGCTCACGGCAGCACCCAACACGCTTCTCGTTTCCGTTTCTCCCTCAACGACCCCTTCCCAGGAGAACCCCATGCCCATGATCCCCCTGCGCCAGCTCCTCGACCACGCCGCCGAGAACGGCTATGGCGTGCCGGCCTTCAACGTCAACAACCTGGAGCAGATACAGGCCATCATGCAGGCCGCCCAGGCCACCGACAGCCCGGTGATCCTGCAGGCCTCCGCGGGCGCCAGGAAGTACGCCGGCGAGCCCTTCCTGCGCAAGATGGTCGAGGCCGCCGCCGAGATGTATCCGCAACTGCCCATCGTGCTGCACCAGGACCACGGCGCCAGCCCCGCCGTGTGCATCCAGGCCATACGCTCCGGCTTCACCAGCGTGATGATGGACGGCTCGCTCTTGCCCGACGCGAAGACACCATCGAGCTACGAGTACAACGTGGAGGTGACCCGCCACGTCGTGAAGATGGCGCACGCGGTGGGCGTGTCGGTCGAAGGCGAGCTCGGCTGCCTGGGCTCGCTGGAGTCGGGCCGGGCCGGCGAGGAGGACGGCGTGGGTGCCGAGGGCACGCTCTCGCACGAGCAGTTGCTCACCGACCCGGCGCAGGCCGCGGACTTCGTGGCCCGCACCGGCGTGGACGCGCTGGCCATCGCCATCGGCACCTCGCATGGCGCTTATAAATTCAGCCGCAAGCCCACGGGCGACATCCTGGCCATCGAGCGCATCAAGCAGATCCACGCGCGGCTGCCCGACACGCACCTGGTGATGCACGGGTCGTCCTCGGTGCCGCAGGAGTGGCTGTCGGTGATCCGCGAGCACGGCGGCGAGATCCGCGAAACCTACGGCGTGCCGGTGGAGGAGATCCGCGAGGGCATCCGCCACGGCGTGCGCAAGATCAACATCGACACCGACATCCGCCTGGCCATGACCGGCGCGCTGCGCCGCGCCATGGCGCAGCAGCGCGGCGAATTCGACCCGCGCGCCTTTCTCAAGCAGGCCACCGCCGCGGCGCGCGCGCTGTGCGCCGAGCGCTTCGAGGCCTTCGGCTGCGCCGGACAGGCCTCGCGCATTCGGCCGCCGCGGCTGGCGGCGTAGGACGCAAAAAAGCCGGGGGCCGCTGCCGTCGGCAACGGACTCCCCGGTGCAAATGGGCCGCGGCCTCCCGTTGCCGCGGCGCCCTGAGGTCCGGCATGGCGCCGGCCGGCTCACTTCACCCGCTTCAGCGGGCCGGCCAGATCAGGGAAGTTGCTGGTGTTGAGCACCTGGATGCCCGCGTTGTGCTTGCCGTTGAAGGGGGTGACGGCGCCCGGGCAGCCGGCTTTCTGGGCGTCGGCGGGCGAGTTGAACCACAAGCCCAGGTGGTACTGGTGCACCGGCGGCGTCAGCGGCGTGGTGGCGGCGTCCGGGAACGGGCCGTTATGCACGTGCGGCGCCGCCACCGAGTTGCCGATGGCCAGCGAGAAGGTCTCCTTGTTGAAGCGGCCGATGAACTTCTGCTTGCCCTTGCCCTGCCAGTCGGTCTTGATGTCGCCCTGGTACCAGCCCAGGCCGAAGGGGAAGTTCGGCACGCTCAGCACGAACAGGTCGAACTCCGTGTTGGGCGGCAGGCCCTGCACCTGCACCGTCATCTCCTCGGCCTCGCCGACCTTCTGGATGGAGACACGGCCCTTGGCCTTGACCACGCAGCTCGGCGAGGACGCCAATCCGGGCGAGCGAACCATGTTGAACACGAACGGCGCATCCCATTCCGCCGCGGCGGCTTCGGTTTCCTGAGCCTGTGCTGCCGAGGAAGCCGCAACGGCGGCCATCACGGAGGCCGCCAGGGCAGCACGGCGCAGGGAACGGACTTGCTTGCTCATCATGAAAACTCCTTGTGAACGGGTCACCCAGGCGCTTGAAAGTTGAGAAGGAAACGGACTCGGCGCGCGGTGCCTGGAACGGCGCCAACCCCTGTCGATCGCGGGAAGCGCATGGCGCGTCCCTGATCCGCTGCTTCAGTTGCCGGGGTGACGATGGCCGTTCAGCCCTCCGTGGGGGGATGCGGCGGCACCCTCCACGGGGGGAGATCCGTTCGATGCGGGGGCGGCGCGGGCCTCAGCCCGGGCCGCCGCCCCAGGCCGCGACGGCCTCGTCGCGCAGCGCGTCGCCGCGGCCCTCGTAGCGCGGCGAGAAGTGGAAGGGGATGAGCTCGCGCGCGCCCACCAGCCGCGCGATCTCGCCCGCGCGCCGCGCCGTGAGGTGGTGCTTGCGCAGTGCATGCTCGCGGTCGGCGTCCAGGAACACGCATTCGATGTGCAACTGGTCCACGCCGCGCAGCAGCGCCGCCAGCGTGGCGGCGTCGGCCTCGCTGCCGCACAGGTCCGTCACATAGCCGATGCAGCGCCCGGGGCGCTCGTCCAGCACGATGGGACGCAGCTCATCGACCGTGCGCCGCTGCGCGTGCTCGCCCCCGCGGTCGATCCAGCGCACCTCGATGACACGGCCGCCGGGTGCGCCGGACATCACGGCGTCCTTGAGCTCGCGCAACCAGGCGCCGCTGGTGAAGCCCTGAGCCTGCATGCGCGCCACGTTGACGGCCACGCGCGCCTTCTCCTCCAGCGCGAAGGCGAGCACCGGGATGCCATGGTCCACGAAGCGGGCGCGCACGCGGAACTGGTCCTCGTCGTGCACCACGTCGCCGTCCCAGGGGCCTTCCTCGTCCTCGCCGCGCCTGAAAGCGTCCCGGCTGCTGAAGAGCGCGCGGCGCCGGCGGCCCTCGGGACGGAACTCGCGCACCTCGATCTCCAGCGCCACCTCGTAGCGGTGCACCAGGTTCCAGGTGTAGGCGTGCAGCTTGTGCTCCACCTGCGCCACGAAGCCCGGGCCGCCGACGAGCACCAGCCGCGACTGGCGGCCCAGGATCACGCGCAGCAGGTGGTCCAGCCCCGCGAAATGGTCCATGTGCGTGTGGCTGACGAAGGCGTGCGAGACGCGCAGCAGCTCGCGCGGCATCAGCGGCGCGAGCTCGCCCAGGTCGAACAGCAGGCCGCGGCGCTGGCCGTTCATCTCGCAGTACAGGCCCGGGTCGCCGGTGGGACCGTTGACGAGGCGGGTGGTGAAGAGACAGGACATGGCCGGGCGGCTGACGCCCCGCCGGGGGCGTCGCCCCCGCTTCACGGCAAGCGCAGGGCCAGGGTGGGCACGCCACCGGCCATGTCCGCCGGGCTCAACGGCGCTCGATGCTCACGACGACAGGTGCCTGATGCTCACGTACTGCTTGATGATCTCCCTCATGGAAGAGGCGATCTCCACGAACTCCAGTCCGATCAGGAAACCCTTTTCCTTGCCGCTGAGGATGCTGTGGGCGATGCGGCCCCGGGCCAGCAGCACCTCCATGCCCTCGGACAGAATGGGCGGCCGCACCCGGATGTCGCAAACGACGTCCTGCCGCAGGTTCATGGGCGTCACGACGCCGATGCCGCCCACGCTGATGTCAAAAGTGCGCACCTCGATGACCTGCCGGTCAGGCAGCCGCAGCAAGGCTGGCGCGCGAAATTTCTTGCGCTCGCCCAAGCGGCGGTCGATGCCCGCGCCCGCCCACGCTGAAACCTCTCTTGCTTCCATCATGAATTCCGCTCCTGCAGGAGCCCGGCGTTCGCGCCAGGCCGATCCCGCTTCTCCATGAACAGCTCGCGCGGTACAGCACCAAAGAGCGATCGCCCCTCCCAATACAAGTGGTTACGAGACTACCCTGTCGGCGTTCGAGGGTCGCACAACTTTTCGGACAACCCTGCACAGGCTTCGGACTTTGTAAAGAAGCCTCTGCGGGCCGCCGCCCGCCACGCCCACCGAGCCAACTGACCGTCGGCCCGTCGTGCCGTCAAGGCAGGGCTGGCAAGGAAACAGGTCGGCGGTGTCAGCAAGGGTTCACGAAGCGCCGTATCGATGCCACCGCGTTTGGCGAAATCTCCGTGAACTGCAGACCGACCAGGAAGCCGTTTTCCTTGCCGCTGAGAATGCTGTAGGCGATGCGCCCGCGAGCCATCAGCATCTCGACGCCGTCGTCCAGCAAGGGCGCGCGGAATTTGATTTCGCACACCGCATCCCGCAGCAGATTCGAAGGGGCCACGAAGCCGATGCCCCCCACACTGATGTCCAGCGTGCGTACGCGCTGTACCTTACGGTCGGGCAACAACAGTTGGGCGGAACAACGAAACAGTTTGCGGTCGCACTGGCGCCGCTCAGCCCCCAGATAGACCCAGGTGGCGATGTCGCGTGTTTCCATCATGGTGTTTTTCTCCCCAAAGCCAACGACGCTCTTATGCACGGCTCATCCCCCCAGCGGACATGCGCGCCTCTGAAGGCACAGCCATGCGTCTAAAGGAACCCATCCGTGGCGGATGAGCCGCGGTCCTTTATCGGCTCGCCAACGTGGACTTTTTCACACCCACCAAAATCAACAGGAAAATTCGTGAATTAATACCTGTTTTCCTGATTCAAACCGATTTTGACAGGACATGAACCATTGACGCAGTTGGCATGGACAAGAATCCCGGCTGTTCCGGATAAGGCCAACTGCCTGGTACAGGGCCAACACCGGGTTCTTTGCTGTCCTGACCGAAGGCACACCATGCTGAAAATGAAACCCAACTGCGAGTGCTGCGACAAGGACCTGCCGCCAGGTTCGACCGAAGCCCGTATCTGCTCCTTCGAGTGCACTTTTTGTAACACCTGTGCCGAGGGAGTTCTGCACGACACTTGCCCCAATTGCGGTGGCGAGTTGGTGACCCGTCCGCGACGCCCGGCCAGCAAGCTGGAGAAGTACCCGGCCACGACCGAGCGGGTGCTCAAGCCTGCGGGTTGCGCGCCCGCGGGCTAAACGGCGCCCGGTTTGCGCCTGCCGCGGATTTGGCCAACCTGTTTCCCACTGCCATGATCATCAACGTCATCAACACGGGCGGCACCATCAGTTGCATCGGCGATCCGCTGGCGCCGATGTCCGCGCAGGAATTCGCCGAAGCCTGCCAGACCATTCTCGATCCCATCATCGCGCAGCGATTTCCCGAGTTGCAGCTGGTTTATGTGACCGACCTGGTATTTCCGGAGTCTCCCACCGGAACGCTGGACAGCACCAATCTGCAGCCGACCGACTGGTGCCGGATGGCCCAGTACATCCTTCAGCACTATGCGGAGTGCGACGGCTGGATCGTGCTGCACGGTACGGACACCATGGGCTTCACCGGCACCGCGCTGCCGTTCCTGCTGTCGAGTTTCTCGGCGCGGGGCGTGGGCACCGCCGTCCTGAGCAAGCCGGTTATTCTCACGGGCTCCCAGGTTCCCCTGTTCTACGAGGCCACCGGCTCCAATGCGCCGCTGACCTTGAATTACAACACCGACGCTTTCCAGAATTTCTGCGGCGCCGCCGCAGCCGCGCAGACCGGCATTCCGGAAGTCTGCATTTATTTCAACGCCCAACTCTTCCGCGGCAACCGGGGCGTCAAGACCGACGCCAACCACTTCGACGCCTTTTCCTCGCCCAATTTCCCGGCGCTGGGCGTCAACGGCATGACGCTGGAGCTGAACACCGCGCTGGTGCTGCCGCCGCCGGTGAGCCCGGCCGTCAGCCTGGACGAGCCCGCGGTGCGTGAGCGCGTGCTGGAGCTGGTCGATCACGCCAAGGCGCGCATCAACGGCTTCCCGGTGATGCCGTTCAACGCCTTCCCGGCTTGGTACGACAGCGGCACCCCGGGCACGGCGCTGATCGCGTCGCTGCTTCAGGCCTGCACCGCCCAGGGCATCAAGGGCCTGGTCCTGGCGTCCTACGGCGCGGGCAACTTCCCTTCGGGCAACCCCAGCCAGCCCAGCCAAGGGGCGGTCTACCAGGCCCTGGCCAGCGCCAATGCGCAGGGCGTGATCATCGTGGACTGCACCCAGGTGCCGCGTGGCGTGGTCAACGACAGCGCCTATGCGGCAGGCTCCTGGCTGGCGGAGGTGGGGGCGCTGGGCCCGCTGGACATGACGCCCATGGCGGCCCTGGCCAAGCTGATGGTGCTGCTGACCCTCGCCGACCACCCGGACAACGCCTGGAGTCCGGCACAGGTCAAGCGGCTGTTCCAGCTGAACCTGCTGGGCGAGATGCTGGACGTGAGCCGGCTCGACAGCCGCGTCAACCCGGTGCTGCTGCCGGGCCAGACCCTCGTGGCCCTGGACGGCAGCGCCACGCTGGTGAACGACCCCGTCCTGGGCCCGCGGCTCAGGAACGGCACCGGCACGGTCCTGTGGTCCGCATCGGAAACGCTGCCGCCGCAACAGATGCCGGGCCGGCTGATGGTGAACGACGACGGCAGCCTGGTGTTCCAGGGCCGCAACGGCACCACGCTCTGGTCCGCGCCCTGCGGCGGCCCGGACGGCCATGCCTCGATGCTCATGCTCGACGGCAGCGCGAACGACGGCTCGCTGAGCCTGTCGGTGCTCGACTACGTCACCGGCGGCAACTGCGTCCTGTACAGCCAGGGCGGCACCCTGAGCGCGTAGCCCGCGGCCCGGGGCGCCAGCCGGCGCGCGGTCCTCAGCCCAGTCGCGGACGCACCTTTCCGGCCGCTTCCTTGGCCCGCGCCCGCGCCGTCTCCACGTCGTCCGCGTGCGCCAGCGCCACGCCCATGCGGCGCTTCGTGAAACTCTCGGGCTTGCCGAACAGGCGCACGTCGATGCCCGGCACGCGCAGCGCCTGCTCCACGCCTTCGAACACCACCCCCTGGCCCTCCACGCCGCCGTAGATCACGGCGCTGGCGCCGGGGCTCTTGAGGCTGGTGTCCACCGGCAGGCCCAGGATGGCGCGCGCGTGCAGCTCGAACTCGCTCTGCCACTGCGTGGCCATGGTCACCATGCCGGTGTCGTGCGGGCGCGGGCTGACCTCGCTGAACCACACCTGGTCGCCCTTGACGAACAGCTCCACGCCGAACAGGCCCTGGCCGCCGAGGTCCTGCGTCACCGCGCGCGCGATGTGCTGCGCCTTCTCCAGCGCCGCGGCCGACATCGGGTGCGGCTGCCAGCTCTCGACGTAGTCGCCGCTGACCTGGATGTGGCCGATGGGGGCGCAAAACTGCGTCTCGATCTGGCCGTCCGCCCCGACGGCGCGCACCGTCAGCAGCGTGATCTCGTAGTCGAAATCAATGAAACCTTCGACGATCACGCGGCCGTGGCTGACGCGCCCGCCCGCCATCGCGTAGTCCCAGGCCTTGCGCACGTCCTGCGCACCGTCGAGCTTGCTCTGGCCCTTGCCCGAGCTGCTCATCACCGGCTTGACGATGCAGGGGTAACCAATGCCGCCGTCGATGGCCGCCTGCAGTTCCTCCAGCGAATCGCAGAAGGCGTAGGGGCTGGTGGGCAGGCCCAGGGTCTCGGCCGCCAGGCGGCGGATGCCCTCGCGGTCCATGGTCAGCCGCGCGGCGCGCGCGGTGGGAATCACGCGCACGAGGCCCTGCGCTTCGAGCTCCTGCAGCACCGGCGTGGCGATGGCCTCGATCTCCGGCACCACCAGCGCCGGGCGCTCGGCCTCGATCAGCGCGCGCAGCGCCTCGGGGTCGCTCATGGCGATGGTGCGGGCGTGGTGCGCCACCTGCTGCCCCGGCGCGTTCTCGTAGCGGTCCACGGCGATGGTCTCCACGCCCAGGCGCTGCAGCGCGATCAGCACTTCCTTGCCCAGCTCGCCCGAGCCCAGCAGCATCACGCGCGTGGCGGTAGGGGACAGGGGGGTGCCGAGGCAAAGGGGTGCGGTCATGGCGGGCTCCGGTTCGGAAGAAAAATGGGCGACATGGTAGTGGCTCGCCGGCGCGGCAAGGCACGGGCCGGGCTGCCCGGGACGGCCTGGGGCGGCGATAGGATCATGCCCGCCATGGCCCGCCTGGCCATGCTCCGGCGCGCCTCGGCGCGGTACCGGCCCGGCCCACGACCACAAACCCAGAGAGCCCCATGAAGCCCCACCACGTACTGCTGGCACTGTCCTGCGCGCTGGCGATACCGCTTGCCGCCGCCCGGGACAACACCGGCACCGCGCAGCAGGCCCACTTCGCCGCCACGAGCGCCCACTACAAGCAGCTGCTGGCCGGGCCGGTGCCCAACGTCGCCGAGCTGACGCTGTTCGCCAACCTGCTGCCCAAGGGCGCGGACCTGCACCACCACTACTCCGGCGCCATCTACGTCGAGACCTACCTCGACTGGGCCGCGGCGCTGGGCTACTGCATCTACCGCGCCAGCGATGCGGCGCTGGGCGTCGAGCAGTTCAAGGTCGAGACGAAGCCCCAGGCGATGAGCGAAGCGAAGAGGGCCGTGTGCGCCAGCATCGACCAAGTGCGCGCCGACAACGGCTTCTACCGCCAGCTGCTCACGCGCTGGTCCGACAAGGACTACGACAACCACGTCCACGACCAGCCGCCGCCGGACAAGCAGTTCTTCGACACCTTCAACTACTTCGGCGCGGTGTCGGACTACAACTACAACCTGGCCCTGAAGCACCTCAAGGCCCGCGCCCAGGCCGAGAACCTGGGCTACATGGAAACCATGCTGCGCGGCGGTCCCAGCCTGCGCAACGTGCCGGACTACTCGCCGCTGCTGGACACGCTCCCCGCCGACGCCACGGCCGAGCAGGTCGAAGACGCGCTGATCCGCTCCTTCGTGTTCCTGCGCAACGACCCGGGCACGCAGAAGTCCATCGCCGATTACCTCAAGAGCCACGAGGACGCCGCCCAGGGCGTGGACGACGACAGCTTCAGACTGCGCTTCCTCGCCTACGCATCGCGCAACAGCGCGCCGTCGGTGGTCTTCAGCAGCCTCTACACCTCGTTCGTGGCCGCCACGCGCAGCCCGCTGATCGTGGGCGTGAACATCGTCGGACCGGAGAACGGCATCGTCGCCATGCGCGACTACAGCCTGCACATGAGGATGTTCGCCTTCCTCAAGCGCCAGTTCCCTCAGGTGAAGCTGGCCATGCACGCGGGCGAACTGGCGCTGGGCATGGTGCCGCCGGAAGGGCTGCGCTCGCACATCCGCGAGGCCGTCACGGTGGCCGGCGCCGACCGCATCGGGCATGGCATCGACATCGCGCACGAGAGCGAGGCCATCGAGCTGCTGGCGCTGATGAAGCAGCGCCCGGTGACGGTGGAGGTCAACCTCACCAGCAACGCCTTCATCCTGGGCGTCAAGGACGAGGCGCACCCGGTGCGGCTGTACGCGCGCCACGGCGTGCCCTTCGTGCTGTCCACCGACGACCCCGGTGTCTCGCGCAACAACCTGAGCCAGGAATACCTGCTCTACGCCACGCGCTACAAGCCCGATTACGCCCGGCTCAAGCAGCTCTCCTACGACAGCGTGCGCTACTCCTTCCTGCCGGCCAACCTGAAGCAGGAGGAGATCATCCGGCTCGACCGCCGCTTCGCGGCGTTCGAGGCCCGCATCGCCCGGCTGCCGCGCGCGCCGCGCTGAGCCCGCAGGCCGGGGCAGGCATTGAAAATGCACTGGCGCGGGGGCGCAAGCTCGCTGCGGCGCGTTGAAGGATTGGAGACCAGCATGAAAACGAAGCACCTGCGCACCTGGGCCCTGGGTGCCCTGATCGCCACGGGATGGGCCCCGCTGCACGCCCAGCCCGCGGAGGCGGCCGAACCGGCCGCGAGCAAGGCTTCGTCGGCCATCACCCGCACCGGCCAGGCCATCCAGAGCAAGGGGGAAGCGGTCGTGGGCGCCGCCGAGCGCGGGGTGAAACGCGGCGCCAGCGCCGTGGAGCGTGGCTTCGCCGCCGCGGGCAGCGCGGTGGAGCGGGCCGCGCAGAAGGTGGGCCTGCCGGCGTCCTCCGCCTCGGCCGCCAAGTGACGGCCGGGCCGGAACGCCGCCGGAGCGCGCCGGCCCGGGCTCATACGGATCCCACTTGGTTTTCGAACGCTGAAAGCCCGTTCGGCTGACCCTTCGATACCTCAAGGGCGAACGGAATACGGGTTCGAAAATTTCACGAGACCCGTATCAACCCTGCGCTCCTCCGCGCAGCTTCATGAGGTTGGGCAGCGGCGCCGAGCGGCGCAGCACGTCCTCCGACAGCCACTCCGCGGCGCGCCGCGCGCGCTGCGCCACCACCGCCGGCGGCAGCTGCAGGTTGTCCTCGTTGCAGACGTTGAAGCCGTAGTCGCCGCGGTAGCCCAAACGGTCCAGCCGCAGCGTGAGTTCCGCCAGCCGTGCCGCCAGCACGCCCTCTGCGGGAAAGACGCTCAGAGGCTCGCAGCCCGCACCCGGCGCCTCGCACAGCGCGTCGGACAGTTGCACGAGAAACAGCTTCTCCGGGTCGATATCGTCCAGTGTCTCCAGCGAGGTGCCCTCCGCCAGCGCATGGCCCGCGTCCAGTCCCAGGCCGAGGTTGGGGCAATCGGCGCGGCTGACCACGTCCCAGGCGATGGCGAAGTCGTTGACGTGGTGCCCCGCCGCCACGGCCTTGTAGGCGATGCGCACGCCCAGCGGCACCGCCAGCATCGCCAGCTTGCGCAGGTCGCGCGCCATGGCGTCGAGGTCGCCGCCGGGCTGCGCCGCGGCGGTGGAGGAGGTGGCCACCAGCAACCGGCAGCCCACGGCGCGGCAGCTCTCCAGCATCGCCTTGGCGATGTCCACCTTGTAGTCGTGCAGCGGCCCCTGCAGGCCCTCGAAGTCGCGCAGCGCCTGGAAGGCCGAGACGCGCAGCCCGCTGGCCTTGACCGCCTCCACCGCGGCCTCGAAGCCCGCGGCGTCGCCGGCCAGGTCGCGCGCCTGCAGCGTCAGCTGCGTGAAGCCGGCCTCGCGCATCGCGCGCAGCCGTGCCTGCAGCGGCCCGGGCAGCGCGGCGCTGTCCAGGGCGAAGTCGTCGAAGTGGTTCATGCCCACCGCCGCTTGCGTGCTCGCCGCGCTCATTGCGGCAGCTCGTGCTGGACCAGCTCGAAGCTCATGCCGCCGAGGTACGGCCGCGTGAGCGCGCCGCGCGCGTCGCTGTGCACGCCGCCGGCCTCGATGAACTCGATGCCCCGCGCGCGCAGCTCGCGCACCGCGTCCAGCACGTCCGGCGTGCCGAAGGCCACGCGGTGCAGCGTCTCGTCCTGGTCGATTTCCAGCGCATCGAACTGCGGCTCGATGAGCTGCAGGTAGAACGAGGCGTCGGGGCTGCGCAGCACGCGCCCGGTGGGCAGGATGCCGAAGCGCTCCTCGTCGGGCAGCGCGCTGAAGCCCAGCAGCTCGGCGTAGAACTCGCTCCAGTCGTCGGTGCGGCCCGGGCCGATGTACTGCACCACGCCGAAACCGTGCAGCCCGGCCACCGCCGGCGGGTTCCGGTCGGCGCCGGGGATGGGCGTGAAGTCCACGTCGTAGATCGAGAACTCCCTGTAGCGGTCCACGAAGTACAGGCGGCTCGCGCCCACGCCGTGGATGGCCGGGATGTGCAGCTCCATCACCTCCACCCGTGGCGGCACGCCCCAGGCGCCGCGCTCCAGCGCGCGGCGGTACGCGGCCGCGGCGTCGCGCACGCGCAGCGCGATGGCCGAGATCACGGGCGTCTCGGTCAGCTGCGCCGCCGCCGGCAGCCCGCTGCCGTGGGCGTTGACGATGACGTTCATGCCGCCCTGGCGGTAGAGCAGCACCTCGCGCGACCGGTGCCGCGCCACGGGCCTGAAGCCCATCATCTCCAGCACCTGCCCGAAGGCCTGCGGCTTGCTGGTTGCGAACTCGATGAACTCGATGCCGTCGAGGCCCAGCGGGTTCGGTACGGCACCGATGGCTTCGCGGTCGGGGAGGCTTGAGGGCATGTCGAACTTCCGGCAGAGGTGATGCGTGATACGGGGATTCTGCCCCCAGCGCCCGAGCGTCCCGCCCGGACCTTTCAGGGCAGGAAACCCGCACGAGGTGGCGTACGTCGCACGCAGCAACAGCCCTCGCGTGGTGTCCATCGGCTTCCACGCGGGCGCGCGCGTGCCGGCGCACGTGGTGGGTCCGGGCACGGTGCTGATGGCGGCGCTGCCGGACGAGGCGCTGCAGGCATGGGTGGCGGCGCACCCCTTTGCCGGCTTCAGCGCCGGCACCGTGACGGCGCCGGAGGTGTCCCTGGCGCAGGTGCGCGCCGCGCGCGGGCAGCGAGGTCTCGGACCTCAGCGCGCCGCGACGGCCGGCAAGCCCGAATCGCGCGCGCCCTCCGCGGCCGGCGCCTCGATCGGTGCGTAGTCACCGTAGCCGTCGGGCCAGGGCGTGAGGATCTCGAAGCCCGTGTCCGTCACCGCCACCATGTGCTCCCACTGGGCCGAGAGCGAGTGGTCCTTGGTGACCACCGTCCAGCCGTCGGGCAGCTGGCGCACGGCGGCCTTGCCGGCGTTGATCATCGGCTCGATGGTGAAGATCATTCCCGGCTCCAGGCGCAGCCCCTCGCCGCGCCGGCCGTAGTGCAGCACCTGCGGCTCGTCGTGGTAGACCTGCCCGATGCCATGGCCGCAGTACTCGCGCACCACGCTGAAGTGCTCACGGTGCGCCACGGTCTGGATGGCATGGCCGATGTCGCCCAGCGTCGCGCCGGGGCGCACCTGCAGGATGCCCGCGCGCAGCGCCTCGTAGGTGGTGCGCACCAGACGCCGCGCCAGCGGGCTCGGCTCGCCCACGAAGTACATGCGGCTGCTGTCGCCGTACCAGCCGTCCTTGATGACGGCCACGTCGATGTTCACGATGTCGCCGGCCTTGAGCACCTTGGGCGACGGGATGCCGTGGCACACCACGTGGTTGACCGAAGTGCACAGCGTCTTCGGGTAGCCGTGGTAGCCGATATTGGCCGGCACCGCGCCCTGCACGTGGACGATGTGCTCCTGGCACAGACGGTCGAGTTCGTCGGTGGTCACGCCGGGCTTCACATGGGCGCCGATCATGCGCAGCACGTCGGCCGCCAGCTGCCCGGCGCGGCGCGCCATCTCGATGCCCTCGGCGCCGTGGATGGGAAAACGCGAGGACTTCATGCGCTTTCCCTCCTGTTCAGCTCCATCACCTGTGCGCTCAGCTTGAGCTCGTCCTGAACGAGCAGGCGGCACAGGTCGCCGTAGCGCAGCTCCGGGTGCAGCTCGCACAGCATGCCGATGCGCATCCAATGCTCGGCCTGCGCGTTGATGCTGCGGCTCAGCGCCCCGCTGGCCACGCGCAGGTTCTCGTGCATGGGCTCCGAAATCTTCACCAGACCCATCAGGCCTCCCGATATACGAAACGTATATGGTACGTTTATTCGAAGCCCTTGGCCGCGGTGCAGGTGCGGCGCGCTCAGAACATCGCTTCAGCCTGCATGCACACGCCGTCGTCCGGCAGCGCGGTCCAGACGGTGAAGCCGTCGCCCGCCGGCGCGGCGTTGAGCGCCAGCGGCCGGCCCAGCAGCGCGGGCTGGAGGCCACGGTAGCGGAAGCGCCGCAGGGGCCGGGCCGCGAGCCGCTGCGCCAGCCCGGCCAGCAGCGTGGCCTGCAGCGGGCCGTGCACCACCAGGTCGGCGTAGCCCTCCACCGCGCGGCAGTAGTCGGCGTCGTAGTGGATGCGGTGCCCGTTGAAGGTGAGCGCCGAATAGCGGAAGAGCAGGGTGGAACTGGGCTCCAGCGTCTCGCTGAACGTGGCCGTGGCCGCAGCGGCGACGGCTGCGGGCTGGGCGCCCGGTGGGGAGGGATGCTTGTAGACGATGTCGTGGCGCTCGCTGAGGGCCAATTCGTCGCCGTCGAACAGCTCATGCCGCACGCCCACGAACACCAGATCGCCGCTGCGCCCGCGTTTGTGCTCGATGGACTCCACGCTGGAGCGCTTGCGCACCGTGGCGCCCAGCGCCAGCGGGCGGTGGAATTCCAGCTCCCCGCCAGCCCACATGCGGTTGGGCAGCGGCACCGGCGGCAGGAAGCCGCCGCGCGCCGGATGTCCGTCGCGGCCCAGCGCCGACGGGGGCAGCCCCTCCAGGAAATACAACCAGTGCCACAGCGGCGGCAGCGGCGTGCCGGCATTGAAATCGTCCTGCGGCAGGCCCAGCGTCGCGGCCATCAGCCGCGCATGGCGCACCGCCAGCAGGTCCTCGTCCCAAGCCTCGCGGCCGATCCAGGCGCGCAGGGCGGGGAGGTCGAGCAGGGCGGAGCCTGGGGAGGGCATGGAATCAGTCATCAAGGGTTCTCCTCGGTCGGGGAAGGGGTGGAGGCCGATGCCGCCAGCCGGCTCTTCAGAAACTCCACGAACACCCGGATCTTCGGCGGCAGGTGCGGCTGCGGCAGCCACAGGGCGTAGGCGGTGGGGCCGAAGGTGCCGGCCGGGCTCCAGCCGGGCAACAGCTCCACCAGGCGGCCCGCGCGCAACTCGGCCTCCACCGCGTAGCGCGCCACCAGCCCCGCGCCCACGCCGGCCAGCATCAGGTCGCGCACCACCTCGCTGCTGTTGACGATGACGTTGCCCCGCACCTTCACCGCCTCGCGCTCGGCCCCGCGCTGGAAAACCCACTCGTCCGCCAGCGACTGGTAGCCGTAGGACAGGCAGTTCAGCCCCGCCAGCTCGCGCGGGTGCTCCAGCACGCGCCCGTCCAGGTAGCCCGGCGCCGCGCAGACCACGTAGCGGATGGGCATCAGCGGCCGGGCCACCACGTGATCGGGCGGCGAACGCGTCAGGCGCAGCGCCAGGTCGTAGCCCTCCTCAGCCAGGTCCACCATGCGGTCCAGCAGCGCCAGTTGCACACGCACCTCCGGGTACGCGGCCAGGAAATCCGGCAGCACCGGCGCCACGCACAGCCGCCCGAACGCCACCGAGGCCGTCACCCGCAGCAGCCCGCGCGGCGCCTGGCTCAGCTGCGACAGCTCGCTGCGCGCCTCCTCCAGCAAGGCCAGCGACTGCAGCGCCCGCGCATGCAGCGCCTGCCCGGCCTCGGTCATGGACAGCGCGCGCGTGCTGCGCTGCAACAGCTTCACGCCCAGGCTGCGCTCCAGCCGGTCCACCCGCCGGCTCACGGCCGACTTCACCAGGTCCAGCCGCCGCCCCGCGCCCGAAAAACTGCCTTGCTCCACCACCAGCGCGAACACCGCCATGTCCTCCATCTGCTCCAGCAGGCTCTTGTCCAGGCTCATCGTTCTCTTTCAGGCAACGGTGTGTTGGCTTGGCAGCGGATAGTAGCGCCCAGGAGTTCCTGAAACCATGGCGGCTCCTCGTTCTTCTCTTCAACGCACAGGAGCACGCACATGCCTTTGGTCCGCATCGCCCTCGCGGGCACCGATCCCACACCCGCCCAGGTGGCCGACTTGCAGCGGCGCATGACGGCGCTGATGGCGGACCTGCTGGGCAAGCAGGCCGGGCTCACGGTCGTGACCGTGGAGCAGCAGCCGGCCGGAAGCTGGTCCGTCGGCGGCGTGGCCCCAGCCGGCGCCGCGCCCCTGGCGCATGTGGAAGCCTTCATCACCGCCGGCACCAACAGCGCGGCGCAGAAGGCGGCTTTCATCCGTGCCGCGCACGACGCCTTGGCCACGGTGCTGGGGCCGCTGACCTCGCCCACCTACGTCATGGTGCAGGAGCTGCCGGCCGGCGACTGGGGCTACGACGGCGCCACGCAGGCGGCTCGTCGCGCGGCGGCCACCACGATGGCGCCCCGGACCCTGCGCGACTGGGCCGGCCTGCCGCCGGCCACGGCGCTGCCGACCCGCGACGCGGCGCTGCTGCTGATCGACTACCAGCGCGAGTACCTGGACGGCCGCCTGCCGCTCACGGGCGTGGAAGCGGCCGTGGAGCGCGCCCGAGCGCTGATGGCCTGGGCCGACACGGCCGGACTGCCGGTGATCCACGTCCACCACGTCGCGGCCCGGCCCGATGCCCCGCTGTTCGCGCCCGGTTCCGAGGGCGTGCAGCCCGTTCCCGGGCTGGAGCCTGCACCCGGGCACCGGCTGCTGCGCAAGGGCATGCCCTCCTGCTTCCACGGCACGGGGCTGGAGGAGTCGCTGCGCGAGCTGCAAGTGAAAACGCTGGTGCTGGCCGGCTTCGCCACGCACATGTGCGTGGACACGACCACGCGCGACGCGGTGCACCGGGGGTTCCAGGCGGTGGTGGTGGGGGATGCCTGCGCGTCGCGCCCGCTGCCCGGCACGCACGGGCAGGGCGGCCCGGAAGGCGTGGACGGCGACACCCTGCACCGCGCCAGCCTCGCCGCGCTGGCCGATCGCTTCGCGGACGTGCTGACGCTGGGAGCGGTGTGAGGCCGGTCCGGCGTGAAATCCGCACGCCGGCCGCGCCATCGCTCCAGGCCGCGCGCACCGGCGGCGGTGAAAGCGGCCGCCTTTGCTGGATGCTGCGGGCCGACCAGCAACGGGCGGCGGCGAACACCGCCGCCATCGACCATGCCAGACGCACGAACCGGCCACTGCCAATGCGGGGCCGTCCGCTACCGCCTCACGGGCGAACCCCTGACGCTGTTCGCCTGCCACTGCACCGACTGCCAGCGCCAGTCCTCCAGCGCCTTCGGCATGGCGCTGTGGGTGAAGAAGGCCGACGTGGAACTGCTGTCGGGCGAGCTGAAGGAATGGGTGCGCGAGCTACCGTCCGGCCGCCGCATGGCCTGCCGTTTCTGCCCCGGCTGCGGCACGCGGCTGTTCCACCAGGTGCTGGGCCAGGAGGCGCTCATGAGCATCAAGCCCGGCACGCTGGAGGACACGCGCTGGCTGCGGCCGGCCGGGCACATCTGGACCGCCAGCCGGCAGCCCTGGGTGCGGCTGGATGAAAACTCGCTGCAGTATCCCGGCAACCCCGACGGCTACGAGGCGCTGATCGCCGCTTGGCTTCACCCCACCAACCCATGCTCCCGCGCATAGCGCAGCAATTCCACCGCGTTGCTCACGCCCAGTTTCTGCCGCACCAGCGTCTGGTAGTTCGCCACCGTCTTGGGGCTCAGGCGCAACTGCTGGGAGATCTCCTCCACGCTGGCGCCGCGCAGCAGCGCCTGCAGCACGTCGAACTCGCGCGTGGACAGCTGCAGGTGCGGCGCCGGCTCGGCCGCCTGCCGCGCGGCCTGCGCCACGTCGGGTGAGAGCGCCAGCTCGCCGCGCCAGGCGCGGTGCACCGCCTCGATCAGCTCCTCCGGCGCGCTGCTCTTGGTCACGAAGCCCGCCGCCCCCGCGCGCAGGCACTGCGCCACCGTGGCGGCACTGTCGTGCATGGTGAACACCAGCACCTTCAGGTCCGGACGCCGCACCGACAGCCGCCGCAGCAGCTCCAGCCCGCTGCGGCCGGGCAGCGACAGGTCCAGGATCAACAGGTCCACCGGGCAATGCTCGCCCGCCGACAGCGCGGCGTAAGCGCTGTCGGCATCGGCGAACTCGGCCGCCACCGCCATGCCTTCAAGCTCCAGCAGCCGGCGGTAGCCGGCCCGCACCACGGCGTGGTCGTCCACCAGGCCGATGCGCAGGGCGCCCGCGCTCATGGCCGCACCTCCGCAGCCGCCGCTTCCACCGTGAAGCGCGCCCGCAACAGCAGCCCGTGCCGCTCGCCGGACGGGCCCCCAGCAGCGGCGGCGGACCAGTCGAAATCGCCGCCCAGCGCCCAGACCCGGTCCTTGATGCCCGCCAGGCCGCTGCCGCGCTGCAGCGCCGCTTCCAGGTTGTCCAGCCCGCGGCCGTCGTCGCGCACCGACCAGTCCAGCCGCGGCGCGCCGTCCGCAGCGTGCTCCACGCGCACCGCCAGCCACGCCTGCCGGGCATCGGCATGGCGCGCCACGTTGGTCAGCGCCTCCTGGCTGATGCGGTAGAGGCCCAGGATCAGCTCCTGCGGCAGCTCCAGCGCGTCGTGCGCGGCGTCGAGCTCCAGCGAGAAGCGCGCGCCATGGCCCTGGGCGGCGGCGGACCACCCCTGCACCAGTTCCTGCAGCATCGGCCGCAGCCGGCCCAGCGTCTGCGGCGCGCCGCCCTCAGCGGCGTCGAAGGGGTGCAGCCGCCGCAACAGCTGGCGCACGTCCTCCTGCACCCGCGCCACCTGCTCACTCATGCCGGCGGCCACGCCTTGCAGCGCGGGCTGGTCCTGCAGCCGCCGCGTCAGCCACGCCGCATCCACGCGCAAAGCCGTCAGCCGCTGGCCGAACTCGTCGTGCAGATCGCGCGCCAGGCGCTGGCGCTCGTCCTCGCGCAGGCTCAGCAGCCGGTGGCCCAGCACACGGCGCGCGGCCTCGGTGCGCTCCTGCTCGGCCACCAGGTGCTTGAGCGCCTGCGCGATGGCTTCCAGCTCGCGCACGGGCATGCGCGGCAGCGCGCGCACCGCGCCCAGGTCCTGCCGCTCGATGCGCCCGATGGCGCCCAGCAGCGCCCGCAGCGGGTGCAGCGCGCGGCGCACGTTCCAGTGCATCACCGCCAGCATCAGCACGCAGCACAGGCCCAGCAGCCCGAAGGTGCCGACCAGGCCGCCCAGCGACTCCTGCAGCTCGCTGTCGGGCGAGGCGGTGAGCTCCACGCTCCAGGGCCGGCCGTCGGGGCGCGGCACGCTCCAGCGCACGCTGCGCTCGGCCGCCTCCAGGCCCAGCAGCGCGGCGACGCGGCTCCAGCCCGGCGACGCGGACGCCCCGGCCACGTCGCCCGTGCCCGTCAGCGCCCGGCCCTCGGCGTCGCGCAGCGTCAGCACCAGGTGGCGCAAGCCCCGCAGCTCGCGCAGCGCCTGCAGCACCGCCGCGTCGTCACGGTCGGCCAGCGTCGCCAGCACCGCGCCGGCCTGCGCCAACGCCAGCGAGCCCTCCATCTCGCGCCGGGTGTCCTCGCGCATGCGCAGCAGGCCCAGCAGCAGTGCCAGCACCAGCGCGCCCAGCGCCACCGCCAGCGCGCGGCGCATCACCAGGCGCGGCAGCTCCATGGGCGGCGGACCGGAATGCGTTTCGGGAATTTCTCCCGCCGCTGCCGCGGTCGGGTTTGCATAGAGTGACTGCATGAGTACGACAACAACCAAGGAGACTTGCGTGAAACAGCGCATCAAGGCACGCCAGCCTCAACTATCGCCGCTGCCGCGGCTGCTGCGGCAGGCCGTGCTGCCCGCCCTGGCACTGGCCGCGGCCGGCGGAGCGGCCCAGGCACAACAACCGGCGGAGCAGCCGCCCGCCGCCACGGTGGAGATCATCGGCACCTCGCCGCTGCCCGGCCAGGGTGTGGACCGCAACCAGTTGCCCTACAGCACGCAAAGCGTGCGGCGCGAGCGGCTGGACGAGGCCAAGGCCGACAACCTCATCGACTTCATGAACCGCAACCTGCCCGGTGTGCAGGTCAACGACGTGCAGGGCAGCCCCTTCCAGGGCGACCTGACCTACCGGGGCTTCCGCGCCTCGCCGCTGCTGGGCGCGGCACAGGGCATCTCGGTGTACCTGGACGGCGTGCGCGTCAACGAGCCCTTCGGCGACGTCATCAACTGGGACCTGATCCCGGAGTTCTCCATCAACAGCCTGACGCTGGTGCCCGGCGCCAACCCGGCCTTCGGCCTCAACACCCTGGGCGGCGCCCTGTCCTTCACCACGCACAGCGGCCTCACCGCGCCGGGCGTGCGCGCCGAGATTTCGGCGGGCAGTTTCGGGCGCAAGCGTCTGGACCTGAGCTACGGCACCAGCGACGACTCGGGCTGGCACAGCTACGTGGCGGGCAGCGTGTTCGATGAGAACGGCTGGCGCGACCACTCCGACGGGCGCCTGGGCACCGTGCTGGCCAAGGTCGGCCACCGCGCCGGCGACACCGAGTGGGACGTGTCGCTGCTGCTCGGCCGCAGCCGCCTCATCGGCAACGGCCTGGTGCCGGCCTACACGCTGGACGAGGACGACGGCGAGGTGACGCGCGAGCCCGACCTCTACGCCAACCGCCGCGAGAGCGTCTACACGCACCCCGACCGCACCACCAACCGGCTGGCGCAGGTCAGCGCGAACATGCGGCACCAGATCGACGCCACCACCGAGCTGGCGGCCCTGGCCTACGTGCGCAAGTCGCGCCGCGACACCGTCAACGGCGACGAGGCCGAGGACCCGGATGGGCTGGACGAGAACGCCTCCTTCAACACCACGCACACGCGCCAGAAGAGCGCCGGCGCGGCGCTGAGCCTTTCGGGCAAGACCGGCGCGCACCAGTGGCAGCTCGGCGCCACGGTGGACGGCAGCCGCACGCGCTTCCACGAGACCGAGCAGGAAGGCTTCTTCGACGACAGCCGTGGCGTGCTGCCCGGCGACGAGGAAGCCGAACTGGGTGCGCGCGTATCGGGCCGCTCGCTGGCCTTCGGCCTCTACGGCACCGACACCTGGCGCGTGGCGCCGCGCACGCACCTCACCGGCACGCTGCGCTACAACCACGCCCGCGTGAGCAACCAGCTCACGAGCCGGGACGACGACACCGACGAGGTCAACGAACGGCCGAACGAGAAGTTCCGCTACAACAGCCTCAACCCCGCGGTGGGCATCGCCCACCAGCTCGAAGGCGGCCCCACGCTGTTCGCCAACATCGCGCGCAACAACCGCGTGCCCACCGTCATCGAGCTGGGTTGCGCCGATCCCGAGGAACCGTGCCGGCTGCCCGCGGGCCTGCAGGCCGACCCGTACCTGAAGCAGGTGATCTCGCGCACGGCCGAGGTCGGGGTGCGCTGGCCGCTGAGCCGTTCGCTGCAGTTCAGCGCCGCGGCCTACCGCACCATCAACCGCGACGACATTCTCTTCCGCAGCGTCAGCGTCACCGGCCAGGAGGGCTACTTCGAGAATTTCGAGCGCACGCGCCACCAGGGCATCGACCTGGACCTGCAGGGGCGGCTGGGTGCCGTGTCCTGGACGCTGGGCTACAGCTTCCTGCAAGCCACCTACGAGGCCAACGGGGTGCTGCGCCAGGGCGAGCGCAACGTCACGGTGGTGCCGGGCACGCGCATCGCGGGGCTGCCCAAGCACACGCTGAAGCTGGGCGCGGACTGGCGCTTCGCGCCGGGCTGGAGCATCGGCGGCGACGTGCAGGCGCTGTCGCGGCGCGGCACCGCGGGCAACGAGGACGGGCGCATCGAGGACGACGAGGACGAACTCGTGGACCTGAGCCTGCCGGGCTACGCGGTGGTGAACCTGCGCGCGAGCTGGCGTCCCAGCGCGCTGCCGCAGGGCAAGGGCTGGGAGTTCTTCGCCAAGGCCAACAACGTCTTCGACCGCCGCTACGAAACCTTCGGCGCCCTGGCCGAGACGGTGTTCACCCCCACCGGCGCCTACAGCGGCGACGAGCGCGACGCGGTGTTCGTGGCGCCCGGCGCGCCGCGCAGCTTCTTCATCGGGGCACGCTACCGGTATTGAGGCGGCTGGCGCCCGGCACGGGCTTGCCGGGCGCGCAGGAGCGCCGAGTTCATTCAGTCAAGCGCAGGCCCGCCCAGGCGTCGGGCGGGCCCTTTTCCCGGGGGCATTGCCGGCCTGCATCTGTCGTGGGATGCGGAAGGTAGCCTCCGGGAGTTCTCTTCGCGGCGCCCGGCGCCGCGGCCGGGCTGCCCCGGCTAGCGCTTGCCCTCGGCGCCGCGGGCGTCGACGTAGGTCTTGAGCGCCCAGATGGTTTCCTGGGTCAACTGCCCCTTCCAGGCCGGCATGTGCTGCACGCCGACCACGGTCTTGCCTTCGAGCACCGTGACGCGGAAGTAGTCGTCATCGTCATCCATGCACGCGGACTGCAGCGCGGCGTCCTTGATGCGGCGGCAGGCCCGGGCGAGTCGGCGCAAATCTGGCGCGGGCATGCCGCCCATGCCGCTGGCCACCGCATCGACGCCATGGCAGCGCGCGCAGTTGTGGTTGAAGGCCACGCCGCCCGCACGCGCGACCTCGGCGTTGCCCCGGTAGGGGTTGGCCACTCTCCATTCGCTGCCCAAGGCCGGCACGTCGGCCACGTTGTAGGGCAATTCCGCCTGCGCGGCCGCGGCGCCGCCCAGCACCGCCATGAAGACGCCGGCGACCCAGGGCCGCCAGCCTGTGCCCGGTTCCCCGGTGCGGCTGAAACGATTGCTCATTTCCGTTCTCCTGAATTTCCCCGTTCCACGTGAGCTCATTCGCGCTCACTCCGACTGGTTGGCATACCAGTCCTTCGGGCAACCGGTACAGCCCTTGAAATAGCCGTCGGGAAATATGGCGAAGCGCAGCACGCTGCCTTCGATGACGGCATTCTCGAAATTCACCGACACGAACTTGGCTTCCTGGAGATTGGCGTTGACCAGCCTGGCCCGTGAGAACCAGGAGAAATTGGCCCGTACCGCCTCCAGGTTGGCGCCGGTGAAGTCCGCATCGCTGAGGTCGGCGCGCATGAGCCGGGCAAATTCCAGGTCCGCCCCGATCATCTTGGCACTCTTGAAGGTCGCGGCCGGCGCGTTCACCTTGTTGAGCCGGGCGGCGGTGAGATTGGCACCGTCGAGCACGGCCCCGGCCAGGTTGGCGCCGCGCAAATCGGCCCGCGTGAGATTGGCGCCACGCAAATCCGCACCGGCCAGATCCTGGCCGGCCAGGTTGGCATGCCGCAAATCCGCGCCTCGGCAGCGGGTATGGGGCCAGATTGGGCAACCATTGATGACGAGCGGCTCGCGGGAATCCGCCGCGGCCCCATTCTGAGCGTTGGCCGCAGCCACCAGCAGGGGCGACAGCGAGGCGCAGAGCAGACGAACCCAAGTGTTCATCGGGGAATGCCTCCCATGAAAATCCTCAAATGAAAAATGCCGGCCACGTAAAGGTGGCCGGCGCTCGGTCAGGCAGTTTCAGTGAACAGGTCGAGGCTCAGCGGGAAGCCACCTTGCTGGGCAGTTTGAAGACCCACATGGAGCCGCCCTGTGTCACCTGCTTGGTCAACTCGGCCATGTCACCGCCCCACAGCGGAACCGCGCCGCCATAGCCGGACTGGATGCCCACATACTGTTCACCATCCATTTCCCAGGTGATGGGCACGGAAACCACGCCAGAGCCGGTCTGGAATTTCCACAGCTCCTTGCCGTTCTTTGCATCGAAGGCCTTGATATAGCCGTCGGCCGTGCCGGTGAAGACCAGCCCGCCCGCGGTGGTCAGGGTGCCGGCCCAGAGCGGGAATTTCTCCTTGTGCTCCCAGGCGATCTTGCCCGTGACCGGGTCGATGGCCCGCAGGATGCCCACGTGGTCGTCGAACAGCCGCTTGATGCGGAAACCCTGGCCCAGGTAGGCGGAGCCGGCCTTGTAGGTCAGCTTTTCCGTCCAGTAATCCATCGCCCAATGGTTCGCGGGAATGTAGAAAAGGCCGGTGTCGGGGCTGTAGGACATCGGGTGCCAGTTCGTGCCGCCCAGGAACGGCGGGGACACGAATATGGAGTCACCCTTGTCCGCGCCGTCCTTCGGCATGGGGGGCCGCTGGCCGCTGACCTCGATGGGCTTGCCCGTTTTCAGATCGAATCCCTTGCTCCAGGTGATTCCATCGACGAAGGGCCAGGCGCCGATCAGCGAGGTCGGCTTGTTCGGATAACCGGCCCCGGTGGCCAGTTTCTCGCGGTCGGTAACGAAGAAGAAACCATTGCGGTCGGCATGGGCGGAAGCCTTGACCAGTTTGCCGGTCTTGGGGTCCTTGTATTCAAACAGCACCACCGAGTTGTTGCCCGAGAAATCCCAGGCATCGTTGGGCGTGTGCTGATAGAAACCCTTGAGCTCACCGGTGCTGGCATCCACATAAGCCTGGCCGGACGTGAAAAGGCTGTCCCAGTTGCGCGGATCGTCGCCCTCCTGGGTGCGGTGCCAGGTATTCCAGGGCGCGGGATTGCCGGCACCGATGACCACCATATTGTTCTCGGCGTCGAAACTGGCCGTCTGCCACGGGGCGCCGCCGCCATGTTTCCAGGCCTCGACCAGTTGGCCGTCCTTGTTGCGCGGCCAGGACGGCGCCTTCGGGTCGCCGGTGGGGGTGCTGTCCTTGCCGTTGAGGCGGCCCATGTGGCCTTCCACCAGCGGGCGCGCCCAGACCTCCTCGCCGGTGTCGGGATCCCGGGCGTACAGGTAGCCGACCACGCCGAACTCGTCGCCCGAGGAGCCGTGCACGAGCAGCACCCGGCCCGTCTTCTGGTCCTTCACGATGAAGGGCGCGCCGGTCATGGTGTAGCCCACCTTGTGGTCGGCGAACTTCTCCTTCCAGACCACCTTGCCGGTGTTCTTGTCCAGCGCCACGATGCTGGCGTCCAGCGTGCCGAAGAAAACCTTGTCGCCGTAAATGGCCGGGCCGCGATTGACCACGTCGCAGCAGGGGCGGATATCGTCGGGCAGGCGATGCTCATACTCCCACAGCCGCTTGCCGGTTCTCGCATCGACGGCGAAGAAGCGGGAATAGGACGCGGTGATGTAAACCACGCCGTCATGCACCAGCGCCTGGCCTTCCTGCCCGCGCTGCTTTTCTCCGCCGAAGGAGAAACTCCAGGCCGGCACCAGCCCCGCCACCGTCTTGGGGTTGAGCTGCTTGAGCGGGCTGTAACGCTGGGCCTTCAAGCCCAGGCCGTAGGACAACACGTCGCCGGTGGTTTTGTCATCGTTGCGTATATCTTCCCAGGACACGGTCTTGCCAGCCTGGGCCATTCCGACGGAAAACACCGCCGAAACAGCCACCGCAATGGCGCCGCGGACGAGTTGATACCTGTCCATTTGTGCTCCTCTCACTTGTTCCAATTGAATTGGCGACCCATCCTGGGCAAAACGCCGTACACAGCGGAATTGATTTCCCTGCTGGGACGCGATGTTAGGTGTCGGTCCACCTCGAAATACGTGCCATTGGTCCCGCCGGAACCGGGAAAATTTCCCGGTACGCTCGGGATTTAGCGCGATTCCGGGAATACCCGGTTGCATGGAACAGGGAGTGGAACAGCGAAGGAACAAGGGTTGTGCCGACTTGACACGGGGTCATGCGGGCCGGGAAAGATTCCCGGCGATAAAAGGAGCGGTGGCGCGACGGCCGTGGCCGCCGAGGACCAGAGCGCGTCCCGCTGGAGGGCCCACCAAGCAAATCGTCGCGATCGATACCCTGTTGGGAAAGGGATGAGGGTGCGAAAGGTCGATCAACGGCGGGTCAGCTCATGCCGACCCATCAACCCGGTTTTCCGACGGCAGGTTCACCAAGCCATGCCGAGCCGCGAGCAGCAAAAGCTCCAGCTCGCTGTTGACGTTGAGCTTGCGGCGGATGTTGGAGAGATGGTTCAGCACGGTCTTCGGACTCAGGTGCAACTGTTCACCAACGCTGGTCGGCGCCACACCACCGGCCACCAGCCGAAGAATCTCGAATTCGCGCGGCGTGAGACATTCGAGCGCACCGGCGCCTTCCACGGCCTGGCAGGCCAGGGCATGGGCGATTTCGGGAGAAAAAGTTCGCTGACCCTGGAATGTCTTGCGAATGGCATCGATCATTTCCAGCGGCTCCGAATTCTTGGTGATGTAGCCGATGGCGCCGTTGCGCAGCGCCTGGGTCGCATAACCAACCGACTGGTGCATGCTGAAAACCAGGATTCTCAACTCGGGCTTGCGCTCCAGGAGGCGGCGAATCGTTTCCAGGCCGCTGCCTTCGCGCAGCGACAGGTCCATCACCACCACGTCAATCTCGTTTTCCCGCAAGGTGGCGCAAGCTTCATCCGCGGTGGCGACCGCGGCCACCATATGCATGTCGGGCTCGGCATCGACCAGGCGACGATAACCGGTGCGCACCACGGCGTGGTCGTCCACGAGCATCACGCGAATCGTCATTGGTTTTCCTTCCCGGCAATGGGCACATAGGCGGTGAGCGCGACACCACCCTGCGCCGCGTCCTGTATGGAGAAACTTCCGCCCACCATCGTCAAGCGTTCCCGCAATCCAAGCAAGCCACCGCCGGCCTGGTCGAGTATTTGCGCAGCCGTGCCCCGGCCATTGTCGGTCACCCTCAACAAAATCATCGTGCCCTTGTTGAGGCATTCGACATTCACCACGTCGGCGCCGCTATGGCGCACGCAATTGGTCAAGGCTTCCTGCAGGCTGCGGTAAAGGGCCAGCCCGTTGGCCGCCGGCAACGGCGGCAGGTCATCGATGCGGGATTCGATGCGCCGGTCCGGCAGCCGTGGGCGCCAGGCCGCGACCAGCTCGGACAGGGTTTCGCGCATGCCGCTGTCCTCGATGCCGTAAGGCCGCAGGCTCGAGAGCATGTGCCGCACGTGCCCGGAAATCCGGCGCGACTCGTTGCCGATTTCCCGGGCGCATTCGACCAGCACCGCCGCGTCGGCACTGGCGGCGTGGCGCTCGATGTAGGCGGCCGAGGCGCTGATGGCGGTGAGCGACTGCCCGAACTCGTCGTGCAGCTCGGCAGCCAGCTCGCGGCGCTCCTTGTCCTGCAGCTCCATCAGCTGCCGCGTCAGCCGCCGCTGCCCCTCGCGGGCGCGGTTGAGGCTGGTGGCGACCCGGTCCATCACGCCGGCGATGGCGGCGAACTCGCGCAGCTCGAACCGCGGCAGCCGCGCGGTGGACTCGCCCTGCTCCAGGCGCAGCAGGCCCGCTTCGAGCTCCTTGACGGGCGACAGCGCGCGGTGCACGGCATACCAAGTCATGCCCAGGCAGGCGGCGCAGAAGACCAGCAGCATGAGCAGCACCTGCAGCGACGAGCCCAGTTTCTCGTGCAACTCGCTGTTGGGGTCGGGGCGTATCAGCAGCACCCGGTCGCCCAGCGCGATGCGGTGGTCCGTGACCGGGCTGGCGGACAGGCCCAGGAGGCCCAGCCAGGCCGAGGTCTGGGCCGGCGGCGACGCTTCGCCGGCCTGCAGCAGGGTGGCCGTGACGTGGCGCAGGCCGCCCTGGGCCAGCACCTCCACCACCCGGGCCTGCGCGTCCAGGCCGTCGCCGGCCTGCATGAGGTCCACCAGGCGCGAGGCGGCGAGCTGCTCCGCGCGCGTGTCCTCGCGCAGATCGTGCAGCCAGACGATGCTGAAAACGACGATGAGGCCGGCAAAGGACAGGGCCAGGCGGGTGACGAGGGTACGGCGCAGATCCATGCAGCACTGCTACGACGCAAAGGGCGGGCGGCGCATTGTGCCGCCGGCAAGGGGATGAACCGCCCCATGCGCCCCGCGCTGCCGTTGCGGGCGCAAGCATGGCGCCAGCCGGCCCGGGCCGTCTGGCCGGGCCTTACTTGGCCGACATCGTCAGCGCGGTCAAGTATTCGGCGATGTCGAGCGTGCCGTCCTTGTCCGGGTTGGCGGCCTCGAAGATCGCCTTGCTCTTGATACCGGCCTTGCGGGCCTCCTTCGGATCGAGCGTGCCGTCGTTGTCGGGATTGGCCTCCGTGAACTGGCCCACGATCGCGGCGGCGAATTCCTTCTTGTCCAGCGAGCCGTCGTTGTCCGGGTTGGCCTTGGTGAAGGCCTTCTCGGTGATGCCGAACTTCTTCGCCTCGGCCAGGTCCACGGTGCCGTTCTTGTTGGCATCGGCCTTGGCGAAAGCGGGCTCGACCTGCGCTTCGGTCAACTCGGGATCGGCGGCAAACGCCAGGGCCGAGGTCAGCGAAAGGGTTGCGATGGCAAACAGCGTTTTCATCTCTTGAGGCTCCAAGCAACTGAGCCGGCCTGCGGGGCCGGGACGTCCCAGGTCGGCAGGTCCGCGGGCATCGTGGGGACGCCGTTGCGCCTCGGCCGTGACGCGCCTGGCGTTATGAACGCCTGCCGGCGCGGCGGTCCCACCAGATGGACACCGCGAACACCGCCATGCCACCCAGAGCCAGCAGCGTGCCCACCCAGCCGGTGGAGGTCCAGCCCAGGCCGGCGGCGATGGCCACGCCGCCCAGCCACGCGCCCAGCGCGTTGGCGATGTTGAAGGCGGAGTGGTTGAGCGCGGCGGAGAGCGTCTGCGCCTCGCCGGCCACGTCCATCAGCCGGATCTGCAGCGCCGGCGCGATGGCGACGATGGTGCCGATCAGGAACACGCTGATCGCGGCCATCGCCGCGTGCCCGGCCATGAAGGCGAAGCTGCCCAGCACCACGGCGTTCCACACCAGCAGACCGGCGATCGTGCCCTTGAGCGACTTGTCCGCCAGGCGCGAGCCCAGCAGGTTGCCCACCACCATGCCGATGCCGAACAGCGCCAGCGCCAGCGGCATGGCGTCGATGGACAGGCCCGCGACCTCGATCAGCGTGGGCTTGATGTAGCTGAACACGGCGAACATGCCGCCGAAGCCGATGGCGCCGATGCCCAGCGTCAGCCACACCTGCGGCCGCGCCAGCGCGCCGAGCTCGCGCAGCGGGCTGGCGCCGCCGGCCGCGGGCAGGTCGGGCACGCCGCGGCGGATCAGCACGCAGGCCAGCGTGGCGATGGCGCCCACCAGCACGAAGGCCGCGCGCCAGCCGACGTGCTGGCCCAGCCAGGCCGCGATGGGCACGCCCACCAGCGTGGCGCTGGTCAGGCCCGACATCACCAGTCCCACCGCGCTGGCGCGCCGGTCGGGCGGCGCCAGCGAGGCGGCCACCAGCGCCGCCACGCCAAAGTAGGTGCCATGCGGCAGCCCGGCGACGAAGCGCAGCAGGTTCAACGACAGGTAGCCCGGCGCCAGCGCGCTGGCGAAGTTGCCCAGCGCGAACAGCGCCATCAGCACCAGCAGCAGCGCGCGCCGCGGCCATCCCGCCGCCAGCACGGCCAGCACCGGCGCGCCCAGCACCACGCCCAGCGCGTAGGCGCTGATCACGTGGCCCGCCTGCGGAATGGACACGCCCAGGTCCCGCGCCACCTCGGGCAGCAGGCCCATGATCACGAACTCGCCCGTCCCGATGGCGAAGCCGCCCACGCCCAGCGCAATCACTGAGGGCCAGAAGGCCCGGGCCCGCCGCTCGGCCAGGGCCTGGGACACCGGGGACGAGGACAGCCTGGAAGCGTTGGACAGCGGTGGGGCGGAGGACATGGGCAAAGGGGCCCCGAAGCCCTCACGGCCTCGCCGCATTGACTTCGGTCAAGCCGAAAGAAAGGCGGCGATTGTGTTGCGGTGCAGCAAGTCCTTGCTGATTCAGGGTTAACCCTTAAATTGACTCCATTCGAGACGGCTGTGCGCCCCGATGGCGGACGGTGCTCAGCGTCCGCCGGTGCCGGCCGGCTTCGTCGGCGCCGCGGCCTCGCGCGTCACGAGCCGGATGCCCAGGCACACCAGCAGCAGTGCCAGGGCGTTCTTCCACTCCAGGATGTTCTCGTCCAGGAACAACGCCGACAGCAGCGCGCCGAAAACCGGGATCAGGAAAGTGAAGGCGGTGATGAGGCTGACGCGGTTGTGCTTGAGCAGCAGGCTCCACAGCGCGAAGGCCGCCGAGGACAGCAGCGCCATGTAGAGCAGCAGCGCGGTGGAGGCGGGGGTGAAGCCCGAGAGCCCGCCGCCGCTGCCGTAGCCCAGCAGCAGGAGCAGTGCGCCGCCGATACCCAGTTGCCAGCCCGTCATCACCATCGCGTCCATGCGCTGCGACACGCGCTTGCCGTAGATGGAAGCGGCCGAGAGCACGAAGGCGGCGATGACGATGAAACCTTCGCCCAGCAGCGTGAACTCGAAATCCAGCCCCCCGGCGGCGTGGAAGTTCACGACCATCACGCCCGCGAAGCCCACCAGGCAGCCCAGCACCTTGGCCGGGCTCAAGCGGTCGTTGTGGTAGATGAAATGCGCCAGCAGCACGCTGAAGAACACGCCCGTGGCGTTGAGGATCGAGCCCTTCACGCCTGTCGTGTAGGCCAGCCCGACGTAGAAGAAGATGTACTGCGCCGTGGTCTGCGTCGCGCCCAGCACGGTGAGCATGCCGGGCTGGCGCCGCAACGGGCCCATCACGTCCTTGCGCTGCCAGGCCGCCAGCGCCAGCAGCAGCGCGCCCGCCAGCACGAAGCGCCAGCCCGCGAACACGAGCTTGGACGCCACGTCGCCCGCCTCGATGCCGAACAGCGCAAAACCGCCCTTGATCGCCGGGTAGGCGCTGCCCCAAAGCAGGCAGCACAGGGTGGCGAGCAGGAACACCGTGTTGCGTTCGGTGAAGACGTCAGTGGCCGACGGGGCAGGGCGTGCAGGGGTGGCGCAGGGCATTTCCAGGGTTCGTGAAGGCGATTGAGGGTTGTCATCCAGCCAGCGGAAATTCCTTGGTTGTACGACAACACGCGACAAAAGAACGCACCATTTTGGCCCGCCGAGGCTTCCTCACTCCCAAAGCGCGCCGAATTCCCCTGTTTCTTGCCCCGTGCGGTGCCGTCGCCTCGATCAAGTTGTACGACTTCCAGCGACGACCTAATGGTGTTTCAAAAGGCACGTGCTTGCCTGCGGATTGGCAGGGCGCCTACCCTCGCCGCCCATGGATGTCCCGCTCCGCCCGTGCGCTGCAACGACACCGCCCAGCCGTGGCGGTGTCGGCGCGCGACGGTGTCGATGCGGGCTGCGACGCCAGCCGGCCGCACCCTGCTGAGCCCGGCGATCCCTGTCCCTCCTCTTCGCGCAACGTCGATCGCCGGGCCACCTACAGCGCCCCATCCGTGCCCGGGCACCGCCTGCCCTGGCCTTGCTTGCAGGAACCGTAGATGAACATCCTGACCACCGACGACCGCACGTTGACCGAGCTGGACCACAGCCGCATCGGGCGACTGATCAACCACGATGAGCAGCGCAGCCATCCCATGGCCGCCGTGCTGCAGCAAGCCGAGTTGCTGCCTGCACGCGAGGTTCCCGCCGATGTGGTGACGATGCACTCGCGCGTGCGCCTGACCGACCTGGAAACCGGCCGCCAGCTCAAGCTCACGCTGTGCTACCCGCCCGATGCCGAGCCCGCGCGCGGCTTCGTGTCGGTGCTCTCGCCGGTGGGCATGAGCGTGCTGGGCCTGCGCGTGGGCGAGGTGGCGCGCTGGCGGCTGCCCGACGGCTGGGAAGGCGCGGCGCGGGTGGAGGCCATTGAGTTCCAGCCCGAGGCCCACGGTATCTACACGCTGTAAGCCACGCGCCGGCCGCAGCGTGGAGGCGCCGGCCGGCGCGCGGCGGGCTACGCGTCCTGCTCGCCGGCCGTGGGCTGGTCCTGGCCCGCGTGCGCCGTGGACACCAGCAGGTCCGCGCCGCCTTCGGCCAGCACGTGCTTGGTCACGCTGCCCAGCAGCAGGTCCTCCGTCAGCGAGCGGCCATGCTTGCCGAGCACGACCAGGTCGCAGTCCTGCTCCTGTTCCTGCTCGACGATGCGCAGCGACGCATCGCCTTCCAGCACGCAGCTTGTCCATTGGCCGGGCCGCAGCCCGGCCCGCTCGGCCAGGGCGTGCAACTCCTGCTCGGCCCGGGCGCGGGACTGGAGCCGGTACTGCTCCACCGTCTCCGCGTCCACGCCGGCGAAGCGCAGCTTGTCCTCGAACGGCACCTGGAACACCGTCAGCAGCACCAGCTGCGCGTGCGGCGCCACCTGTCGGGCCAGGGCCAGCGCCTGGGCAGACCAGGGTGAGAAATCAACGGCCACGAGCGCGCGCCGGTAGGGTTCGTGCGGCGTCTGCCGCACCACCAGCAGCGGCGTGAGGGTGCGCCGCAGCAGCCGCTCGGAGGTCGTGCCCACCGCCAGGCGCCGCAGGAAGCCGGCCCCGCGCGCGCCCAGCACCAGCAGCCCGGCGGCCGAGCACTGGGCCTCGGCCAGGATCTCGCGCACGATGGGCCCCGCCTTGGCGCTGATCTCGATCTGCCGCACGTGGCGGGCCGAGCCCACTTCCTGGGCCAGCTGCAGCAGCTGCTGGCGGCCCTGCTCCAGCAGTTGCGACTCCGTGGCGTTGTCCGTGCCCAGCCACTCGCGCAGCAGGCCCAGCACGTCGCCTGGCAGCACGTGCAGCAGCTTCAGCGCGGCGGTGGTTTCATGCGCAACGCGGGCCGCGCGCTGCACGGCATGCCGGGCCGGCGTGGAGAAGTCGGTGGCCACGAGGATCGGGCTCAAGGGGCTCAAGGGGCTCATGCGGTCCTTTCCAGGAGGGGAGGGGGCGGCGCGAGGGATGGCCGAGGGCGCATCTTCGCCGCACCGCGGCGCACGCTCGCGCGTCGCCATGCCGGCAACGCGCTCACCGTTGACCGGCATCAGCCCTCGGCCCCGGCCGCGGAACCCTTGGCCGGTTTTCGACTCAGCACGAGCTTTTTGCCTGAAAAGAGCGGCCCCGACCGACCGCTAGACTGCGCACTCATGTCACTCCTGTTGCTCCTGTGCCTGCCGTTCGTGGGCAGCGCCATTGCCGCGCTGCTGCCCACCAACGCGCGCAACGTCGAATCGCTGTGGGCCGCGGCCGTGGCGCTGGCCGTCGCGGTGCCCCTGGCGCTGCTGTACCCGGAGGTGGCCGGCGGCGCGATGGTGAGCGAGCGATTGCCGTGGCTGTCCGGGCTGGGCGTGGACATCGTGGTGCGGCTCGACGGCTTTGCCTGGATGTTCGCGATGCTGGTCAGCGGCATGGGGCTGCTGGTGATCGTCTACGCGCGCTACTACCTCTCGCCCGAGGACCCCGCGGCCCGCTTCTACTCGCTGCTGCTGGGCTTCATGGGCGCGATGCTGGGGGTGGTGACGGCGGGCAACCTGATCCAGCTGGTGGTGTTCTGGGAGCTCACCAGCGTCTTCTCCTTCCTGCTCATCGGCTACTGGTACCACCGCAAGGACGCGCGGCGCGGCGCGCGCATGGCCTTCACCGTGACGGCCACGGGCGGGCTGGCGCTGCTGGCCGGGCTGCTGATCCTGGGCCACATCGTGGGCAGCCACGACCTCGACGCCGTGCTGGCCGCGGGCGAGACGGTGCGCGCGCACCCGATGTACCCGCTGGCGCTGGGGCTGATCCTGCTGGGCGCGCTGACCAAGAGCGCGCAGTTCCCCTTCCACTTCTGGCTGCCGCACGCCATGGCCGCGCCCACGCCGGTGTCGGCCTACCTGCACTCGGCCACGATGGTCAAGGCCGGCGTGTTCCTGCTGGCGCGGCTGTGGCCGGTGCTCGCGGGCACCGACGCCTGGTTCTGGACCGTGGGCGGCGCGGGCCTGGCCACGCTGCTGCTGGGCGCCTACGCGGCCATGTTCCAGAACGACCTCAAGGGGCTGCTGGCCTACTCGACCATCAGCCACCTGGGGCTGGTCACGCTGCTGCTGGGCCTCAACAGCCCGCTGGCCGCCGTGGCGGCGGTGTTCCACATGATGAACCACGCCACCTTCAAGGCCTCGCTGTTCATGTCCGTGGGCATCATCGACCACGAGACCGGCACCCGCGACATGCGGCGCCTGGACGGCCTGTACCGCAGCATGCCCGTCACCGGCACGCTGGCCATCGTGGCCTGCGCGGCCATGGCCGGCGTGCCGCTGCTCAACGGCTTCCTGTCCAAGGAGATGTTCTTCGCCGAGACGGTGTTCGTGAGCTCGCATCCCAGCGTGGAAGCAGCGTTGCCGCTGGCCGCGACGCTGGCCGGCGTGTTCGCCGTGGTGTATTCGCTGCGCTTCGGGCACGACGTCTTCTTCGGCCCGCCCGCGCGCAACCTGCCGCGCCGGCCGCACGAGCCGGTGCACTGGATGCGGCTGCCCATCGAGCTGCTGGTGCTGGCCTGCGTGGTCGTGGGCACGCTGCCGGCCTGGTCGGTCGGCCCGATGCTGGCCACGGCGGCCCGGCCGGTGGTGGGCGGCACGCTGCCCGACTACAGCCTGGCCGTGTGGCACGGCTTCAACACGCCGCTGGTGATGAGCCTCATCGCGCTGGTGGTGGGCATCGCGGTGTACCTGCGCTTCGCCCCGCACTTCAAGCGCCGCGGCGGACGGGGCGTGCCGCTGGTGCCCTGGGAAGGCAAGCGGCTGTTCGAGTACACGCTGGCCCTGGTCACAGCCCTGGCCTGGCGCGGACGCCGCTGGGCCGGCACGCGGCGGCTGCAGCCGCAACTGTTCTGGATGGTGGCCATCGCCGGCGCCGCGGCGCTGGGCTCGGCGCTGATCGTGCCGCTGGAGTGGGGCCACCGCCAGCGCGTGCCCGCGACGCTGGAGTTCGTGCTGCTGTGGATCATCGCCGGCACCTGCGCCATCGGCGCGGCGTGGCAAGCCAAGTTCCACCGCCTGGCGGCGCTGGTCATGCTGGGCATCGTGGGCCTGGCGCTGTGCATCACCTTCGCCTGGTTCTCCGCGCCCGACCTGGCGCTGACGCAACTGACGGTGGAGGTGGTCACGCTGGTGCTGTTCCTGCTGGGGCTGCGCTGGCTGCCGCGGCGCGTGGAGCTGGACGACCCGCGCACCCTGGGCCGCGCGCGCTGGCGGCGGCGGCGCGACTTCGTGCTGGCGCTGCTCATCGGCACCGGGCTGGCGGCGCTGTCCTACGCGCTGCTCACGCGCGAGGCGCCGCTGAGCATTTCTCCCTTCTTCCTTGAACGCGCGCTGCCCCAGGGCGGCGGCGCCAACGTGGTCAACGTGATGCTGGTGGATTTCCGAGCCTTCGACACGCTGGGCGAGATCACGGTGCTGGGCATCGTGGGCCTGACGGTGTTCGCGCTGCTGCGGCGCTTCAGGCCGCCGCAGGAAGTGATCCACCAGCCCGCGCAGCAGCAGGTGGTCAGCGACAACGTGCACAGCGACCTGGCCGAGCGCCCGGCCGCGACCACGGCCGCGGCAGGGCCCGTGGCCGAGCAGCGCTACCTGGAGGTGCCCGCGGTGCTGGTGCGGCTGCTGCTGCCCGTGGCCGCGATGTTCGCCGTGCACCTGTTCCTGCGCGGGCACAACCAGCCCGGCGGCGGCTTCGTGGCCGGGCTGGTGGTGGCCATCGCCTTCATCGCGCAGTACATGGTCGGCGGCACGCGCTGGGTGGAGGCGCGCATGCACCTGCGCCCGCCGCGCTGGATCGCCGTGGGCCTGCTGCTGGCGCTGTTCACCGGGCTGGGCTCGCTGGTGGTGGGCCATCCCTTCCTGACCACGCACACCGCGCACTTCACGCTGCCGCTCATCGGCGAGGTGCACCTGCCCAGCGCCACCTTCTTCGACCTGGGCGTGTTCTCCGTGGTCGTGGGCGCGACGCTGCTGCTGCTCACGGCCATCGCGCACCAGTCGCTGCGCGTGCGGCGCCGCGCGGACGAGGCCACCGGCGAGGAGGGCCTCTGATGGAGCTCATCGTCTCCCTGGCCATCGGCGTGATGACCGGCGCCGGCGTGTGGCTGGTGCTGCGCCCGCGGACCTTCCAGGTGCTCATCGGGCTGTCGCTGCTGTCCTACGCGGTGAACCTCTTCATCTTCAGCATCGGCAGCCTGGCTGTAGGCAAGGAGCCCATCGTCAAGCCCGGGCTCGCCGCCAACCTGGAGAACTACACCGACCCGCTGCCGCAGTCGCTGGTGCTCACGGCCATCGTCATCGGCTTCGCCACCACGGCGCTGTTCCTGGTGGTGCTGCTGGCGCTGCGCGGCCTGAGCGGCGGCGACCACGTGGACGGCCAGGAGGAGCAGCCATGAACGAGGTCTGGTCCGTTCTGGAGATGCCGCTGCAGCACCTGGTGGTCGCGCCGGTGCTGCTGCCGCTGGCCACGGCCGCGCTCATGCTGCTGCTGGGCACGCGGTGGCGCGGGCTCAAGGCCACGCTCAACCTCGCCTCCACCGTGACGGGGCTGGTGCTGGCGGTGCTGCTGCTGCGCCGGGTGGGCGTGGGCGACGCGGCGCAGGCCTTCTCGCTGTACCTGCCCGGCAACTGGCCCGTGCCCTTCGGCATCGTGCTGGTGGCCGACCGGCTCTCGGCGCTGATGGCGGTGCTGGCCGGCGGCGTGGGGCTGGCCTCGCTGCTCTACGCCCTGGCGCGCTGGCACCAGGCCGGGGTTTATTTCCACGTGCTGTTCCAGCTGCAGCTCATGGGGCTGTACGGCGCCTTCCTCACCGGCGACCTGTTCAACCTGTTCGTCTTCTTCGAGGTGCTGCTGGCCGCCAGCTACGGGCTGCTGCTGCACGGCGACGGCACGGCGCGGGTGCGTGCCGGACTGCACTACATCGCCATCAACCTGGTGGCCTCGCTGATGTTCCTCATCGGCGTGGCGCTGCTCTACGGCGTGGCCGGCACGCTCAACATGGCCGACCTGTCCATGAAGCTGCGCGTGATCCCGGAGAGCGACCGCGGGCTGCTGCATGCCGGGGCCTCGATCCTGGCCATCGCCTTCCTGGCCAAGGCCGCGCTGTGGCCGCTGAACTTCTGGCTGCCACCGGCCTACGCCGCGGCCAGCGCGCCGGTGGCCGGGCTGTTCGCCATCCTCACCAAGGTCGGCGTGTACGCGGTGCTGCGGCTGTGGACGCTGTGCTTCCCGATCGGCGCGGGCGCATCGGCGATGTTCGGCAGCGAGGCGCTGGTGTGGGGCGGGCTGGCGACGCTGGCCTTCGGCTCGGTGAGCATGCTGGCCTCGCAGCAGCTCGCGCGGCTGGCGGGCTACAGCGTCATCGCCTCCTCGGGCACGCTCATCGCCGCGCTGGGCTTCAACCAGCCCGCGCTCAGCAGTGGCGCGCTGTTCTACATGGCCAGCTCCACGCTGGCGGGCTGCGCGCTGTTCCTGCTGGTGGAGCTGCTGGAGCGGGCGCGGCAGGTGGAGGTCGCGCCGCCGCAGCTCGACGACAGCCGCGAGGCGCTGCCGTTCTTCGTGGACGCCGAGCCGCCGGCCGGCACCAACCTCGACGACGACGAGGAGGCGCTCACCGGGCGGGCCATCCCGGCGGCGCTGGCCTTCCTGGGAGTGGCCTTCACCGTGTGCACGCTGGTGGTGGCGGGGCTGCCGCCGCTGTCGGGCTTCGTCGCCAAGCTGGCCATGCTCACGACGCTGCTGTACCTGCAGGAGGGCGCGGGCTGGGTGCTGTTCGCGCTGCTGATCGTCTCCGGCCTGGCGGCCGTCACGGCGCTGCTGCGCGTGGGCATGCGCCACTTCTGGACGCTGCAAGCCCGGCCCGCGCCACGGCTGCGCATCATCGAGACGCTGCCCATCGGGCTGCTGCTGCTGGGCTGCCTGCTGCTGTCGGTGCACGGCGACGCGGCCCTGCGCTACATGCGCCGCACGGCCGACACGCTGCACCAGCCCGGGCGCTACATCGACGCCGTGATGGGGGCGCGGCCCGTGGCGCCGGCCGAGCTTGTCGCACCGGCCGTGGAGGCCACGCCATGAAGCGCTGGCTGCCCGCCCCCTTGCTGTCGGCCGCGCTGTTCGCGCTGTGGCTGATGCTCCAGGAGAGCCTGAGCCCGGCGCACCTGCTGCTGGGCGGCGTGCTGGCCGTGCTGCTGCCGCGGCTGATGGCGCCGCTGCGGCCTCCGAGCGGCCCGGTACGCCGGCCGCTGGTGCTGGCGCGGTTGATCCTGACGGTGGGCCACGACGTGGTGCTGTCGGCGCTGCAGGTGGCGCACGGCACGCTGCGCGCGCGCTGGCGGCCGCCGCGCGGCCGCTTCGTGTTGATCCCGCTGGAGCTGCGGGACGAGCACGCGCTGGCCGCGCTGTCGGTGATCACGGCCGTCGTACCCGGTACCGTCTGGTGCGAGCTCGCGCCCGACCGCAGCGCGCTGCTGCTGCACGTATTCGACGTCGGGGACGAAGCCGCGTTCGTCAACCACTACAAGCAGCGCTACGAGCGGCCGCTGCGGGAGATCTTCCAATGAGCCCTGTGCTTTCCGTGGCGATCACGGTGACGCTGGTGATGTACGTGCTGGCCATGGGGCTGGGGCTGATGCGCCTGTTCCGCGGCCCCAGCGCGCAGGACCGCGTGCTGGCCGTGGACTTCATGTACGTCGTGGGCATGCTGCTGATGCTGGTGCTGGCCATCCGCTACGACAGCAGCATGTACTTCGAGGGCGCGCTGCTGATGGTGCTGTTCGGCTTCGTGAGCTCGGTGGCGCTGGCCAAGTTCCTGCTGCGCGGGGAGGTCATCGAATGACCAGTACCAGCGAGTGGGTCGTGGCCGTGCTGCTGGTGCTCAGCGGCGCGATGGTGCTGGCCGCCGGCCTGGGCCTGTGGCGGCTGCCGGACTTCTTCCTGCGCATGCACGCGCCAGCGCTGGCCTCGACGCTGGCGGCGTGGATCGTCACGCTGGCCTCCATCGTCCATTTCTCGGCCCGTGGCGAAGGCCTGTCGCTGCACGTGTGGCTGATCATCATCGTGCTGTCCATCACCGCACCGGTGACGACCATGGTGCTGGCCCGCGCGGCGCTGTTCCGCCGCCGCCAGGCGGGCGATGCGCTGCCGCCCGCGCTCAAGCCTCGGCGCCAGGAGCGTCCACCGCCGTCTCCTCGATGAGCCGCACCAGCGGCACCAGGCGCTGCTCCACCGACGCTGCCAGCGCACGCAGCTCCGCCGCGTCCATGCAGCCCTCGCGCAGCCGCGTCTCCAGCGCCTGGGCGGACTCGGCCAGCTCGGTGGCGCCCAGCGTGGCGGCCAGGCCCTTGAGCCCATGCGCCGTGAGACGGGCGGCGTTGAAATCCTGCCGCGCCACGCTTTGCGCCAGCCGCTCGCCGTCGCGGCCGTGGTGGCTGGCGAAGAGCCGCAGCAGCGCGCCGTAGCGGTGCTCCAGGCCGGCCAGCCGCGTCAGGGCCCCGTCCACGTCCATGCCCGGGTGCTGCGCCAGCCGGGCCAGCAGGTCGTCCTGCGATGCCGAGGCACCGGCCGCCGCGGCCGGCCCGGCGGACAGTGCCGCCTCGGACACCGGCGCAGGCTGGACCCGGACCGCTGGCGCGGGCGGCGGCGCGGGCGCCAGCGGCGGCAGCCACTTCAGCAGCACCGCGTACAGGGCCTGCGGGTTCACCGGCTTGCCGATGAAGTCGCTCATGCCCGCGGCCAGGCACTCGGCGCGGTCCTCCTCGAAGGCGTTGGCGGTCATGGCGATGACGGGCAGCGCGGCCAGCGCCGGTTGCGCCCGCAACGCGCGCGTGGCCTCCAGGCCGTCCATCACCGGCATCTGCACGTCCATCAGCACCAGGGCGTAGGGCTCGCGCCGCAGCTGCGCCAGCGCCGCCTCGCCGTCCTGAGCCACGTCCACCACCAGCCCCACGCCGTGCAGCAGCTCCAGCGCCACTTCGCGGTTGATGGCGTTGTCCTCGGCCAGCAGCACGCGCGCGCCGGCATGGCGCCGCCGCAGTTCGGTCTCGGCCTGCACCCCGGCGGGCCCGGCCGCCTGCACCGGCTCGCCGCGGCCCAGCCAGGCCGTGAACCAGAACAGGCTGCCACGGCCGGGCGTGCTGTCGGCGCCGGCCTCGCCGCCCATGAGCGCGGCCACGCGCCGCGTGATGGCCAGCCCCAGCCCCGTGCCACCGTGCTGGCGCGTGGTCGATCGGTCAGCCTGCTCGAAGGCCTCGAACAGCCGCGGCAGCAGCTGCGCGTCGATGCCCATGCCGGTGTCCTCGACCTCGAAGCGCATCAGCTGCCGCTCGCCGCGCCGCTCCAGCAGCCGTGCGCGCAGCGTGATCTGCCCCTGCGCCGTGAACTTCACGGCGTTGGCAGCGTAGTTGAGCAGCGCCTGGCGCACGCGGGTGTCGTCGCCGCGCAGCCAGGACGGCGCGCCCTCGGCAACGACCCGCACCTCCAGGCCCTTGGCCGCGGCGGCAGGGGCGATGAAGGAGCGCACCTGCTCCAGCAGGGCGCCCAGGCCGAAATCGCGCTCCTCCAGCCGCAGCTTGCCGGCTTCGATCTTCGAGAGGTCCAGCACGTCGTTGATGATGGACAGCAGGTGCCGCGCCGCGCCGTCGATCTTGCCCAGCCGCGCCGACTGCTGCGGCGTGGCGCCGTCGCGCTGCAGCAGGTGCGTCAGGCCCAGGATGGCGTTCATGGGCGTGCGGATCTCGTGGCTCATGCTGGCCAGGAACGCGCTCTTGGCGCGGCTGGCGGCCTCGGCCTCGTCGCGGCGCTGCTGCAGCTCGATCTCGCTGGCGCGGCGCCGGGCGTTCTCGCGCCACAGCAGCGCCAGGATGCCCAGCAGCAGCAGCGTGCCGAAGGCGCCGCCGCCCAGCAGCGTGCGGCGCGCGCGCTGGATGTCGGCCTGCTTGGCCGCCACGCTGTGTTCCAGCAGGCGCTGCTGTTGCGCCTGCAACTCCGTGATCTGCTGCCGGATGCCCAGCATGTGGACCTCGCCGTCCACGGCCGCGAGCACGCTCTGGCGCGCGGCCGCCGGGCCCTGCATGCGCATGAGCTCCACGCTGGCCTGCATGCGCAGCAGCTCTTCATGGATGGGCACGGCCAACCGCGCCAGCCAATGGTGCTGCTCGGGCTGGCCCTCCAGCAGCCGTTGCGCGGACGCCAGCTGGCCCTGCGCGGCCAGCACGGCGCGATGGAAGAGCTCCTGCCGCAGTTCCTCCCCGGTCAGGATGTAGCCGTACAGCGCCGATTCCGCGTTGACCAGGGACAGGCTGAGCCGGTCCAGCTCGTGCAGCGCCAGCTCCTGGCGCGTCTCCCGGCGGTCGGACTCGGCCAGGCTGTTGAGCCGGTCCGAGACCACCCAGCCCACCGACAGCAGCACGGCCAGCGCCACGGTGGTGACCAGGCGCGAGAGCTGCCCCTCGCCGTGCCGCGGCCGCATCACCAGCAGCATCCCTGCCGCCAGGCCCAGCATGCCGAGGGCGGCATGCGCCGTCATGGCGCGGTACATGCCCAGGCGGTAGAGCGCGTCGTTGCCGAACAGGTAGCCGAACAGCGCCACCAGGGCGAGGAAGCCGGTGCCCAGGGCGCAATAGCGCGCGCCGCGCGAGCCGATCCAGCCCGGCCCCGAGGCCAGCGCGCTGCCGCACAGCACGAAGCACAAGGCCGTCAGCGGCGCCATGCGGGCCGAGCTCTCGCCCGCAACGCGGTGGACGTCGATCAGCCAGGCGTCGATGCCCAGATCGATGCCGGCCAGATCCTGGAACAGCGCGGCGAGCGCCAGCACCACGACCAGCGCGCCCAGGGCGCGGGCCAGCCGGCGCCACGGCAACGGCTTGAATCCCCACGCCAGCAGCGCGGTGCCGCAAAGCACGAAGCCGGCCGCCCCGTTGGGCTTCATGGACTCGAAGCGCGGCAGCACGTGGCGCAGCGTGGGAATGTCCAGCACCCAGCCCAGCAGCACGGCGCCGCCCAGCGCCGTCACCGCGGCGGCCAGCAGCCGCGTGGCTCGCAGGGCACGGCGTTCGGCGGCCGGATCGTCGGAAAGCGGGGAGGGCGCCTGGAGCGGGGCGTCGGTCACAGGGGGTACTGCTTGGGCAAAGCGGGGACAGGCAGCTGTCCATTTTCCCCTGTCCGGCTCCGGCGGCTCCACGGCCGTGACGAGGCAGCTTGATCAGCCTCAAGGTCAGCCCACGGCCGGTGTGCAAGTCCTTGCGCGCTTACTGCTGCTCCTCCTGCGCCTGCGAGGCCATGCGCGCCGGCGCGTTGACGGCGCCGTAGCCGTCATAGCCGCCCAGGCGCTGCACCAGCTCGAAGAAGAAGCCCGCGCCGGCATAGCCCTCGGTGTAGGCGTGCAGGTAGTCGCCCTGCGGGCTACGGTCGAACAGCACGCCCGCCGCGCGCAGCCGCTCCACGAGCTCCGGCGCCAGCTCGAAGCGGGTGGGCAGGTCGTCGTAGTAGTTGTCGGAGATGGGCACGAAGCGCACGCCCGCGCGCCGGAGCTTGTCCACCGCGGCGAAGAGGTCGCGGCAACCGAAAGCGATGTGCTGCACGCCCACGCCACCGCTGGCCTGCGCGGCCCGCGCCATGCGCGTGCGCTCGCTCATGCTCATGTTGAGCACCAAGCGCAGCTGCCGCGCCGCGTCCGACAGGCCGGTGCTGCGGATCAGGCCGAAGGGATCGGCGAACTTCACCGCGTCGCCCGCGCCCAGGCCCAGTACCGCGCGGCAGAACAGCACCCAGGTGTCGAGCCGGTCCGGCGTCAGGCCGATGGCCAGGTGGTCGATGGACTCCAGGCCCGCGCCGCCGGCGCCGTCCGCGGGCTCGGGTTCGAGGATGAAATCCTTCTCGAACAGCCCGTTCTCGCCCAGCGCCTCGTCCACGAAGTGCACCACGATGCCGCCCGGCGCCACGATCGAGGGCAGCCGCTGCTCGCCCGTGCCGGTGGGCGCGTCGTAGCGGGCCGACTGCAGCGCGGTGGCCCGGTTGAAGGCGCCCACGGGATCGCCGGTGCGCAGGCCCAGCGCACACACCGACGGCCCCTGCAGGCTGAAACGTTCGCGCGCGGCCGGGGTGGCCTGCTGGTTGAGCACCAGGTTGATGCCGCCCTGGCGGAACAGCGTCACGGCCTTGGAGCGGTGCCGCCCGGCGAAGCGGAAGCCCAGTTGCCGCACCAGGTGGCCCAGCTCCTCGGCGTGCGTGCCGTCCACCGCGAACTCGATGAAGCTCAGGCCGCTGAAGCGCGGCACCGCCGGCGGGTCGAACAGCACCTGGCGCTGCAGCAGCCGCGCCGCCTGGGCGTCCTCGCCCTGCGCCTGCTCCAGGCGCTGGCGCACCTCGCTCTCCAGCCACAGCAGCGAGCGCATGGCGTCCACCGCGATGCGGCGGTTGGGCGTGGCGCGGAACACGTCGTTGAAGATCTCCAGCGACAGCGGCCCGCCGTAGCCCGCGCGCACGCACTGCTCGAAGAACGTGACCACGTCGAACTGGCCCTGGCCGGGGAAGTTGCGGTGGTGGCGCGCCCAGTCGATCACGTCCAGGCCCAGCAGCGGTGCGTCGGCCATCTGCACGAAGAAGAGCTTTTCACCGACGTCTGCAATCCCCGTCGGGCTGTCCTTGAGCGATGCAGTATGAAAACTGTCCACGATCAGGCCCAGGTGCGGATGGTCCGCCCGCTGCACGATGTCCCAGGCCTGGCGCCATTTGTTGACGTGGCGGCCCCAGGCCAGTGCCTCGAAGCCGATGCGCAGGTTGCGCCGCGCCGCGCGCTCGGCCAACACATGCAACTGCTCGGCGGCGAGCTGCGGGTCGGGCAGCGCCAGCGGCGAGGTGTTGGAGCACACCAGCACCATCGGGCAACCCAGCGCCTCCATCAGGTCGAACTTCTTCTCGGCGCGCACCAGGCTGCGCTCGAAGGCGTCCTGGGGCATGCCCTCGAAGTCACGGAAGGGCTGGAAGAGCTCGACCTTCAGGCCCAGGTCGTCGCACTGCTGCCGCAACTCGGCGGCGGACATGCGCGCGTTGGTGAAGTCGGGCTCGAACAGCTCGATGCCGTCGAAGCGCGCGGCGGCGATCGCCTGCAGCTTGTCGCGCAGCGTGCCGGAGAGGGAGACGGTGGCGATGGAGCGGCGCATGGGGGAGAGCCTCCTGATCTGACTGTTCCGTGAAAAAGTGTCCGTTCGGGCTGAGGTATCGAAGCCCTGCCGCTCGGCCGGGGCCGTTCACCCTTCGATACCTCAGGGCGAACGGAAATCCGATCAGGACGCGCGCTCGGCCAGCAGGCGGCGGAAATGGGCATCGATGCGCGCAGCATCGGGCTCGCGCCCGGTGAAGAGCCTGAAGGCGCCCACGGCCTGGCCCACGGCCATGCCGCCGCCGTCCACCGTGTGGCAGCCCTTGGCGCGCGCGGCCTTGAGCAGCGCGGTGTCGATGGGGAAGTACACGACCTCCGACACCCACAGTTCGGGTCGCAGCAGCGCCTCGGCCAGCGGCAGGCCCGGCATCTTGTCCATGCCCATCGGGGTGGCGTGGATCAGGCCCGTGGCGTCGGCGATGCCGCCGGCGATGTCGCCCACCGCCACGGCGCGGCCCGCGCCGTAGAGGCGGTTGAGCTCCGCGGCCAGCCCTTCAGCACGCGCCGGGTCCACGTCGTAGAGGCGCAGTTCCTTGACGCCCATGCGCAGCGCCGCGTGCGCGATGGCCGAGCCCGCGCCGCCGGTGCCCAGCAGCAGGACACGGGACAGGTCCGCGTCCGGCAGCTGGCGTTTGAAATTCCAGGACCAGCCCGAGCCGTCGGTGTTGTGGCCGATGAGCTTGCCGTCGCGGTGCACCACGGTGTTGACCGCCCCCATGGCGCGCGCCTCGTCGGAGAGCTCATCGAGCAGCGGGATGACGGCCTGCTTGCAGGGAAAGGTGATGTTCAGCCCGGCAAAGCCCATGGTGCGCACGGCCGCCAGCAGCGTGGGCAGCAGCTCGGGGCCGGACTTCGTGGTGTCCAGGTCGATGAGCTGGTAGTGCATGCGCAGGCCGTGGTGGCGCGCTTCCTCCTCCTGCATCGCGGGCGTGAGCGAGCGCTGGATGCCCGCGCCGATCAGGCCCACGAGCAGCTTGTTGTGAGGGAAGGCCAGGGGGGCGGAGGAGGCAGACATGGTGAGTGTGGAAGTCGTTAGGCAAAGAAAAGGGGCGGCCGAGGCCGCCCCCCGAAGCGCGGCGCTTACTTGCGGACCTTGGCGATCTCGGCGTTGAGCGCCTTGACGGTGTCGGCACCGACCACCGCGGTCTGCTTGTCGATCACGGGCTTGACCTTGGCGCGCAGCTTCTCGACCTCGGCCGCGGGCAGCTCCGTCACCTGCATGCCGGACTTCTTCAACTCGTCCAGCGCCTGGTCGGCCTGGGTGCGCGAGATGCCGCGCTGGTAGGTGGTGGCGGCGTCAACGGCCTCGGTGAGGATCTTCTTCTCCTCGGCCGAGAGCGAGTCCCAGAACTTCTTGCTGGCGATCACCGCCTGCGGGTTGTAGATGTGCTTGGTCAGCGCGAGGTGCTTCTGCACCTCGTTGAACTTGTTGGCGCGGATGACGGTGGCCGGGTTCTCCTGGCCGTCGATGGCCTTCTGCTCCAGCGCCGGGTACACCTCGGGGAAAGGCATGGGCGTGGCGTTGGCGCCCAGCGCGTTGAAGAGGTCGATGTAGATCGGCGACTGGATGACGCGGATCTTCAGCCCGGCGATGTCATCGGCCTTGTTGATGGCGCGCCTGCTGTTGCTCAGGTGGCGGAAGCCCAGGTCCCAGTAGTTCAGGCCCACCAGGTTCTTGGCCTCCAGCTTCTGCAGCAGCCCCTTGCCGAAGGGGCCGTCGGTCACGGCGTCGGCTTCCTGCGCGTTGTTGAACAGGAAGGGGAAGTCGTAGACCGCGAACTCCTTGACCTGCGACTGCAGGATGCCGGCGTTGAGCACCGTCATCTCGATGGTGCCGCCCTGCATCGCGGAGACGGTCTGCACGTCGCCGCCCAGCGTGCCGCCGGGGAACAGCTTCACCGTGATCTTGCCGCCGGACTTCTGTGCCACCAGGTCGGCGAACTTCTGCGCGCCCATGCCCTGCGGGTGCTCCTTGGGATTCTGGAACGCGAACTTGACGGTGCGCTCCTTGACCTGGGCCTGGGCGGACAGCGGCAGCAGCGCCATCACGGCAGTGGCGGCAGCGGCGGCGAAGAGGGTGCGGACGAGTTTCATGCAATGGTCTCCGGGATTCGTGGAACGGGAGTTGCGGACAGGTAGGGCGAGGCGGCCGGCACCCGCACGAGGGCGCCGACCGTTGCACGGTCAATTGGCCAGCCAGCGCGCCGGCACGATGACGATGGAGGGGAAGAGCACCAGCAGGAACATGACGGCGAACTGCGTCGCCATGAACGGGAGGACGCCGCGCGTCACCTCGTCCATCTTCATGCGGCCCACGCCGGCCACGACGTTGAGCACGGTGCCCACCGGCGGCGTGACCAGGCCGATGGCGTTGTTCATGATGAACAGCACGCCGAAGTAGACCGGGTCGATCCCCGCGGCCTTGATCACCGGCATCAGCACCGGGGTCATGATCAGGATGG